>NZ_JBFAUT010000015.1:72381-159470 GCF_040679475.1 Actinoallomurus sp. NPDC052274
CGTTACGGCCCCCCCCCCACCCCTCGCTCTGTGCGCGGCCGCCCCCTCCACCCCGCCGGGGGGCGCCCCCGCCCCCCCGGGGGGGGGCGGCCGCCGCCGCCGTTTCGTTCCGGCGGTTCGGCCGTCAGCTCGTGAGCTTCTCGATGATCAGCTCACGGGCCCGGCCGGCGTCGGCCTGACCGCGCGTCGCCTTCATGACCGCGCCGACGAGCGCGCCCGCCGCCGCGATCTTGCCGCCACGGATCTTGTCCGCGATGTCCGGGTTGGCGGCGATGACCTCGTCGATGACCGAGCCGAGCTGGCCCTCGTCGCTGACGACCTTCAGGCCGCGCTTCTCGACGACCTCGTCCGGCGTGCCCTCGCCGGCGAGCACGCCGTCGAACACCTGCCGGGCCAGCTTGTCGTTGATGCTGCCCTCGGCGACGAGCGCGCTCACCCGCGCGACGTCGGCCGCGGTGACCGGCAGCGAGGCCAGGTCGACACCCTGCTCGGTGGCCCGCCGGGACAGCTCGTTCATCCACCACTTGCGGGCCGCGGCCGGGTCGGCGCCCGCGCGCACGGTGTCCTCGATCAGGTCGAGGGCACCGGCGTTGACGATGTCCTGCAGCTCCTTGTCGGCGACGCCCCACTCGTCCTGCACCCGGCGGCGGCGGGCGGCGGGCAGCTCCGGAAGGCCGGCGCGCAGTTGCTCGACCCACTCGCGCGACGGCGCCATCGGCACCAGGTCGGGCTCGGGGAAGTAGCGGTAGTCCTGCGCCTCCTCCTTGCTGCGCCCGCTCGTCGTCGTGCCGGTGCCCTCCTGGAAGTGCCGGGTCTCCTGGATCACCTTGCCGCCCGCCTCCAGGACGCCGGCCTGCCGCTCGATCTCGAACCGGACGGCGCGCTCGACGGAGCGCAGCGAGTTGACGTTCTTGGTCTCGGTGCGGGTGCCCCACTCGGACGCGCCCTTGGGCATCAACGAGACGTTCACGTCGCAGCGCATCGAGCCCTGCTCCATGCGCACGTCCGAGACGCCGACCGCGCGTACGAGCTCACGCAGCTCGGTGGCGTACGCCCGCGCGACCAGCGGCGCCTTGTCGCCCGTCGCGACGATCGGCTTGGTCACGATCTCAACGAGCGGGATACCGGCCCGGTTGTAGTCGACGAGAGAGTGGTCGGCCCCGTGGATCCGGCCGGTGGCGCCGCCGACGTGCAGCGACTTGCCGGTGTCCTCCTCCATGTGGACCCGCTCGATCTCGATGCGGTACGTCTCCCCCTCGACCTCGACGTCGAGGTAGCCGTCGACGCAGAGCGGCTCGTCGTACTGCGAGATCTGGAAGTCCTTCGGCATGTCCGGATAGAAGTAGTTCTTCCGGGCGAAGCGGCACCACTCGACGATCGTGCAGTTCAGCGCCAGACCGATCTTGATGATGCCCTCGATCGCGGAGCGGTTCGTGACCGGCAGCGACCCGGGCAGGCCCAGGCAGACGGGACAGACCTGGGTGTTCGGCTCCGCGCCGAACTCGGTCGCGCACCCGCAGAACATCTTCGTCTTCGTGCCCAGCTCGATGTGGGTCTCGATGCCCAGCACCGGCTCGTATTTCGCCAGCGCCTCGTCGTACGGCACGAGCGTCGTCGTGTCAGCCATGCTGGTATCCCAGCCTCTCCAGTGCTTCTATCATCTCGTCCCACCAGTCCTTGAAGGCGGGAACCCTTCGCAGTACATCGATCTGGACGGTCGCGCCGACACGGATCACATAGTCGCGTACGCCATGCTCACCAGTGGCCTTCCGGCCGGCGACCTGCCGGACGATCGCCTCGAACTCCTCTTTCGGCCGGAGCACGGAGTGCACGCGCTCCGGTTCGAATCCGGGCTCGGGAAGCTTACGGACGCGGCTACGCATCAGACCGGCTCCTCGACCCCGGCCCGGAAGCGACGCAACTCGGACTCGGTGATCCGCGCCCAGCGCTCGCCAGACCCGCTCGCCGGGCCACCTGGCTCTCGCCTCCAGCGGGCGCGCGTCACATGACTCGCCACCCCGCCTTCCAGGACGGTGGTCGTGTCCAGGAAAACGACCCTGTCGCGCTCAACCGCATCGAGGATTACGGGAGAATGGCTGGTCACCAGGGCCTGCCTGAGCGGTACGGGCACCGTCACACCGGGTTCGAATTTGTGCTCCGGGTCCGCGTTGAGATCGGTGACCAACTCCTGCATCAGCCCCAGAAGATGCCGTAGGCGCTCTGGGAAGACGCCGTTCTCTGGCTCTTCCACCACCACAAAGCCCTTCTGCGGGTCGTGGATAGCCGCCAATATCGCGAGCATCCGGAGCGTGCCGTCTGAGGCGAACTCAGCCGCGATCGGTCCGGTGTATGGAGACGAGAACTCGAGTCTGACGTCCCGTCGGCGCTCATCCTCGACGATCTCGAATCCGCTGACCTCACGTACGAGCCCGACGAGGTGTGTCTCGATGTCGGCGACCACGCCGAGCGGCCGGTTCTCGTCCCCGGTGACGCGACTAAGCCAGCGCAGGAAGTTCGGCAGGTGACGTCCATGAACGTCCATGAACGCTTGGCCACCGACTTCGCTGGCCGCTCGAAGCGCCTCGCCTTCGAGATGAAGCGTTTGGACCGCGCTGAACTCCGCTCCAATCGACACCATGTCATCGAGCGCATCCGATGCCTGCCAGAACCTCAGCAGGGATTCATCACGAGCGCGGGAAGCGCCTTCGCCCAGGACGGGTTCTGGCGCATAGCGGAAACGGGCGCGCTGCCATTGCTCGGGTACGTTGAAGCGAGCGGGCCATGAATCCACCCGCCGATCCAGCGTGAGCAGTCGCTCCGCCTCGACCACCAGGCCTTCCAACTGACCGGGCGGCGCTCCCCACGACAGCTCGAGTTCGTACCGCCAGCGAGTTGATTGAGATCGGCGACCTGGTCGAATCTCATCCGATGCGCGCCCCAAGAGGAATTCAGCCGCGAAGCGGATCCTCTCGCAGCGAGACCCGTCCCCACGCTGCCGGAACAGTCCGCGTGCGTCACCGCGAACGGCAGCAACCGCGGCATCCAGCCCTTCGTTGGCCGCGAGCGCCAGGAAGGTCAGCGCTTCGACAAGGTTGGACTTGCCGCTGGCGTTGGTGCCGATGATGGCGAGGAACGGCGGCAGGTCCAGGCTGAAGTCCGAGAAGGACTTGAAGCCGTCGATCTCGATGCGGGTGATCATGCCGCCGTTCCTCCCCCCTACAGTTCGGGGGCCTTGGCCAGGAGCGGGCCGCCCCAGCGGTCCTGCAGGGCCCGCTCGACGGCCGCGCCGACGCGGTAGACCCGGTCGTCGGCGAGGACCGGCGCCATGATCTGCAGGCCGACCGGCAGGGAGTCCTCGTCCGCCAGGCCGCACGGCACCGAGATCGCGGCGTTGCCGGCGAGGTTGGACGGGATCGTGCACAGGTCGGCGAGGTACATCGCCATCGGGTCGTCGGCGCGCTCGCCGATCGGGAACGCGGTCGTCGGCGTCGTCGGCGAGATCAGCACGTCGACCTGCTCGAACGCGGCGTCGAAGTCGCGTGCGATCAGCGTGCGGACCTGCTGGGCCTTGCCGTAGTAGGCGTCGTAGTAGCCGCTGGACAGGGCGTAGGTGCCGAGCATGATCCGGCGCTTGACCTCCGGCCCGAAGCCCGCGGCGCGGGTGAGCGCCATCACCTCCTCGGCCGAGCGGGTCTCGTCGTCGCCGACGCGCAGGCCGTAGCGCATGCCGTCGAACCGGGCCAGGTTGGACGAGCACTCCGACGGCGCGATCAGGTAGTACGCCGGCAGCGCGTAGGTGAAGTGCGGGCAGGACACCTCGACGACCTTGGCGCCGAGCGACTCGAGCAGCTCCACCGCCTCGTGGAACCGCGCCAGCACGCCCGGCTGGTAGCCCTCGCCGCCGAACTCCTTGACGACGCCGACCCGCAGGCCCGCGACCTCGGCGCGGCGCGCCGCCTCGACGACGGGCGGCACCGGCTGGTCGATCGAGGTGGAGTCCATCGGGTCGTGCCCGGAGAACGCCTCGTGCAGCAGCGCGGCGTCCAGCACCGTACGGGCCAGCGGGCCCGGCGTGTCCAGCGAGGACGCGAACGCGATCAGGCCGTACCGGGAGGACCCGCCGTAGGTCGGCTTCATGCCGACGAGGCCGGTGACCGCGGCGGGCTGGCGGATCGAGCCGCCGGTGTCGGTGCCGGTCGCCAGGGGCGCCTCGTACGCGGCGACGGCCGCGGAGGAGCCACCGGACGAGCCGCCGGGGATCTTGTTCAGGTCCCACGGGTTGTGCGTGGCGCCGAACGCGCTGTTCTCCGTGGAGGAGCCCATCGCGAACTCGTCCATGTTGGTCTTGCCGAGGATGACCAGCCCGGCCTCGCGCAGCCGCCGCGTGACGGTCGCGTCGTACGGCGGGCGCCAGCCCTCCAGGATCTTGGAGGAGGCGGTCGTCGGCATGTCCGTGGTCGTGAAGACGTCCTTGTGCGCGATCGGCACCCCGGCCAGCGGGCCCAGCGCCTCCCCCGCCGCGCGGCGCTCGTCGACCGTGCGGGCCTGCGCGAGCGCGGTCTCCGGGTCGACGTGCACGAACGCCTTGACGGACTCCTCGACGGCGGCGATCCGGTCGAGGTGCGCCTGGGTGACCTCGACCGCCGACGCCTCGCCGGAGGAGAGCAGCTCGGCCAGCTCGGCCGCGCTCTTCTTGATGATTTCCATGCTCACGCCTCCTCGTCGAGAATCCGCGGGACCTTGAAACGCTGCTCCTCGGCGGCGGGCGCGCCGGACAGCGCCTGGTCGGGCGTGAGCGAGGGCCGCACTTCGTCGGTGCGGAAGACGTTGGTCAGCGGCAGCGCGTGCGAGGTCGGCGGAATGTCCTCGGCGGCGACCTCCTGGACGCGCGCGACCGCGGAGATGATGTCATCGAGCTGGGTGGCGAGGTGGTCGAGCTCGTCCTCGCGCAGCGCCAGCCGGGACAGCCGGGCGAGGTGCGCGACCTCATCGCGGGTGATGGCTCCGCCGCCGCGGGCCTGGCCCGCGGCGGCGGAGCCTTGGGCGGCGTGCTCGTTAAGCATGTCGAAACCGTTTCTGCGATCGATGGGTTCCCAGCCATCCTAGAGGGCGGCTGGAACCGGCCACGACCGGTTAACAAGCGGTTTACGCAGGCCTGGCGAGGAGGCGGCTCAGAGCGCCGCGCCCTCGGGCGCCTGGAGCTTCGTGACGTGCTCGCGCAGCCAGTCGGTCGCCTCCGCCGCGGTCATCGGCGGCTGGAAGTGGTAGCCCTGGCCGGCGTCGCAGCCCAGGTTGCGCAGGAGGTGCTCGGTCTCGGGGTTCTCGACGCCCTCGGCGACCGAGCGCAGGCCGAGCGTGCGGGCCAGATCGATGATCGACCGGACGATGACGGCGTCGTCGCCCGCCTCGCGGAGCCGGCTGACGAAGGAGGCATCGATCTTGATCTCCTCGACCGGCAGGCTCTTCAGCCGGACGAGCGAGGAGTAGCCGGTGCCGAAGTCGTCCAGGCTGAGCGGGATGCCCAGTGCGGCGAGCGCCTGGACGGTGTCGGCGGCGTAGGCCGGTTCGTTCATCAGGATCCGCTCGGTGATCTCCAGCTGCAACGCCTGTGGCGGCACCTCGTGCCGGAGCAGCCCGGCCGCGATCATCTCGGTGAGCGCCGAGTCGAGCAGGTCGCGGCCGGAGGCGTTGATGGCGACCTGGACGCGCAGCCCGGCCTTCCACCAGCGCGCGACCTGGGTCAGCGCGGCGTCCACCACGAAGTCGGTGATGCCGCGCATGAGATAGGTCTGCTCGGCGATCGGCAGGAACTGCTCCGGAGTCAGCAGACCCTTCTGCGGGTGCCGCCAGCGCAGCAGCGCCTCCATGCCGACCGGGCGGCCGTTGCCCAGGAACAGTTTGGGCTGGAAGAACAGCTCCAGCTCGCGGCGGTCGATGGCGCGGCGGAGCTGACCCTGGCGGCCGAGGCGTTCGGGCGAGTTGCGGTCCCGATCGGGTGAATAGATCTCAACCCCGGTGCGGTTTTCCTTCGCCACGTACATCGCGACGTCGGCGCGCTGCAGCAGCAGCTCGAAGTCGGGCGCGTGGTCGGGGTGGAGGGCGATGCCGACGCTGGCCTCCAGGTCGAACGACATCCCGTCGAGGCGCACCGGTTCGTTCAGCGCGGCCCGGAGCCGCGCCGCGACCTCGCGGGCGCCGCGCGCGTCACGCACGGTGGGCAGCAGGACCGCGAACTCGTCACCGCCGAGCCGTGCGACCAGGTCACCGGGCCGCACGCTGTGAGTGAGACGGTGCGCGACGAGCTGCAGGAGGCGGTCGCCGGTCGGGTGCCCGAGCGTGTCGTTGACCTCCTTGAACCGGTCGAGGTCGAGGAGGAACAGGCCGACCCGCCGGGGCGGCTCGTGGTCCCGGCCCCGCGCGGTGAGGGCCCGCTCGGCCTCATGGCGCGCCTGTGCAAGCGCTTCCTCGGTGCGCATGATGAGGAGCTTGCGGTTCGGCAGGCCGGTGAGGCCGTCGTGCAGGGCCTGGTACTCGCGGCTGACCGACACCGAGGCGTTGATGTAGACCGCGATGAACGGCAGGACGAACAGCGGGACGAACGCCGCCGACCAGCTCATCGCCACGACGACCAGGGGCGCCAACCCGAGCAGCGCGCTGTGCACGAGGAGTTGCAGGCCGAGGTTCCAGCGCATGGTCTTGAGCACGGAGGTGCGCTCGTGCAGCGCGATCGCGGCGTTGACCAGCACGAGGTTGACCAGGAAGTACGCGACCCCGGCCAGCAGCGTGACCGGCAGGTCGAAGGCGTGCGGCGTCCACGGGTCCGTCGGCGACGCCGTGACGCCGGACATCAGCAGCACCAGCCCCGCCGCGGCGAAGCTCAGGGTGTACTGCCCGACGTTGAAGGCGGTGCGGTGCAGGGCCCGCCGGCGCAGCATGCCGGTCGCCACCGTGGCGATGGCGTGCAGGAGCAGCGCGGTCGGCAGGCCGGCGTAGATCAGCGTGGCGAAGGTGAAGGTCGTGGAGACGGTCGCGCCGGTGGTCTCCGTGGAGCCCGGTGTGATGATCGGCTTGAGCTCGCCGGACACGATCAGCAACGCCAGGATCCAGAAGAGCGGGGCGCCGACCAGCGTCCGAAGGTCGCCGACGCTCAGGTAGGCGAGCGAGGTGGCAAGGGCCGCGACGCCGACCACCGTGACACAGACGACGTAGCTCCACAGCGGGGAGCCACGTCGCGGGACCGTGTCCCGCGTGTTATTCGGGTCCTTCATCACGTCCTCGGGGGGTTACACCCAAACCTTGCGCTTTGGGGGGAGGCGATGGTGTTTGGACGGACACAAGTAGTGCTGAGGGGAGACTACGACGTCCGAGCAACTTCGCGGAACCGATTGCGCACGTTGCGTTACGCCTGCACTCAGCCGCCGAACCACCCCTCAGTAATCAATCGATACCGTACAGTATCGCCTCGCAGGTCAGCATGACCAGATTCTGGGGACAATCACTCCTCTCCGACGGCCGCGATTTCCTTGGCCGCATCCGGCCCCTTCTCCAGCAGCACCTGGAAGCCCGCCTCGTCCAGCAGCGGAACCCCCAGCTTGACCGCCTTGTCGTACTTCGACCCCGGGCTCTCCCCGTAGACGACGAACCCGGTCTTCTTCGACACCGAGCTGGACACCTTGCCGCCGAGATTCTGCACGGCCTCGGTCGCGGAGTCGCGGCTGAAGCCCTCCAGCGACCCGGTGATGACGACGGTCACGCCCTCCAGCGGCCGCGGGCCCTCCGCGGCGCCCTCGTCCTCCATCCGCACGCCCGCCCGGCGCCACTTCTCGACGATCTCGCGGTGCCAGTCGACGGCGAACCACTCCTTGACCGACGCGGCGATCGTCGGCCCGACGTCCTCGACCGCCGTCAGCTCCTCCTCCGACGCCTCGGCGATCCGGTCCAGCGAACGGAACTCCCGCGCCAGCGCCTGGGCGGCCGTCGGCCCGACGTGCCGGATCGACAGCGCGACCAGCACCCGCCACAGCGGCTGCTTCTTGGCCTTCTCCAGCTCCTCGAAGAGCTTCTCGACCGTCTTCTTCGGCTCACCGGACTTGTTCGCGAAGAAGGTGACGACCTTCTCCTCGCCCGTCTTCTCGTCGATCTTCGGCAGGCCGGTGCGCTGCTCGCGGACCACCGACTTGATCGGCAGCAGTTGCTCGACGGTCAGGTGGAACAGGTCGCCCTCGTTCCTGACCGGCGGGTCCTCCGGCTCCAGCGGCTGGGTGAGCGCGGTCGCCGCGACGTAGCCGAGCGCCTCGATGTCGAGCGCGCCCCGGCCGGCCACGAAGTAGAGCCGCTCCCGGAGCTGCGCCGGGCACTCCTTGGCGTTCGGGCAGCGGATGTCGACGTCGCCCTCCTTCTGCGCGCGCAGCTCGGTGCCGCACTCCGGGCACGCGCTCGGCATGACGAACTCCCGCTCGGTGCCGTCGCGCAGGCCGTCCACCGGGCCGACGATCTCCGGGATGACGTCGCCCGCCTTGCGCAGGACCACCATGTCGCCGATCCGCACGCCCTTGCGCTTGACCTCGTCGGCGTTGTGCAACGTGGCGTACGCGACCGTGGAACCCGCCACCTTGATCGGCTCCATCACGCCGTACGGTGTCACCCGCCCGGTGCGCCCGACCCCGACCTTGATGTCGAGGAGCCGGGTGTTGACCTCCTCCGGCGGGTACTTGAACGCGATCGCCCAGCGCGGCCACCGGCTGGTCGAGCCCAGCCGCCGCTGCAGCGCGAGCTGGTCGACCTTGACCACGACGCCGTCGATCTCGTACGCGGGCTCGTGCCGGTGCTCGCCGTAGTACTCGATGAACTCCCGTACGTCGTCGAGGCCGTCGACGACCTTGTACCGGTCGCTGACCGGCAGCCCGAACGACCGCATGATCTCGTAGGAGTCCGACTGGCTGTCCGGCTGCCTACCACCGCGCCACGCGCCGAACCCGTGCACGATCATGCTCAGCGGACGCCGCGCCGTGACCCGCGGGTCCTTCTGCCGCAGCGAGCCGGCCGCGGCGTTGCGCGGGTTGGCGAACGGCGCCTTCCCCGCCTCGACCAGCCCCTCGTTCAGCTTCTCGAACGCCTCGACCGGCAGGTAGACCTCACCGCGCACCTCCAGCAGCTCCGGAACGTCGTCGCCCTCGAGCTGGAGCGGCACGGCGTCGATCGTGCGGATGTTGTTGGTGACGTCCTCACCCGTACGCCCGTCGCCGCGCGTCGCCCCCCGTACGAGCCGGCCGTTCTCGTACGTCAGATTGACCGCCAGCCCGTCGATCTTCAGCTCGCACAGGAAGTTGGCGACGGAGCCGACCTCCTTCTCCGCGCGGGTCAGCCACGCCGACAGGTCATCGGTGCTGAACGCGTTGTCCAGGCTCTGCATCCGCTCGAGGTGCTCGACCGTCGCGAAGTCGGTCGTGATCGGCGCGCCGACCTTCTGCGTCGGCGAGTCCGGCGTGACGAGCTCGGGATGCTCGTCCTCGATCGCACGGATCTCCCGCATCAGCCGGTCGTAGTCCGCGTCGCTGATCGTCGGGGAGTCGAGGACGTAATAGCGGTAGTTGGCCTCGTCGAGCTCCTGAGCCAGCTCCGCATGACGCTGCTGAACCGCGTCGGGTACGCCTGTCGCCACGTGTCTCTCCCTGCCTGCGACTGCCACTGCCTCTTAGTGTCTCGCGCGCCACCGACACTTCTGACCTGCGGTTCGGAGTCCGGCGCGGCCCCGCGCGCGGACTTCGTCCGCCTCCGTCACGCGGCCCCTAAGAGAAGATCGCCTGGCCGATCCGAGCAGGATGGCGGCGACGAAGGACCGCGCCGGCGAACCCGGCGAACGACCAGCCGGGCGAGAGCAGCAGTGTCCCCCAGGGACGCGGGTTCGAGCGGACCGGCACGCCGGATTCGCTCCGGACCCGTCTCGGCAGGGAAGCGGACGGCCCGCTCCTCGGACGACGCCGCGCGAAGACTCGGTAATCGCCGTCGCGAAGCGGGACAAACGACGCAGAAGCCCGGCCCGTCCCGCCGCCTTCGCCGAGCCTTCGGCTCGGACCACCGCAGGGAAGGCCGCCATCCCGGCGGGGCCGCCGCCGACCGGCGCCTGTACCACTCGGGACATGACGGGAAAATCGGAGAGCGCCGCGCGGGGCGCCCGTACGTTGGGTCCGTGACCAAACTGAACGAGACGGTGCGCGCCCTGATCGATGACGCGAACCCGGCGGTCCTGGGGACCATCAACACCGACGGCAGTCCGCAGACCTCGGTCGTCTGGGTGGGCCGGGACGGCGACGACCTGCTCATCTCCACCGCCGCGGGACGGCGCAAGGAGACGAACCTGCGCCGTGATCCACGCGCCAGCCTCACCGTCTTCGACCGGAACGACCCACTGCGGTACGCCGAGGTGCGCGGCACGGCCGTGATCACCGAGGACGTCGGCCGGCGGCTGGCCGTCGAGTTGGCCGAGCAGTACGAAGGGCCCGGCGCCGGCCAGGAGTACCTCGACCTGCCACCAGAGGTGATCCGCGTGGTCGTCCGCATCACCCCTCACAGGGTGGTCGGCACCGCCACCGACTGACCCGCGAGCCTCGACCGGCCCGATCACCTGTCCCCGGCTGCACGAAAGGCTCGGGGATCGCCGTCGCGAAGCGGGACGAACGAAGCAGAAATCGCCCCGCCCCGCCGCCTTCACCGAGCTTTCCGGTCGGCATCACGGCCGGGGAGGGGCGGCTGTGAGCGGCGGGCCGTCAGAAGATGAGCGCGAGCAGGTGGCCGAGAAGAGCGGACAGGGCGGCCAACACCAAGGAGGCGCCGAACAACGGGACGAAGATGGACAACAGCGTTCCCCAGGGCGGGGGGTTCTGCCGCAGCCGCTTCAAGCCGCCGACCTTGATGTTCTTCGGCGCCACGCAGAGCACGACGAGCAGGAACGCGGCGAGGGCGACGATTCCGAAGGCGGTCGCGAGGTTGGTCCCGGCGTTCGCCGCACCCGGCCGGACGTACCCGCCGTCGGTCTTGCGACGCACCGTGACGGGCTTGCCGACCTCGATCCGGGCGTCGCGGACCCGCGCGGACGAATCGACCGATCCGCCCTTGGCCGGCACGAACGTCCCCGTGCAGACGCGCGAGCCGTCCTTGCCGGATCCCGTGGCGTGGCACCGTACGGCCGTGAACGTGCCCTGGGTACCGGACAGCCCCGACGAGTAGCGGAAGTCGTCCAGCGGGAAGGTCAGCAGCCAGCCCGCGAGAGCGATGACTCCCATCGCGACGAGCACGCCGACCGAGACGAGCAGCACGCTCAACGGAGACCCCGCCGTGGCGTGCCTGATCCGCTTCTCCTTGGTCGCGGACCGCTTTCGCCGGGTGGCGGGCCTGGTCGTCTTGCGCGCGCCCGCCGCACCGCTCTTCTTCCGCGCGCCCGCCGCACCGCTCTTCTTGCGCCCGCCCGCGGCAGTGCTCCTCTTCCGCCCGGCGGCGGGCCGGCTCTTCGCTCCCCCGGCGCTGGAGCCGCGCTTCTTCCCCCCGTCGGCGGGCTCTTCCTCGGCGTCCCGTACCGCTCGCGACGGCGCCATGGCAGCTACCTCTCCCTGTTCTGTTGTGATCCGGCCGAACCTTCGTCGTCTGAGACGCGCGGTCGGTTCCGCTCAGTCCTCGGCGGTCTCGGCCAGGACCCGCGCCGCCTCGCCGCAATGTTTCAGCGCGGCCCGTACGTAGCCGGGGCTCGCTCCGGCCAGGCCGCAGGCGGGGGTGACGACGACGCCTTCGGCGAGGACCCGCGGGGAGAAGCCGAGCCGCCGCCACAGTTCCTGGACGCGGCTCAGCGACCGCTTCGGTGCCGGCAGGCGGGTGTCTGTACCGGGAACGATGCCGAGGAGGAACCCGGTGCCCGCCTCGACGGCCTCGCCGATCGCGTCCTCGTCCGCGCCGCGCAGCAACGCGGCGTCGACCGAGATCGCCTTCGCGCCCGCGCCCCGCAGCAGGCCGTACGGGGTGCGCGGCGCGCAGGAGTGCACGATCGGGAAGGCGTCCGTCGCCTCGATCACCCGTCGCAGACCGTCCTCGGCCAGCGGGGCCTCGACGGCGGGGAGCCGGGAGAACCCGCTCGCGGTCGGCACGGTTCCGGCGAGGACGCCGGGCAGGCCGGGCTCGTCGAGTTGCAGCAGGATCGTCGCGCGCGGGAGCCTGCGGCGTACGTCGGCGACGTGCGCGGCGACGCCCTCGGCGAGCGAGGCGATCAGGTCGCGTACGGCCCCGGGATCGCGGAGCGCTCGGTCGCCGTGCCTGAGCTCGATCGAGGCGGCGAGGGTCCACGGCCCGGCGATCTGGATCTTGAACGGCCCCTCGTACTCCCCCGCCTGCTCTTCCAGGGTGTCGAGGTCGCGGGCGAGCATGCTGTGGGCGCGGACCGTGTCCCGGCCCGGCCGGTCGGCGAACCGCCACCCTGACGGCTGCAGCGCGACGGCCAGTTCGACGAGCAGTCCGGCGGCACGTCCGATCATGTCCGCGCCGGGCCCGCGCGCGGGCAGCTCCGGGAGGTACGGCAGGTCGGGAAGCTCGCCGAGGACGATCCGCAGCGCCTCGGCGGGATCGTCGCCCGGGTGGGAGCCGACACCGGTCGCGGTCCCGATGGTCCACGGAAGATCAGGCACAGCAGAAGCCTAGAGCCTGAAGACTGGATCTTCGGCCGCCGCCGACCGCGTCCGCTCCCACGGCGGGGACGGCGGTCGGCCCGCGCGTCAGGCGGGCAGTGGCTGGAGGAGGCGGGCGGGTGTGACCTCCTCGGTGTGAATGACGACGTCGTTTCCCCGGCTTGCCGGGGAAACGCATTCCTCGTACCGGCGATTACTCACAACGACTGCGATCGACCGCAGATCACGTCCGGAGCGATGGCCTGGGCGCCGCCTCTTCGATGATCGGCTCCTGAGGTGCCGTCGACTCGATCGCCTGCTTCATCTCCATCGCGCCGCGTTCGACCCGGATCCCGATCTCGGGTTCGAGTGCGTGTGGCAGCACGTCGGTGGTGCCTCGACGTGCTCGCGCCACCTCGGCAGCGGACGAAGTGGTCTTGGACGAATCGGGTCTGTCCTACGGGCTTGACCTTGACGCTGCGTCAACCCTTCATTCTGGCTGTCATGAGCGCCCCACCGGCAACCGATCAGGCCCAGGGACCTGCGATCCATGTGCAGGGCCTGGAGAAGTCTTACAAGAAGCTATGTGTGCTGCGCGGCGTGGACTTCGACGTGAAGCGTGGCAGCGTTTTCGCTCTGCTCGGCTCGAACGGGGCGGGCAAGACCACGGTTATCAGAATCCTCTCCACGCTGCTGAAGGCGGACGCGGGCACGGTCAACGTGAACGGCTTCGACGTCACCGAGCAGCCGGCCAAGGTGCGGGAGTCCTTCAACCTCACCGGGCAGTTCGCCGCCGTGGACGAGATCCTCACCGGGCGAGAGAACCTCGTGCTGGTCGCGAAGCTGCGGCATCTCAAGAACCCCGGCGCAGTCGCAGACACCCTGCTGCAGCGTTTCGCGCTGACCGATGCGGCCACACGGAAGGTGGCGACGTATTCGGGTGGCATGCGTCGCCGCCTGGACATCGCGATGAGCCTTATCGGCAACCCGCCGGTGATCTTCCTCGACGAGCCGACGACCGGGCTGGATCCGCAGGCACGCGTCGAGGTGTGGCGAACCGTGAAGGAGCTCGCCGAGTACGGCACGACGGTGCTGCTGACGACCCAGTATCTCGACGAGGCGGAAGAGCTCGCAGACTGGATCGCGATCCTGCACAAGGGCCGGATCATCGTCAACGGCACCCTGGACGAGCTGAGGAGGCTCCTGCCGCCCGCCAAGGTCGAATACGTCGAGAAGCAGCCCACTTTGGAGGATGTCTTCTTCGCCGTTGTCGGCGAGAACTGGAAGAACGACGAGAACGTCATCGCCGATAAGAGTGACAAAGACCGCAAGGCCCCGTCGAAGGCGAAGGAAGAACGATGACCACGCACTTCTTCGGCGACACCGCCGTCCTCACCGGGCGTTCCCTCAAGCACGTCACTCGCAGCGTGGACACCATCATCACCACCGCGATCGTCCCGGTGGCCATGATGCTGATGTTCGTCTACGTGTTCGGCGGCGCGATCCGACACGGGTCGGGCACCTACGTGTCCTACATGCTGCCCGGCATCCTGCTCATCACGATCTCGTCGGGCATCTCCTACACCGCGTTCCGACTCTTCACGGACATGCAGGCCGGCATCTTCGAGCGCTTCCAGTCCATGCCGATCGTCCGCTCCGGCGTGCTGTGGGCGCACGTGCTGACCTCTCTGATCGCCAACCTCATCTCGCTCGCGATCGTCGTCGGCGTCGCCTTCCTCATGGGCTTCCGCACCGGTGCGAACGTGGGAGCCTGGCTCGCGGTCGTCGGCATCCTGATCCTGTTCACCCTCGCGCTGACGTGGATCGCCGTCATCCCGGGCCTCACCGCGAGCAGCGTGTCCGGTGCGAGCGCCTTCTCCTACCCGCTCATCTTCCTGCCGTTCATCAGTTCCGCGTTCGTGCCCACCGACACGATGCCCGGCCCGGTGCGCTGGTTCGCCGACCACCAGCCGGTCACGCCGATCGTGAACACGCTCCGCGACCTGTTCGGCCGGCATCCGGTCGGCGCGGACATCTGGACCGCCCTCGCCTGGTGCGTCGGCATCCTCGCCGTCGCCTACATCGTCGCCGGCATCTCCTACCGTCGCAGGATCTCCTGAGCCGGCGTCGACCGGGTCTGGGCGAGTCGAGGCAGGATCACGGCATGCTGACGATCGGTCAACTGGCGGCGTATGCCGGCGTCACGACGCGGGCGGTGCGGCACTATCACCAGATCGGCCTACTGCCCGAGCCGGAGCGGGACGCTTCGGGTTACCGGCGGTATGGCGCGAAGGCCGTCGTGGCCCTCATCAAGATCCGCACCCTCGCCAACGCCGGCGTGCCGCTATCTCAGATCGGTCAGATGCTCGAAGCCGACGCCTCGACCTTCGCCGAAGCGGTCCGAAGGATCGACAGCCACCTGCGCGACGAGATCGAACGGCTTGAGACCAGCCGCAGGCAGGTCGCGCAGCTCGCTGCCGGAGACAGTCTGGCGCTCCCACCAGAGGTGGTCTTCTATCTCGATCGGCTTCGAGAGATCGGGGTGTCAGAGCGGATGGTGGAGGCTGAGCGGGACGGGTGGATCCTGGTTGTGGCTCGCTGGCCCGATCGCGTCCGCGAGTTCATGCCCGGGAAACTCGCACAGCTCGATGACCCGCAACTCGTTCGGCTCTATGAGGTCCTGTCGGAGCTCGTGGAAAGCGACGAAGGTGACGACGACCCGCGTCTGCGGGAAGCCGCCGACATCATGGCCGCCATGGCCGAGCAGGCATACGCCGCCGGCGAGATCAACCTCGGCGAGATGGCGCACGACGATCTATCGTTCGACCTCCTGGACGCACTCGCCGTCGAGTCCGACCCGCGGGCTCAGCGGATGCTGGACCTGATGCGCGAGCGTGGCTGGGCCGGTTGGACCCGGCTGGAGCGGCTGGCGGAGCCGCCCGACTCCTGATCAAGCTAGTGCGGTGACCACAGACGTGCGCCTGGTCCGGTGGCACCCCGGCCTAACCCTCCCCTGCCCCAAGCGACTCGACGCCGCCACGTCAGCAGGGACAAATCCCTGCTGAGGTGACAGGGCCGATGACGAACCCGCCCCCGGCTGCGAAGGACACGACCGGCCACTCGCTCGCTCCCACCCACTCCCATGGTCCGCACGGCCGACGGCGCCGGCCCAAGACAGCGACGGGAACCTCAGCCGCGTCCGGCGAACGTCGTCGTCATCGCACTAGCGGGTTCAGGTGGAGGTCAGGTCCGGGAGCGAGTTCGCGCCCACGTAGTCGCGGAAGAGGACGATCCGGCCGTCGCGGATCCGGAAGACCTGGATGCAGGGCACCTCGAACGTCTCCCCCGTGGTGGTGAGCCTTGCGGCGGTGACCAGCTCGATGATCACCACCTCGGGGTCCGAGGTCCGATGGATCTGCACGGTACGCAGGTCGGTGATCTCGACCGGCATCCGGTCGGCGCGCGCCGAGAACTCCCGGATCGTCTCCCGGCCCTCCAGCCGAGCCGGAAAGCCGTCGACCGCGAACGGCATCTCCAGCACCGCGTCCTCCGCGAAGAGATCGGCGAACTCCGCCAAGTCGCCGGCGACGAGCAGACGCCGACGCCGCTCCAGGACCTCCAGTGGATCTTTCACGCCAAGCCTCCCATTGAACGATCGTTGAACGACTGGTTCAACGACTGTAGAACGAGCCTGGCCTGTTGTTCAACCGCCGTAGAATGATTTGTGTGAGCAGCCGGGCCGAACAGCGACGCAACACCGAGGCCCGGATCTTGACGCAGGCCCGCCGGCTGTTCGCCGAGACCGGCTACGACCGAACCACGATTCGTGCCGTGGCGACGGCCGCCGAAGTGGACCCGGGCCTGGTCATGCACTACTTCGGCAGCAAGGAGAAGCTCTTCGCGCGGGTCACCGAGGGCGGGACTCCCCCGATTCCCGGCGGCACGCCAGACCAGGTGGCCGAGCAACTACTCGCTCATCTCCGCAGTTCACTGGCGGACGAACCCGTCGAGTCGCTGGCCATCCTGCGGTCGATGCTCACCCACCCCGAGGCCACCCACGAGGTACGGGCCGCGTCCCGCGGCCACCGGGACCGGATCAGCGAGGCCATCCCCGACGATCAGGCCGACCTGCGCGCGGCCGTGGTCAGCGCGGTCCTGATCGGCCTCGCCGTCGGCCGGCACCTGATCAAGCTCGACCCTCTGGCCGACGCCGACCCGGATCAGATCGTCGAGATCCTGCGCCCCTCGATCCGCTCCCTCACCAAAGCCGACGACTGACCGACACCGACGTCCGCGAAGTCATCGCCACCGTGCCGTCGGCGTGGCCGGTTTCGATGCCCGTATCGTCGCTTTTTGCCCGTCAAGAGCGCCGGCAAGGTCCTTTGGCGCCTGGCCTCGACGCGGGCATGGGGGCTCGAGGGCGTGCAAGTGTTCGGTGAAACGGGGTCGGTTCGCCTTGGGAAAGGGGCGAAATCCTGCAACCCGGGCGGTCGCGGTCGGGTTCTCCGAGACTTTTGGACGTGGCGAAACTGGGGCCGCCGTCAACGCCCCAGATCGCCGTTGCTCGCGGCACCAAAATTCTCGGCGTTACGGGAAGGGCCGGGAGCGATGCCACCTCGACGCACTCGGTTGCCCCTCAGCCTCCGGTGGTCTAGCTGCTTCTACGCCATATGGTCATGGACCTTCGCTCGAGAGCCGTGTCACTTCGACGCAGTCGGTGGTTCCCCCAGCGCCGGTGCTGTAGCTGCTCTTACGCCATGCCGTCATAGATCTTCAGCCGCCCTCTTCAGAAGGTCACGAGTCTGGTCCTCATTCAACGCCTGGGCAGCGATCCGGTCGAATCGGACGGACACGGCGGCCGCCTCCGCCTGCTCGTCGATCATTCGTCCCACATCCAGCGTCGCTCCCGCGAACGCGGCCAAGTGCCGCCCCGGAAGCTCGAAGAAAGTGAACCAGCCATCGATACCGACATGTGGCGCGGCCGTCAGCGGGACTATCCGGAGGGATACGTGCGATAGTTCGCTGCACTCGATCAAATGCTCGAACTGCGCCTTCATGACAGATGGGGCACCCATCGGGCGTAATGCGGCCTCGTCGAGAACCGCCCAGATCAGCGGAGGTACGGGCCGCCGCTGGAGGATCGCTGCCTGATGCTTCAGCCGCCGCGCAAGGGCCGTGTCAAGGTCTTCCACGAGCCCGGCCGCATGCCCCGCGGACAGCAGTCCTCGCGCGTAATCCTCGGTCTGAAAAGGGATCGGGATGAAGCTGTTATGGAAGATCTTGAGCTGATCTGACTCGCGTTGGCATCGGTCTACGCGGGCCGGCCAGTCGGGGTTGTGGCTTAGTACTCCAGTGACACTTCGCGATCTTGAGGCGTTGGGGTCACATGGCAACGGCCACCGCGTGATCATTCGGAGTTTGTGAGGACAACGAAAGATCGTGCGGTGGCCGCGAGCCACAGCGTAGACCCTGACCGCTGGATGGTCATCTTCAACGAGCTGATGGCCCGGATCGCCGGCCGGTTCGGCCGCGTCGAGCCACGTCGCGCTGCCGGTGCTTACGTGCGCGGGCTGCTGGCCGACATCGACCGCAAGAACTGCTGGAACCTGGCCGAACATGCCGGGCTGACCGGACCACAAGCCCTGCAGCGGCTGCTGCGCACGGCCCGCTGGGACGCCGACGGCGTCCGCGATGACGTCCGCGATTTCATCGTCGAGTGGCTCGGTCCCGACGGTGTGCTGATCGTGGACGAGACCGGGTTCGTCAAGAAAGGCGCCGGTTCGGCCGGGGTGCAACGGCAATACAGCGGCACCGCGGGCCGGATCGAAAACTGCCAGATCGGCGTGTTCTGCGCCTACGCCACCCCGCGCGGCCGAGCACTGCTGGACCGGCGGCTTTACCTGCCCGAGCACACCTGGCTGGCCGACCCAGACCGCTGCCACGCCGCCGGCGTCCCGGACGAGGCGGCTTTCGCCACCAAGCCCGCCCTGGCCACCCAGATGCTCCTGGCCGCGATCGAGGCCGGGGTGCCGGCCAGCTGGGTGAGCGGGGATGAGGTCTACGGCCAAGACCCGCGCCTGCGCATCGCCCTGGAAGATCACCGGATGGGGTACGTGCTGGCGATCGCGGGCAACCGGCGGGTCGAACTCCAAGGCACCCAGGTGAGCGCGGCCGAGATCGCGACGCGAGTGTCTGATCGGCACTGGCACCGCTACCGTGCCGGTCAAGGCGCCAAAGGGCCCCGCTGGTACGCCTGGGCCTGGACACAGATCGACGAAAGCCACGCCCACGGATATCGGTGGCTGTTGATCAGGCGCAATCTGACCACCGGCGAGCTGGCGTTCTACCGCTGCTACGCGCCCACCCCGCAGCCGTTGATGGCCCTGGTCAAGATCGCCGGAATTCGATGGGCGGTTGAGGAGTCCTTCCAAGCAGCCAAGGGCCAGGTCGGCCTGGACCACTACCAGGTACGCGGCTGGACGGCCTGGCACCGGCACATCACCCTGGCCATGCTCGCGCTGGCCCTGCTGGCGGCCATCGCCGCCGCCCAGCCACCCAGCGACCAGGACCACATCCCGCTGACACCGCCCGAGATCCGCCGACTGCTCGCCGCACTCACGCTGACCCGGCACCGCTCCATCACAGATGTTCTGCGCTGGTCACACTGGCGCCGACGCCACCAGGCCATGGCCCGCCACTGCCACTACAAGCGCAGATCCGAACCATGATCGCGAAATGTCACTGGAGTATTAGGCGGGCGAAGCGGCGGAGGCGGGGGAAGAGGCCACCCGTGTCCCAGGCCTTGTCGAGGCGGTCGGCCTGGATGCGGGTGAGCTTGTTGCGGCCCGCTTCGGCGTTTGAAACCCCGTGTTTGTTGACGCCGATGATGTGTCCGACCTCGGTCTGCGACATTCCGCGCTTCTGGCGCTCGTAGCGCAGGTGAAAGGCGATGGCGTTCCAGAGGGACTCGTTGGGGTCGAGGTTCTCGGCCGCGGTCATCGCTGCCTCCGGGGGGTTCGAAGGTCGATTTGAATCTTCCTTGTCACTCAGAGTGAGGTCATTGTTACAGAACGAGCGCGCGATGCGCACGATCTCCGACGAGAAGACGGACACGACCATGACCGAGCGGGTTCCTCCAGCGGAAGAACGGATCTTCGCTTTCCGGCAGTTGCCGCCCGGGCCGACCGCGCCAGGCGAGGCGCGGGAGTGGTCGGCGAAGGTGCTGGCCCGGTGGGACCTGACCGGCCTCGCCGACGACCTGCAGACGGTCGTCACCGAGCTGGTCACCAACGCACTGCGTGCCGGGGCCGGCGCGGTCCACGCCCTCATCGAGTGGCGCTGGGGCACGGACACCGTGGAACTCCAGGTGTGGGACGACGCACCCGGACGGCCGCAACTTCGGCAACCCGACTTCGTCGCCGAGACCGGGCGCGGCCTGTTCATCGTCGAGGCGCTGTCCACCGCCTGGGGACATCATCCCGGCGCCGACGGCGGCAAGGTCGTCTGGGCGCGCTTCACGACGCCGGCTCGCCCGTGACGCGCGGCGCACGCCTCCGGCGACGGTAGTAGTGCACGGTCAGCAGGCCGAGCAACGGCCCCCAGGCGACCAGCGGGCCGTACGCGACGACGAGCACGACGGACTGCCATCCGTGCACGACGAGGCCGGTGCGGTGCGAGCCGTCGATCATCCGGCCGAGACCCGACATGACCAGGGCGTACGGGAAGATCAGTAGCGCGACGACGCCGAGGCCCGCCGGGATCACGGCGGCGAGGGTCGGCACACCGCCCATCGGGGAACCCCGGCCGCCGTCCGGCCGTGCAGCCGCGCCCGGGCGCGGCGAACGGTGTGACGTTCGGCCGCCGGTCAGGGTTCGGGATGCAGCATCAGCAGGACGGCGCGGTTGCGCGTCCCGGTTCCCTGGTACACGTGGGGGCTCGCCGCGTCGAAGCGGATGGAGTCGCCCGCCTCCAGCTCCGCGGCCGCGTCGGCGGGGCCGGCGGTGACGCTCCCCTCCGTCACGACGAGGCACTCCTCCACGCCGGGCAGGTGGGCGTCCGAGTGCTGCTCGGTGCCGGCGACCTCGATGTCGTACACCTCGACGGTGCCGCGGATCCTGATGCGGTGGAGCAGCCGGGCGCCGACGGCGTCGCCTTCGACGCGCAGCCGGTCGTCCGCCGACCGTACGACCTCGACGGCCGAGGCGGGTGCCTCCAGCAGCTCGCCGAGCGGCACCTTCAGCGCCGTGGCCAGCGCCCACAGCGTGCTCAGCGTCGGGTTGGCCTGACCCAGCTCGATGCCGTGCAGCGTCGTCTTGCCGATCCCGCCGGCCGCCGCGAGATCCGCCAGGGAGATGCCCGCCGCGGTGCGCAGCCTCCGCAAATTGCCGCCGACCACTTGCCCTACGTCCATACGTATCAGCATAGTGGTATGCCCGTACCGACATAGCGAACGGAGACCGTGCATGCCCGTCACCAGGCTCCGCGACATCCCCGGGATCGGCGTGGACGTCGTCGGGGACGCCGCCGACGCCGTCGCCGACCCGGAGTTCCTGCGGCTGGAGAACCTCGACACCGACCTCAGACCGCCCGCCGTCGCCCTCGGCGTCACCCGCGCGGCCGTCGACGACGACGCGGCCAACAGCTATCTGCCCTTTCAAGGGCACCGGTCGCTCCGGGCGGCGGCCGCCGCGCACGTGGGCCGGATCGCCGGGCGCGCGTACGATCCGGCCACCGAGTGCGTCAGCGTGGCGGGCGGGCTGAACGGCGTCCTCAACACGCTGCTGGCCACCGTCGAGCCGGGGCAGGAGGTCGTGCTGTGCGACCCCGTCTACGCCGGATTGGTGAACCGGGTGCGCCTCGCGGGCGGAGTCACGCGCTTCGTCCCGGCCGAGGCAACGGCGGAGGGCTGGTCCGTCGACCCCGAGCGGCTCGCGGCGGCCGTGGGCCCACGGACGGCGGCGGTCCTGATGATGAGCCCGGCCATGCCGACCGGCCTCGTGCTCGACGACCGGCACTGGGCGGCACTCGCGGACGCGTGCGAGCGTCACGGCGCCTGGCTGATCTACGACGCGGCCATGGAGCGCATCCGGTTCGACGGCCGGCCGCCGAGCCATCCGGCGTCCCACGAGGGGCTGGCCCGGCGGACCATCACCGTGGGGTCCGCCTCTAAGGAACTGCGGATGATCGGCTGGCGGGCCGGGTGGGTCGTCGGCCCGGCCGACATCCTCGCCGACGTCCGGCTGGTCGGCCTGACCAACGTCGTCTGCCAGGTCGGCCTCGCCCAGGACGCCGTCGCCGCCGCGCTGGACGCGCCGGACGCCGACGCCGACGTGGCCGCCGCCACGGCCGAGTGGGGGCGGCGCTGCGACACGGTGCTGCGCGAACTCGCCGCGTACCCGGTCGTCCGGCCGCAGGGCGGCTGGTCGCTGCTCATCGACACCGAGCCGCTGGGGCTGAGCCCGGCGGACCTGTCCCGGCGGCTGTTCGACCGGGCGAAGGTCGCGGCCACGCCCATGGACGGCTGGGGTCCCAGCGGGCACCGGTACCTGCGGCTCGTGTTCGCGAACGAGCCGGTCGAGCGCCTGACGGGTCTCGGCGACCGGTTCCGCCGGGCGCTCGGGTGACCGTCAGGCGATGAGCTCGGCCATCCTGTCGAGGCGGCGCAGCGTCTCGTCGGCGGGCTTGGTCGGCAGGAACAGCAGGATCTCGTCCACCTCGGCGGCGACCAGCCCCTCGACGACCTCCCGCTTGGCGGGCGTGGCGTACACGTGGACCGGCACATGGCGTCCGGCGCGCTCGCGCAGTTCCTTCACGCCCTTCGCGAGGGCGTCGGTGTCCCCGGCGATGGGCAGCCAGCCGTCGCCGTAGTCCAGGACGCGGTCGAACGTCTTCGGCCCCCAGCCGCCGACGAGGATCGGCGGGGTCCGTACCGGCTTCGGCCAGGAGTACGTCGGGTCGAAGTCGACGTACTCGCCGTGGAACTCCGCCTCGTCCTTCGCCCAGATCTCCTTCATCGCGAGGACCCGCTCGCGCATGAGCGCCATCCGGGTCTTCGGATCGGTGCCGTGGTGGCGCATCTCCTCGCGGTTCCAGCCACCGCCGATGCCGATCGCGGCGCGCCCGCCGGAGACCAGGTCCAGCGAGGCGACCTCCTTGGCGAACACGATCGGGTCGCGCTGCGGGATCAGCGCGACGCCGGTGCCCAGCGTCAGCCGCTCGGTCACGACGGCCGCCGCGGTGAGCGCGACGATCGGGTCCAGCGTGCGGTAGTAGACGCGCGGCAGGTCACCGCCGCCCGGGTACGGCGTCTCGCGGCTCACCGGGATGTGCGTGTGCTCGGCGACGTACAGCGACGCGAACCCGCGCTCCTCCAGTGCCCGGCCGAGCTCGGCCGGTCCGATGCCCTCATCGGTCACGAAGGTCGATACACCGAATCTCATTCTCCCGAGCCTACGCGCCCACCGGTCGCGAAGCCTTTCGTACGCGGGAGCGAGGAAGAGGGCCCGGCCGCGACGGCCGGGCGTGCCTGCGACCATCTACTTTCCTGTTGGGAAAGTATGTGGTACTTTCCCAACAGGAAAGTAAGTCGTACGGGAGGAAGCATGACTCCAGAAGACGCTCTGCGCGAGATCCGGGACCGCGAGGACCAGACCACCGACGCCGCTCTCGGCCCCGTCCCCCGGTGGTTTCTCCTCAGCGCCGCCATCCTGCTCTGCGTGTCGGGCGCCATCCCCGATTACGTGTCCGGCCCCCTGCCCTACCAGGCCGTCGCGATCGCACTCCTCGTCGTGCTCGGCGTGATCTCCAACCGGTCACGCCGCGCCCGCCTGCGCCGCTCCCGCTACACGAACAGGTCCGGGCTACTGCTGCTGCTCATGATCGCGGCCATGCTCGCCGTCTTCATCGGACTCCGCGTCGTCGCCGCGCTGGCGGACTTCGCGTACCCCGCGACCATCGGGGCGGTCGGCATGGCACTCACGTGGGCCGTGCTGACGCCGTGGTTGAATCGGGCGATGAAGGCGACGCTGCGCCGGGAGCTCTGATGGAGGAAGGCTTCGACGAGTTCATCCACGTGCCGGCGAGGCTGTCGATCCTGGCGCTCCTGGCCCCGGCCGAGTGGGTGGAGTTCCGGTTCCTCCGCGAGACCATCGGCACCAGCGACTCCGCCCTGTCCAAGCAGATCACCGCGCTGCAGGACGCCGGCTACGTCACCGTACGCAAGGAACGCTCGGGCACCGCCCGCCGGACCCTCATCCGGCTCACCGACCAGGGGCGCACCGCGTTCGCCGCCCACGCCGCGGCGCTGGAGCGCATCGTCGCGGCGGCCCGGCCGCGCACCTGAGAAACGCTCAGGCGCCGGCCTGAACGGTGCTCGCCGAGAACGTCGCCGCGATCGTCGCGGAGCCGAGCACCCGGTCGCCGTCGTACAGCACGGCCGCCTGGCCCTTGGCCACTCCGCGCGCCGGGGTGCGCAGCGAGATCCGCAGCACGTCCCCGTCCGGCACCGCCGAACAGTCGTACACCTCGCCGTGCGCCCGCAACTGCACCCGGCAGTCCTGCGGCGCGGTGAGCGGCTCGCCCAGCCAGACCGGACGCTCGCCGTGGATCTCGTGGACGTCCAGGGCCTCGCGCGGCCCGACCGTCACCGTGTTGGTCACCGGCGAGATGTCCAGGACGTAGCGCGGCCGGCCGTCGGGTGCCGGACGGCCGAGCCGCAGCCCCTTACGCTGGCCGATCGTGTAGGCGTACGCACCGTCGTGCTCGCCGAGGACCTCCCCCGACGCGTCCACGATCTGCCCCTTCTCCGCGCCGAGCCGGTCGGCCAGGAAGCGCTGGGTGTCGCCGTCGGCGATGAAGCAGATGTCGTGGCTGTCCGGCTTGTCGGCGACCGCCAGTCCGCGCCGCTCGGCCTCCCGGCGCACCTCCGCCTTGGTCGTGTCGCCGAGCGGGAACATGGCGTGCGCCAACTGCTCGCGCGTGCAGACGGCCAGGACGTACGACTGGTCCTTGCCGAGGTCGACGCTGCGCCGCAGCACCCCGTCGGCCAGCCGGGCGTGGTGACCGGTGCAGACCGCGTCGAACCCGAGCGCGAGCGCCTTGTCCAGCAGCGCCTGGAACTTGATCTTCTCGTTGCAGCGCAGGCACGGGTTGGGCGTACGGCCCGCGGCGTACTCGGCGACGAAGTCCTGGACGACGTCGCGGTCGAACCGCTCGGCCATGTCCCACACATAGAAGGGAATGCCGATCACGTCGGCCGCCCGGCGGGCGTCACGGGCGTCCTCGAGCGTGCAGCACCCCCGCGCGCCGGTGCGGTACGACTGCGGATTGGACGAGAGCGCGAGGTGCACGCCGGTCACCTCGTGACCGGCCTCGGCGGCACGAGCGGCGGCCACGGCGGAGTCGACACCGCCCGACATGGCGGCGAGTACGCGAAGAGTCATGACCTACACGAGGGTACGCGCTCACCCCCACCCACCGCTCAGCCGACGGTCCCCGAGCGTCCCGGACACGAATGGTCACCTTCGGTGATCGGGCGTAGGTGAGAACGGGCAAGATCTGGGTGCGGAATCGGGCGTGATTAGGCTGGAGAGGTCATTGTCGGCCGTACGATTGGCCGCACCATGGGAATCTTCCGACGCTCTCCAGGTACGCCTTCGCCCAACGCCGCCATCACCCGGTTCTGGGAGTGGTGGCCGGAGGCCCGGGAACGGCTGGACGACGGCGTCCCCGAGGCACTCGCCGAGCAGATCAGCGCGCACGTCGAGGCGATGCACCCCGACCTGGAGTGGGAGATCGGGCCGGGGCCGAGCCTGACGGTGAGCGGCGGCGGGGTCGGCGAGCTGCGCGGGCTCGCCGAGCGCTGGTTCCGGGCGGCGCCCGACGACGGCTGGCAGTACCGCCCGGCGCGGTCCGCCGATCCGGCCATGCTGGAGGGCAAGCTCCAGCTCGAAGACCACGAGTTCGACCTGAGCTATGTGCGTATGGGCCTGCGCGCGGACGCCCGGCGGGCCCGCGTCGACATCACCGCGTACCACCCGGACTTCCTGTTCGTACCGGAGGAGACGCAGCTCGCCCTCACGTACCGCGTGCTGGACTGGGCGCTGGGCGAGGACGACGTCGCCCGGTGGACCGGCGACGTCACGGTGGTGACCGATGAGCCGATGGACGCGCTGCCGCCGTCGATGCTGTCCGCGGTGGTCGAGCAGGTCGCGGCGCCGTTCGGCGACCCGGCGTGGCTGACCGGTGAGGGCCGCACCCCGCTGGGCCACGCGGCGCGGGTGGCCGTGCGCTTCCCGCTGCACCGGCAGGACCACCCGCTGTGCGACCTGTACGTCGCGGTGGCGCTGCCGTACGCGAACGCGAATCCGGACCGGCTCCCGGTCGAGCCGTCGGCGTCGGCGCTCCGGGACTTCGAGAAGTCGATCGAGGCGATGGGCGAGCGTGTCCTGCTGGCCGCGCACGAGAGCGGCGACGGGCGGCGGGTGTTCCACCTGTACGTCGACCCGGAGTCCGGCGCGGTCGCCGAGCTCGACCAGCTCGCGGCGGCCTGGTCGGAGGGCCGGGCCAAGGTCTCGTCCCAGCCGGATCCGGCGTGGGAGGTCCTGGAGCCGTACCAGCCGTAAGGTTCTGGCCGCATCCGGCCATCTCCGGCCGCGTACGCGAGCGTAGGCGGGTGCGTCCCAGTAAGTCAGAATCCACCCGGGGGATCTGGCGTAAAGGGGGCGCGCATGGCCGACATGGTGTTCTTCACCGACAACTACCAGGACCGTTCGACGAACGAGGGCTACCAGTTCGAATTCTTCTGCGGGCGCTGCGGCAACGGCTACACCTCGCCGTTCCAGCATTCCGTGACCGGCTTCGGCGGACGGCTGCTGCAGATGGGCGGTGACCTGCTCGGCGGTGAGGTCGGCAACAAGGCGTCCAACCTGGGCTTCGACGCCCAGTGGCTGCGGAGCGGCGTACGCGGGTCGACGCGGGACAAGGCGCTCGCCAAGGCCGTGGAACAGATGAAGCCGAACTTCACCCAGTGCCACCGCTGCGGGCAGTGGGTCTGCAACCAGATCTGCTGGAACGCCGAGCGCGGGCTCTGCACGACGTGCGCGCCGCGGCTCGATCAGGAGATCGCGGGGATGCAGGCGGCGGCCCAGGTCGACCAGCTTCGGGGCAAGATCGCGGCGCAGGACTGGACGAAGGGCGTCGGATACCAGGAGCAGGCGACGGGGCTGTGCCACAGCTGTCACCAGGAGTCGGGCGGCGGGAAGTTCTGCCGGAACTGCGGCACGCCCCAGGCCGCCGCGCCGACGGCGCTGAAGAAGTACTGCACGAACTGCGGCAACCAGCTCGGCGACGCGAAGTTCTGTTCGGAGTGCGGCTGGCCCGCGGGCTGACGGCAGGCCGCGTGAGACCGCGCCGGGCACTCGGGCGCGGTCAGGCGGCGCCGGCGCGGCGGGCGCGCTCGACGACGGGGCCGATGACGTCGGCGACGGCGTCGATGTCGGCCTGCGTGCTCGTGTGGCCGAGGGAGAACCGCAGCGAGCCCCGTGCCCGCGGCAGGTCGGCGCCCATCGCGAGGAGCACGTGGCTGGGTTCGGCGACGCCGGCCGAGCACGCCGAGCCGGTCGAGCACTCGACTTCCCGGGCGTCGAGCAGCATCAGCAGGGCGTCGCCCTCGCAGCCGGGGAAGGACAGGTGGGCGTTGCCGGGGAGCCGGTTCTCGGGGTCGCCGTTGAGGACGACGTCGGGCACGGCCGCGCGGACGCGCTCGATGAGGTCGTCGCGGAGCCGGGCCAGGCGCTTCGCCTCGGCGGTCCGCCGGGAGACGGCGACGCGCATCGCGGCGGCGAAGCCGGCGATGGCGGCGGCGTCGAGGGTGCCGGACCGTACGTCGCGTTCCTGGCCGCCGCCGTGCAGGACGGGAACGGGGTCCAGGCCCTTGGCGAGCAGCAGGGCGCCGGCGCCGACCGGCCCACCGATCTTGTGTCCGGTGACGGTCATCGCGTCCGTGCCGAACGTGATGGGGAGCTGCGCTACCGCCTGAACGGCGTCGGTGTGGAACGGAATGCCGTGCTCGTGGGCGATCGCGGCGAGCTCGGCGATCGGCTGCACCGTGCCGATCTCGTTGTTGGCCCACATGACGCTGACGACCGCCACCGTGCCGGGGTCGCGGTCGATGGCGGCGCGCAGGGTGTCGGGCCGGACCCGGCCGTCGGCGTCGACGGCCAGGTGCTCGACGCTCGCCCCCTCGCGGTCGGCCAGCCACTGTGCCGAGTCGAGCACGGCGTGGTGCTCGATCGCGCTGACCAGCACCCGGGTCCGGGTCGGATCGGCGCTCCGGCGGGTCCAGAAGATCCCTTTGAGCGCGAGGTTGTCGGCCTCGGTGCCGCCACTGGTGAAGACCACCTCGCTGGGCCGGGCGCCCAGCGACTCGGCGATGATCTCGCGCGACTCCTCGACGACGCGCCGGGCGCGGCGGCCGGAGGCGTGCAGCGAGGAGGGGTTGCCGATGCGCGCGAGCTCCGCGGTCATCGCCTCGATCGCCTCGGGCAGCATCGGCGTGGTCGCCGCGTGATCTAGGTACACCATCGCGCCATCAGCCTATCCGCGCCGCCGTCGGCGGGCCACGGCGGTGGGGCCGGACGCCCGGGACAGCGGCGCGGACGGACGCCGTACGGTGGCGGCGCGGACGGGCGCCGTACGGAGGCGGCGCCGCAGCGGTCAGAGGCTCAGGCCGCCGTCGCAGGTGAGGACCCTGCCCGTGACGAAGCCGGCGCCCATGAGATAGCGGACCGCGTCGGCGACGTCCTCGGGGCGGCCGACCCGGCGGACGGGCGTCTGCTCGGCGTAGGCGGCGAACCGCTCACGCCGCTGCTCCTCGGGCAGGAAGGACCACCAGGGTGTGTCGATCACACCGGGCGAGACCGCGTTGACGCGGATCGGCGCGAGCTCGGCGGCCAGCGGCGGCACGGCCCGCTCCAGTGCTCCGTTGACCGCCGCCAGGCCCGCCGTGCCGGGCATCGAGCCCTGGGCGCTGGCGGCGGTGATGAACGTGATCGACCCGTCCTCGGCGATCGTGTCGAGGGCCGCCTGCGCCGCGGTGAGGTGCGGGAAGAACTTGCCCTCGAAACCGGCCCGCAGGTCGTCCATCTTCAGGTCCCGCAGGGCGCCCGCGCCGCTCGCCCCGCTCAGCGCGAGCACCAGGTGGTCGAACCGGCCGTGCCGCCCGAAGAACGCCCGGACGTCCTCCGCCGACCGCCCGTCCACGGCCTCCGCGACGGCGACCTTCGCCGCGGCCACCTTCAGCTTCTCCGGGTCGCGCCCGGTCACGAGCACCTCGTCACCGTTCGCGGCACAGCTCTCGGCGATCGCCAGTCCGACGCCCGACGTACCGCCCAGCACGACTACGCGCATCATGTCTCCAAGTTTCTAGACGCTTCGTCTCGAAATATATTCCGAGACGGGCCGTCTTGTAAAGTGGGGGCATGGTCGACGGCACGCGACGTCCCGGCCGCCCGCGCAGCGAGGCGGCCCGGCTGGCGATCCTCAAGGCGACGCACGACGAACTCCTCGAGCGCGGCTACGGGGGGCTGACGATGGAGGGGATCGCGGCGCGGGCGGGGGTCGGCAAGCAGACGATCTACCGGTGGTGGCGGTCCAAGGCGGACGTCGCGCTGGACTCACTGCTCAACGTGGCGTCGGAGGGCATCCCGATCCCCGACCAGGGCGACCTCGAAGCCGACCTGAGCGCATTCCTCCGCCGTACGTTCGGGATGCAGGAGTCGGAGGGGCCGGTGCTGAAGGGCCTGCTGGCCCAGTCGCTGCTCGACCCGGAGTTCGCCGACGCCTTCCGCGACCGCTTCCTCGCCGGCCGCCGGGCCGCCCTGAACACGGTGCTGAAGCAGGCCGTGGCGCGCGGCGAGATCCCCGCCGAGGCGGATCTGGGCCTGCTGCACGACGTGGTGTACGGCGTGCTCTGGTACCGCCTGTTGTTCCGCACCGCTCCGCTGGACGACGGCGCGGCGCGGGGCATCGCGTCACTTATCGCCGGGTCTGTCCGTCATCGGGAATAACTGTACCGTCCGGACGGTATAGTAGGACTGTCATGAAACGAGATGCCCTCCTCGATGCCGCCGAGGCCCTGCTGTGCGAGCAGGGCACCCAGGCGCTCACGCTGTCCGCGGTCGCCGAGCGCGCCCAGGTCAGCAAGGGCGGGCTGCTCTACCACTTCCCCAACAAGGAAGCCCTGATCAGAGGGCTGGTGGAGCGGCTGATCGAGGAGTTCGACGCGCTGATCGCCTCGTACGAGACCGGTGGCCCCGGGGCGTACACCCGCGCCTTCGTCGAGGCGAACTTCGCCGTCGTCATGGACCGCGACCAGTCGCGGCTGCTGCGACGATGGGCGACGGTCAGCGCGGCGGCGGCCGACCCGGCCCTGCTCGCCCAGATCCGCGAGGCGATGCACCGCTGGCACGACCGGGATCCGGCCGACGACCCGGATCCGATCGCCGCGCAGATCGCGCGGCTGGCGGCAGAGGGGCTCTGGGAGGTCGTGATGCACGACCCCGGCCTCTATGACGAGGCGCAGCTGGAGACGCTGCGCGAACGGCTGCTCGGCTCGCTCTAGCGGCCGACCGACCACGAACGACCACACCGGCGCCCATCGAGGGGTGCCGGTCCTTTCCGTGCGCACCACGGCAAACAGAGAGAGGTGAAATCATGACGTCTCGCGTCCTCGTCCGGGCCCGCCTGGGCACCGTGCTGACGTTCGCCCTGGCCGGCATGCTCTGCGGAGTCTGGGTGTCACGGACGCCGGCCCTCGCGGACAAGTTCGGGATGAGGGAAGGCGACGTCGGGATGGCCATCCTCGTCTGGGGGATCGGCGCGATCATCGCGATGCAGGGGCTGCGGGGCGTCATGGCGCGGCTGGGCGGTACCGCGGTCCTGCGGGTCGCCGCGCCGCTGACGGCGGTCAGCGTGGCGCTGGTCGGGCTGGCGCCCACCCGGCCGCTGCTCTACGTCGCCGTCGCGCTGTTCGGCATGACGTTCGGGCTGACCGACATCGGGATGAACGCCCAGGGCAGCGCCGTGGAACGGTCCTACGGCCGGCCGGTCATGAACAGCATGCACGCCGGTTGGTGCGCCGGCGGCATCTCCGGGGGTCTGATCGGCTCCTTCAGCGCCTCGGCCGGGCTGTCGTTCGGCGAGACCCTCATCGGCGGGGCGATCATCGCCCTCCCCCTGACGATCGTCCTGGGCCGTACGTACATCGACGACCGGGCGCCCGCGGCGAGCGGCCGGAGCCGCGCGCGGCTGCCGCTCGTCGTCTACCTCATCGGCGCGCTGGCGTTCGTCGCCTTCATGATGGAGGGCACGATCGCGGACTGGAGCGGGCTGTTCCTCAACCGGGAGCTCGGCGCCACGCAGTCGGTGGCCGCCCTGGCCTACCCGCTGTTCGAGGCCGCCATGCTCGGCGGCCGGCTCGTCGGCGACCGCGTCCGCGCCCGGCTGGGCACCCGCCGGATGCTGACGTACGCGGGGCTGGGCACGGCGGCCGCCGTCTCGATCGTCGTCCTCGCCCCGGCGACGCCGTTCGCGCTCGTCGGGTTCGGGCTGGCCGGACTGATGGTCTGCACCGTGGTGCCGACGACGATCTCGGTGGCCGGCTCGGTGGTGCCCGGCCGGTCCGCCGCGGCGGTCGGCCAGGTCGGCGCGATGGGCTACGGCGGCCTCATCCTGGGACCCGTGGTGATCGGCTTCCTGGCGGACGCCGCCTCGCTGCGGGTCGGGCTCGGCCTGGCGGTCGTGCTGGCGCTGCTGATCGCGGCCAGCGCCCGGTTCGTCCCGGCACGCCGCTTCATGGTCGTGGCGACCGAGCCGGACGCGGAGCCCGAGAAGGTCCGCCTGGCGGCCTGACCGGCGCGCGGACTCGCCGAGACAGGACGCGGTGAATGATTTACATCAGATAGCTGAAGATCGTAAGTTCTCTTCCAGAGCCTGAGGAGAGCTACATGATCCTTCGCCGCGTCCTGTCTCTCACCACCGCCGCGCTGCTCGGCGGCGCACTCGCCGCCGGGCCGCTGACCACCCCCGCCACCGCCCGGACCACGACCTCCTGCCCCGCCCCGGCCACCGCGAACCGCCAGTTGCGAGGCGTGTGGATCGCCTCCGTCACCAACATCGACTGGCCGTCCGCGCCCGGCCTGTCCGTCGCCCGGCAGCAGGCGGAGTACGTCCGCCTGCTGGACAACGCCGTGGCCCGCCACCTGAACGCGGTGTTCGTGCAGGTACGGCCGACCGCCGACGCGTTCTGGCCCTCGCCGTACGAGCCGTGGTCCCAGTACCTGACCGGCACCCAGGGCAAGAATCCGGGGTACGACCCCCTCGCCTTCCTCGTGCGGGAGGCGCACGCGCGCGGCCTGGAGTTCCACGCCTGGATGAACCCCTACCGGGTGTCGATGAAGGCCGACCCGAGCTCGCTGTCACCGAACCACCCGGCCCGCCGCCATCCCGACTGGACGCACCCTTACGCCGGCAAGCTCTACTACGACCCCGGCATCCCCGACGTCCGTCACTTCGTGGAGCGGGCGATGCTCGACGCGGTACGCCGCTACGACATCGACGGCGTCCACTTCGACGACTACTTCTACCCCTACCCGAGCGGCACCGCGGACTTCCCCGACGACGCGACGTTCGCCAAGTACGGCTCCGGGTTCACCGACAAGGCCGCGTGGCGGCGGCACAACATCGACCTGCTGATCCAGGAGATGGACCGCCGGATCCACGCCCTCAAGCCGTGGGTGAAGTTCGGGGTCAGCCCGTTCGGCATCTGGCGCAACAAGAGCTCCGACCCCGCCGGCTCGGACACGAACGGCCTGGAGTCCTACACCGCGATCTCGGCCGACACCCGCGGCTGGGTGAAGAAGCGGTGGATCGACTACCTCGCCCCGCAGATCTACTGGTACATCGGGTTCACCGTCGCCGACTACGCCAAGCTCGTCCCCTGGTGGGCCCGCCAGGTCGACGGCACCGGCGTGCAGCTCTACATCGGCCAGGCCGACTACCGGCAGGGCGCCGCCGGGCAGGCCGCGCCGTGGCAGGACCCGGCCGAGCTGTCCCGGCACCTCGCCTTCAACCGGGCGTATCCGCAGGTGGCCGGGGACATCCACTTCAGTGCCAAGGACATGGACGCCGACCGGCTCGGCGCGGTGAGCCGGATGGTCGCCGACCACTACGCCCGCCCGGCGCTGGTGCCGCTCATGCCGCGGCTCGGCGGCCACGCTCCGCACCGGCCGCGGCCCACGGTCGAGGGCTCCGTGGTCGCCTGGCGCCCGGTCCGCGGGGCCGTGCGGTACGCCGTCTACCGGTTCGACGGCCCGGCCACCGGGTGCGGCCTCGACGAGGCCCACCGGATCGCCGTGACCGGCGGTACGTCCTTCACCGACGGCACCGCCGAGCCGGGCGGGGCGTACGTCTACGTCGTCACCGCCCTCGACCGCCTCTGGCACGAGAGCGCGGGGACGCCCACCAGGCGCCGGTGACACGACACCGCCGTGACCTCCCGATCCGGAGGTCACGGCGGTGCGTGCCGATCAGCTGACGGTGGAGACGGTCACGTCACCGGCCTTGACGAAGTAGGCGCGGTGACCGAACTGGATCTCGTAGTACTTCGTCGCGTCCTTGTACACCACGTGCTTGGCGCTGTCGTAGGTGACGGAGTGGAAGTACTCCCCGGTCTCGGTGCCGAGGAGGGCGTACTTCTGTCCAGCGGCGACCGTGTACTTCAGCGGCTCGGCGACCCGGTCCGCCGGCGGAGTGACGGAGAGCTTCGCCGGGTAGGCCATGCCCCAGATCCGCGCACCCTTCTTCAGGGTGACGATCTGCCCCGGCGCGGCGACGGCCCTCCGAAGGGCCTTGGAGTTGTAGAACCACGCCTTCTGCCCGAGGTACCAGATCGCCGTCCAGCCCCCCTTCTTCTCGGCGACCGCGTAGATCTGGCCGGTCGACGCCCGCGCGGAGTGGTCGTAGACGCTCATCGTCGCCTTGCCGCTGCCGGGGTGCGCGCCGACGTCCTTGACCAGCGGGGCGGTCTTGCTCGGCGCGGAGCGCAGAATGATCGACGCGCCGCCGTGCGACGGGCACTTCGCCGTGGGGTGGGCGGAGTCACAGCCGGTGTAGGCCCACGTGTTCTTGGCATAGTCCGGCAGAATCATCACCCGGCTCTGGAACGTGGCCGCGCCCTTCAGCGGCTTGCCGAGCAGGGCGAAGTAGTGCGCCCAGTCCCAGTACGGGCCCGGGTCCTGGTGCATCTCGGAGACGGCGCTCATGGCCCGGCCGGGCACGTTGTCATGGCCGAGGATGTGCCCCCGGTCCAGCGGGACGCCGTAGGTCGCGGCCAGGTGGGCGACCAGCTTCGCCGAGGCGCGGTACATCGCCTCGGTGAACCACGTGCCCTTGGCGACGTAGCCCTCGTGCTCGATGCCGATCGACTTGGAGTTGACGTACCAGTTCCCGGCGTGCCGGGGGACGTCCTTGACCCGCACGTGCTGGGCGACGTGCCCGTCCTTCGACCGGATCGTGAAGTGCCACGCCAGGTAGGTCGGGTCCTGCACCGACTTCACCGCCGACGCGTACGACGACTCGGTGTCGTGGATGACGATGTAGTCGATCTTCTGCTGGGCGGGCCGGTTCGCCGTCTCGTGGTTGCCGTACTTGCTGGGGTCCTTCGAGTCCAGTTGCTTGTAGGGCGCCGGAATCCACTCGCACTTCAGGCTCGCCGGGCAGTCGGTGGCCGCAGCCGTGGCGCTCACGCCCTGGGAGGCCGCCGGGGCGGCCTTCGGGTCGGCGGCGAGCGTGACCCGCTGGCCGTCGTCCGTGGTCCGGGTCTCGCCGGAGCGGATCACCGAGAAGACCTCGTCGGCGAACCAGGCGCTCCCGCCGTAGCGGGTGACGGCGGCGTACCACTGCGCCGGGTCGACGCCGAGCGGCCTGTGCGCGTCGCGCTGGTACTTCGCCAGCAGCGCCGCACCGCCCGCGATATTGGCGGCCGGGTCGGTGCGCAGCTTCGCCGCGTCGACGCCGGTCAGTTCGGCCGCCTCCGGCAGGGTCTGGGGCTCCGAGGCGGCGGCGACCTGGGTCAGGTGCATCGGGCCGTACCCGCCACTCACGCTCGGCAGGCCGTCGTTGGCGTCCCAGCGCGACTCCAGGTACGACACGCCGAGCAGGACGCTCTCCGGCACCTCGTACCGCTTCGCCGCGGCGGCGAACGCCGCCTGCCGCGTCGGCGAGGACGAGGACTGCAGACCCGCCGACGACGAGGACGAGGACTGCTGGACATAGACGGCGCCGGCGGCGACGGCCGCCACGAGGGCGGCCCCCGCCCCTATCGCGCGACGTCGGTTGGACATTCGACGGTTCCCCCAAGATCAAATCGACTCGGGGAAGAGTGCTCCGACCCGTCAGTCCGCGTCAACCGAAACGTCAGAATTCGTCGCTCTTCAGCGGACGCCGTACGCGCGGATCAGCGTCTGGTCGACCTGATCCGGCACGTCGTCCGGCGTTTCACGACCCTGTCCAGGCGGCCGGGCTCTCCCCGTCCCGGGCCAGGAGGATGTAGCCGCCGGCCCGGGCGACCTCGTGGTAGTTCGCGTTGGGATGGAGGTGGTGCGCGAAACCGAGCGGATCCCCGTCGTCCGGCGACCGCAGCCGGAACGTGAAGTAGTCCGGGGTGACGCCCTTGGCGGCGCCGATCCAGTAGACCGTCGTGCGGCGGGTCAACCGGCTGATCGGCAGAATGTCGCTCTCGACGGTCGCGCCGTCCGGGATCTTCCGGAGCAGCCTCTTCACGGCGACGGTCCGGGCGTCGACCCGGTACGTCCCCCAGTGCAGGAGCGCTCCCAGCGGAAGGGTCGTCGTGAGCGCGAGCGCGGCGACCGCCACCGCGGCCGGGAGCCGGGCCGCGTACTCCCGTGCCCAGCGCGGCCCGTCCGTACGCGCCCGGGTCCACGCGACCGCGTCCACGAGCGCGAGGAGGACGACCGGCATCAGCACGGCGCTGTAGTGCCAGTCCAGACCCCAGTAGTGGGCGTCCTTCGAGGCCAGGCGCCAGCCGATCGTCGGCACCGCGACGAGGAGGAGCGGGGACCGCAGCGCGTACAGGCCGCTGGTGGGCACCAGGATCCACAGCACGGCGCGGACCGCGATGCCGGGCGGCACGTGGCGGGCGCCGGACACGCCATGGCCGGTCAGCTTCTGCCAGTACCCGTAGTCGCCGCCGTGGTTGAACGCCGGGATCATCACCAGGAGGGCGAGGACGGTGCACGCCACCCCGAACGCGACGAGCGCGACCGCGCACGGGAGGACCCGGGAGGCGGCGGGGTCCCGCCGCGCCCGCAGGGCGACGACGAGGCCGACCGCCGCGGCCGTCAGACCCATGTCCTCCTTGACGAGGACGAGCGGGAGCGCCCACGCCATCGCCGCCCACCACCGCCCGCGCAGGGTCGCCTCCAGCGACAGGGCGAGCAGCGGCATGGCGAACGCGATTTCGTGGAAGTCGAACTCGATCGCGCGCTGGACGCCCCAGGACAGCCCGTAGGCGACGCCGATCGCCAGGCCCCGCCCGCGCCCGAGAAGGCGCGCCGCGACCCGGGTGATCGGGATGGCGGCGGACGCGAACAGCGCCGCCTGGACGACGAGCAGGGTGACCGGCGTCGGGAAGATCCGGTAGAACGGGGCGAGCAGCGCGATGATCGGGCTGAAGTGATCGCCGAGGATGTTCGCGCCGGGGGCCTTGATGTCCACGATCGGGGCGCGCAGGTGCGCGTAGCCGCGGACGGCCTGCTCGAAGATCCCCAGGTCCCAGGACAGCGTCGCCATGCGGCGATACCGCGCGAGCGACAACGCCGCGTACGCGAGGAGGAAGGCGCCCGCGAGCCGGTACGGATCCCATCGCGGTTCCGCCCAGGAGCGGCGAACTGCCCGGACATAAGTGATCATTCCGCGAAATGTTACGGGGGCGGCCGGACAGGTCCGGGGTGAGCGCACGCACTGCGCGGGCCGGTACCCGAGCGGAAGGAGAGAGGCTTGGAACCTCTCGACCACAGGAAGCGAAGATTCGCGGAGATCTACGCGGCCTGTCACGACCCCGTTCTCGGCTACGTCATGCGCCGCACCGAGAACGGGCACGACGCCGCGGACATCCTCGCCGAGACCTTCCTGATCGCCTGGCGGCGGCTCGACGACGTGCCCGCCGGGGACGGGGCGCGTCCCTGGCTGTACGGCGTGGCGAGGCGGGTTCTCGCCAACCACCGCCGCGGGGAGCGGCGGCGCACCGCTCTCGGCGACCGGTTGCGGGCCGAACTCGGAGCCGCCGCCCCGCCGGCCGAGGACCGCGAGTCGTCCGGCGCCGTCGCGGAGGCGTTCCGCGGCCTGTCCGAGGACGACCGGGAGCTGCTGTCCCTCGTCGGCTGGGAGGACCTGGACGCCGGGCAGATCGCGACGGTCCTCGGCTGCTCGCGCAACGCCGTACGGATCCGGCTGCACCGCGCGCGTAAGCGGTTCGCCCGCGCACTGGCGGACCGGAGGGCCGGGGAGTCCCGGGAGACCAGCGCGGAGACCCACCGCCACCGCGCTCGCTTCGCGAAGAAGGAACACGTATGAACCACAAGGAGCTGATCGGACGCCTCGCGCCCATCACGGACGAGGAGGCGGCCCACATGGTGAGCCCGGGGACCAAGAACGACCTGGCAGAGCGGATCACGTCCACCGCCGCGCCGGAGAGAGCGGCGGCACGGCGCCGCCGGGGCCTGATCATCGGTCTGCCGCTGGCCGCTGCGGGGATCGCCGCGTCCGTCGTCGCCGCGTCCGTGCTGTCCGGTTCACCGCACCCGGGCGAGCAGGCGTCACACGCGCCGCAGAGCGTCTCGCCGAAGGTCCAGCTCGCGGCGCTGACCTTCTCCACCCAGGGCCGGTACCTGGTCGTCAAGGTCAAGGACCCGCTCGCCGATCCGGCGCGGTACCGCAAGGAGTTCGCCGCGCATGGGATGAACATCGACCTGAGACTCGTCCCCGTGTCGCCGTCCATCGTCGGAACGGTGGTGATGTCGGAGGGTGGGATCAAGGACATCACCGCGCGGGGCAAGTGCGTCACCGGTGGCGGCGGCGCCGAGTGCCCGGTCGGCGTGAAGATCCCGATCGGCTACAAGGAACACGCGACGGTCGTGTTCGGCCGGGCGGCCCGGCCCGGCGAGCACTACGACTCCACCACTTTCGCCGACGCGCCCGGTGAGGTGATGCACGGGCTGGCCTACCGCGGCCGCACGGTCGCCGAGGTCCTGGCGATGCTGAAGAAGCGGCACGTCACCGTGCCGCAGTACCGGTACGAGGCGGCCAACGGCGACAACCGGCCGTACCAGAACGGCGTGCCGCCGGAGAAGGTCGAGCCGGGATGGTTCGTGCACGACGCCTCTCCGTGGGCGCCGGGCCAGGTCATGCTGTTCGTCGGCCCGACCCGCCAGGTGCACCAGGGCACGCCGTCGCCCAGGGCGTCTCTTCCCACCCGCACCGCGCCCGGTGCGCCCGTCGCGACCCCGACCACGACCGCGACCGCGCGCTGACGCTTCCTGAACGCGGCGACGCCCCGCACGGCGACGCCCCGGCGGGAGATCCGCCGGGGCGCCGTCGCGCGCGAGGTCACTTGCGCTTGGTGATCTCCTCGGTGAGCTGCGGGGCGACCTGGAACAGGTCGCCGACGATGCCGTAGTCGACCAGCTCGAAGATCGGCGCGTCCGGGTCCTTGTTGATCGCGACGATCGTCTTGGAGGTCTGCATGCCGGCCCGGTGCTGGATGGCGCCGGAGATGCCGACCGCGACGTACAGCTGCGGCGACACCGTCTTGCCGGTCTGGCCCACCTGGAAGGTGTGGGGGTACCAGCCGGCGTCGGTCGCGGCGCGCGAGGCGCCGACGGCCGCGCCGAGCGAGTCGGCCAGCTCCTCAATGAGCTTGAAGTTGTCGGCGCCGCCGACACCCCGGCCGCCGGAGACCACGATCGCGGCCTCGGTCAGCTCCGGGCGCTCGCCCTTCTCCTGCACGACCTTCTCGACGACCTTGGCCGCCTTGGCCGCGTCGGACAGCGTCACCGACACCTGCTCCTCGGCCGGCGTCGACGGCGCGGCCTCGGGGGCGGTGGAGTTCGGGCGCACCGCGATGATCGGCGTGCCCTTCGACACCTTGGCGTGCGAGACGATCGCGCCACCGAAGATCGAGTGCTCGCCGACGAAACCGTCCGCCACGTCGACGACGTCGGTGAGGACGCCGGACTCGGTCTTGACCGCGAGACGTCCCGCGATCTCCTTGCCCTCGCCCGTCGCGGCCACCAGGACCGCGGCCGGTGACGTGTCGGCGACGAGCTGCGCCAGCAGCTCGGCCTTCGGCGCGACGACGTAGGAGGTCAGCTCCTCGTCGGCGGCGACGTAGACCTTGGCCGCGCCGTACTCGGCGAGCTTGTCCTTGGCGCCCTCGTAGCCCGGGCCGACCCATACCGCCGCGGCGTCGCCGTGCCGGCGCGCGAGCGTCAGCAGCTCGAAGGTGACCTTCTTGACCTCTCCGTCGACATGGTCGACGAGGACGAGAATCTCCGCCATTTCCCCGCCTCTCAGATGAACTTCTTGGACGCGAGGAACTCGGCGACCTTCACGCCGCCGTCGCCCTCGTCCTTGACGATCTGGCCCTTCTCGCGCGGCGGCGCGTCGGCGAAGTCGACGACCTCGGTCGAGGCTCCGGCGAGCCCGACCTTGGCGGCGTCGATCTCGGCGTCGGCGACGGCGAGCTTCTCGACCGGCTTCTTCTTGGCCGCCATGATCCCCTTGAACGAGGGGTACCGCGGCTCGTTGATCTTCTCGACGACGCTGACGACGGCGGGAAGGCTCGCCTCGACACGGTCGAAGCCGTAGTCCGTGAGCCGCTGCGCCTTGAGCGACGAGCCGTCGATCTCCACCTTGTTGGCCAGCGTCACCTGGGGCACGCCGAGCCGCTCGGACAGCATCGCGGCCAGCAGGCCCGTACGGGCGTCGGTCGACTCCGAGCCGAGGATGACGATGTCGAAGCCGATCTTCTTGAGCACCTGCGCGAGCGCGTAGGAGGTCGACAGCGCGTCCGAGCCGTGCAGCGCCTCGTCCGACACGTGAACGGCCTTGTCGGCGCCCATGGCCAGGGCCTTGCGGATCGACTCCGACGCCTTCTCGGGACCCATGGTGAGGACGGTCACCTCACCGCCGTGGGCCTCCTTGATCGTCAGAGCCTCCTCGACGGCGTACTCGTCGAGCTCGTTGATGACGCCGTCGGCGGCCTCACGGTCGAGGGTCTTGTCGTCGGACCGCAGCTTGCGTTCGGTCGCCGTGTCGGGAACCTGCTTCACGCAGACGACGATGTTCATCGGATACCTCCGAGGAGACCCCCGCCTTCAGGCGGGGAGGAATCGGGCCCCTGCGGAGCAGGGCAACGACCGGAAATCCACCTGGGCGAATTTCCGCAATTTTCTGCATGTGCTTGATGACGAGAGGTAGCGTATCTGCCGTCCGGCAGACGAGAACCAAGCCTGCCGGACCTACCGCCGGGCTGGCGGAATGTCAGGTCTGTGGAGCCTGTGTAAGACCGATGGGCGGCACTCCGTCCCTCGCCGGTGATCCGGGTCGGCAACGGGCCGTGAAGCAGAAAGCTCAACCCGCGAGGGTTGAATCCCCCTGCTTCATCTGGGAGAGAAGTCAACTACGCGCTCCTCCGGCACGACGGGCGCCGTCCCCTGCGGGCGACGCGGGCTGACGCGTTGGACGGCCCCAAGCCTGCCAAACACCCGAAGGTGGTTCGGCAGCGGGGCGTCCTCTCGCGCCGGTCCGATGTTACCCGTGAGTAGCGACTGCGCAAAGTCTGCTCCCCCCGATTAGGGGGTGGTGACCGGCCACCACGCCGGGAACGGGATTCCCACCACTGCCAGCGCCAGCGCTCCGGCGGCCAGGACCGCCAAGACCAGCCGGGCCGCGCGGCGCTCACCGCCGTAGCGTGCGCGCACGACCGCCGCCACCACCATGAGCACCCCGAGGGGCAGCGCCATGGCCCGTTCGCGCGGCACGACCGACCACCAGGTGATTCCCAGCACCGCGCCGTAGCCCACCACCATCGCCACGACGAGCGCCACCAGCCGGACCACCGTCTGCGCCGGAACCGCGACGAGCGCGGCGAGCACCGACCCGAGGCGGGCGAGCCGGCCGACCCGTGCCGCCGTCCGGCGCCGGGCTCGAGCCACGGCGTCCCACGTGTAGCCGGCGGCGCAGGCCGACAGGATCGTCGCGACGGCCAGGACCGGCAGGACGTAGCAGGCGGCCGGAACGGCGAGCGCCGCCGTTCCCCGCAGCAGGCGCGCCGGCAGACTTCGGCGCCGGCCCTTGGACCGGGGCTCGACGGGCCGCTCCCCCACCGGGAACTCCTCCGGGCCTGGAGGCTCGCCCGCCATCGGGGCGGCGGGAGCGTCCGGGACGGCGGCCGCCTCGACGACCGGATCACCCGAGGCCCGATCCGCTTCCGGGATCCGGTCCGCCGGCGCCGAACCGGCCGGCGCCCGACCCGCCGAGGCCCCACCGTCCGGCGCCGGGGCGGCCGCCGTCGGCGGCCGGTCGGGTACGGCGGTCGGCCGGGGCCGGTTCCGTACCACCGCGAGCGCCTCCAGGAGGTCGCCGGTACCGGGACGCGACTCCGGGTCGAGCGCCAGCGCGGCCTCCAGCGTCGCCCGCAGCCCGCCCGGCACGCCGCGGAGGTCGTGCCGGCCGCGCAGCACGCGGGAGAAGATCGCCTGTGCCGGCCCCGGCCCGTACGGCGATCGGCCGGTGGCCGCGAACGCGACCGTGCCCGCCCAGGAGAAGACGTCGGCGGCCGGCCCGGCCCGTTCCCCGTCGAGGATCTCCGGGGCCAGGTAGCCGGGCGTGCCGATCGCCGTGCCGGTACGCGTCAGCCGGGTCGCGTCCAGCACGTGCGCGAGGCCGAAGTCGATGACGACCGGATCGCGGTCCACGAGGATCACGTTGGCCGGCTTGAGGTCACGGTGGACGACCCCGGCCGCGTGGATCACGTGCAGCGCGCGGGCCAGCCCGCGCGCCACCCTCAGCAGCGCCGCGCCCCGGATCGGGCCGTCCCGGCGCACGCACAGGTCCAGGGAGCGGCCCTGGACGTACCTGGTGACGACGTACGGACGGCGGCCGGTGAAGTCCGCGTCGACCACCTCGGCGACGTACGGGCTGCGGACCCGGCGCATCGTCGCGACCTCGCGTTCGAGGCGCCGCCGCGCCAGTGGGTCGCGGGCGACGGCGGGATGCAGGACCTTGACCGCGACCGTGCTGCCGTCCGGGGCCAGCGCGAGGTGCACCTCGCCCATGCCGCCGACACCGATCTCCTCGAGGAGCCGGTAGGGGCCGAGACTCTCGCGCAGGGACGTCATGGGGGGTTCCGCGGTCGACGGGTTACCGCATGATCGTAAGTGTTCGGCCCGGCGGGCCCCCGGTCACGACACGCGCTGTTGGATCGAGGTCTGGAACCGGGAGAGCTCCTGGGCGATGGTGTTCTCCAGCTCGTACATGGGGGCGAAGGTCGGCCTGAGCACGATCGCCGCGGCCAGGACGGCGAGTGTCACCACGCACAGGAGCGCTCCGATCACCGCGATCCGGCGCGGTCCCGAGGCGAGCGCGACGAACACCTGCACGAGGTGCCGGCGCGGCGCCCGGACACCCGGGGCGGCCAGCAGGACGTACGCCGCGACCCCGGCGCCCCAGGCCGCCGCGACCAGCGGCGCGACCTGGACATCGACGGCCGCCGCCGCCATGATCGCCATCGGCACGGCGACCGCGAACACCGCGGCGTAGGGCACGGTGAGCAACGTCCCCGCGACGCCGCGGATCAGGTCCAGCGGGGCGGTCAGCGGGCCGACCGTCAGCCGCAGCGGCGTCGCGGGATGCCGGCGCGCGTGCGCCTGCCCGGCCCGTAGGTACGACGCGCCCGCCAGCGCCAGCAGGAGTCCGAAGAACGGCGTGATGACGGCGAGCCCGAACACGCTCGCGACGACGAGATACGTGAAGAGCCGTGACCAGCCCTCGACGACGGCGTCGACGGTCTCCTGGGCCTCCAGCGGCGGGTCGGAGACCGCGCCGGATGTCTCATCCCACGTCATCGGTGCGCGGCGCGTGACCCCGGCCACCGGGCCGGAGAGGAACGCCGTTCCCTCCTCGGAAAAAAGTCGCTGGGGTCCCCGCATCGGGCGGACGTGAAGGCGATGCCACACTACCGCGCCGCGGGGTCCGACCGGCGCGACGCGGCCGACACGCCGCGCGTGTCCGTGAACCCGCGCCGCCGTCGTCCGCCCGGCACCGGGGCGCGCCGCGGGTATCCGTGACCCCGCGCCGAGGTCGTCTGCACGGCACCGGAACACGCCGCGGGTATCCGGGAACCCGCGTCGAGGTCGTCCGCCCCGATCGGGGACCCGGCGCGCGTCAGTGGTGCAGGAGCGTGGCGATCCGGTCCGTGAGATCGGCGATGGCACCGGCCCGGTCGCCGATCGGCCACCATCGCGGCCGGACCAGCCACCCGGCCGCGACCGCGAGCGAGGTGAACCCGGCCAGGCACAGGCCCACCGACGCGGCCTGCCGGGGCCTCTGGGCCAGCGCCGACAGCAGCCGGACCAGCTGGCGGCGCGGCGCCATGACGCCGGGACCCGCGAGCGTCACGCCGGCGAACACCGCCGCGCTCCACCGGGCCACGGCGTCCGGCCAGGAGACGCCATGCGTGGCGGCCCAGACGAGCAGCGCCAGGGCGGTCACCGCCGCCGCCACGCCCGCGTACACCAGGGCGGGCACCAGCGCTCCGGTGGACCGGCTCAGCGACTCCGGAACGCGCAAGGGCGCCAGCGCGAGGTCCTCTGCCCCGCGGACCGGCGTCCGGCGGGAGCGGACGGCCGAGTCCCCCGCCCGCAGGTACCAGGTGCCCGCCACCACGACGGGCAGGCCGACGACCGGGACCACGGCGCAGACCGCCACGGCCGTGAGGATCACCAGGTAGGCGAGCAGCTTGTACCAGCCGAGCGCCACACGTGGCGCCGGATGCGGCGGGATCGATCCGGACGGCGGACCCGCCGAGGGCCCGGAGGCGCGCGACGCCGCGAAGGGGCCCGACGGCCGGGAGTTCGGCGGCGTCCCCGGGTGGCCCGCGGCGTCGGCGGCCGGGCCCATGGCCTTCGCGCCGATGGGCGGTGGGGCGCCGAGGTCGAGCACCCGCACCCGGCCCGCCAGTTCCGTGGCGGCCGGCCTGGCCTCCGGGTCGCGGGCGAGGGCCGTGCGCAGCAGCGGTTCGAGGGACGACGGGACGCCGTCGAGATCGGGGTTGCCTGTGAGGATGCGGGCCAGCACCGCCTCCAGCGAGCCGCCGCCGAACGGCGCGCGCCCGGTCGCGGCGAACGCGACGGTCGCCGCCCACCCGTAGACGTCGACCGCGGGGCCCGGCGGCCTGCCGTCGATGATCTCCGGCCCGAGGTAGCCCGGCGTGCCGACGACCATTCCGGTCTGGGTGAGCCGGGTGGCGTCCATCCCGTGGGCGATGCCGAAGTCGATCACCACCGGCGCCCCGTCGACCATCATGACGTTGTTCGGTTTGAGGTCCCGGTGGACGACGCCCGCCCGGTGGATGGCGACCAGCGCCTCGGCGAGGCCGACCGCCACGCGCGCCAGCGGTCCGCCGGACAGCGGCCCGGCCGCCCGGACGACGCCGTCGAGCGGGTGGCCGTCGATGAAGCGGGTGACGATGTAGGGGCGTTCGGCCGCGACGTCGGCGTCGAGGACCTCGGCGACGTACGGGCTCCGCACCCGCCGCATCGTGTCGACCTCGCGGGCGAGCCGCCGCCGGAAGGTCGTGTCCTCGGTGTACTCCGCCCGCACGATCTTCAGGGCCACCTCGCGGCCGAGGTCATCGACCGCCCGATGGACGACGCCCATGCCGCCCTCGCCGAGGGTCGCCACGACCCGGTAGGGGCCGACCTTCTCCACCGGGGCGTCCTCCACTGGCATGGTTCGATCTTCCTTGGTCGGGTGCCGCCCGGGTCAGCCGCCGAGCAGGCTCCGGATTCCGGAGCGCACGTGGGCGAGGTTCCGCGTGAACGACCCGCCGGCGAACGGCCGCAGATCCGGCGTCTGGCTGAGCGCGAAGGACACGATCAGGAAGACGACGAACCCTATGACGGCCAGCGCGATCAGCGCCTGGTCGCGTCGCGGCAGCACGGCGCCCCAGAACCGGGCGAGCTGCCGGCGCGCGGGCTCGCTGCCCGGCCCCAGGCACTGCACGATCACGAACGCCGCCGCGCCCAGCGCGACCGCCCGCGGGATCGGCAGCGCGGACTTGGCGACCAGTCCGATCAGCAGCACGACGGTGCCGGCCATGATCGCCAGGGGGCTGACCAGCAGCATGCCCAGCGCCGCCCGGACCGCCGTGAACGGCGACTTGACGATCACCGCGGCCAGGTCGCCCGAGCGCGGTCCGCGCCGGGTGCGCTTGGAACTGAGCTCCTTGTGGCCGCGGTCGGCGGTCCGCAGGACCAGCAGGACGGCCAGCACGACGATCAGCGCGATCGTGGGCGTCACGAGAGACAGCCCGACCCCGCCGACGAGGAGCAGCAGGCTGAGGAAGCGGTAGACGCCGTACGGCTTCGGCTCGTCCGGCCGCGGCGGGTTCGGCGTGCGCTGCGGCTTCGGCGGACGCTGCGCGTATCCGGGCGCGTCCTCCCGCCCCTGCGGGTCATACGGGGAACGGGCGTACGGCTGCGGGGGTGGCGGGGGCGGCGCCGGCGGCAGCTGGCCCACGAAGTCGCGCGGGCGGGCCGGGGCTGGCGGCGGCGGGGCCGAGACCGCGGTGAGCCGCTTGGTCTGGGACGACGGCGGGTCCAGCCGGGTGGCGTCGACGTCGATGCGCCTGGTCAGCTCGACGAGGGCGTGCGCGGTGGGCCGCTCGGCCGGGTTGCGCGCCATCGCCGCCCGGACGACCGGGAGCAGCGCCTCGGGCACGCCGTCCAGGTCCGGCCGGCCCTCCATGATCTTGTAGAAGATCGACTCGAACGTGCCGCCGCCGAACGGCGCCCGCCCGGTCGCGGCGTACGCGATCGTGCCGGCCCAGGCGTGGACGTCAGCGGGCGCGCCGGCGTCCTCTCCCTCGATGATCTCGGGCGCGAGGTAGCCGGGAGTGCCGATGACGAGCCCGGTCGCGGTCAACCGGGTCGCGTCGACGCCCTGCGCGATGCCGAAGTCGATGACGACCGGCTCGCCGTTCTCCAGGAACATGACGTTGCCCGGCTTCAGGTCCCGGTGCACGATGCCGGCGTCGTGGACGGCGGTCAGCGCGACGGCCAGCCCCGTCGCCAGCCGCTGCAGCGCCTCGCCGCGCAGCGGGCCGTCGTCGCGGACCGTCTGCTCCAGGGTCCGGCCGGGGACGAACTGGGTGACGACATAGGGCGGCTCGGCCGTGACGTCCGCGTCGACGATCTCCGCGACGTGCGGGTTGTGCACCCGGCGCATGGAGTCGACCTCGCGGGCGAGCCGCCGCAGGGCCGTCTGGTCGGAGGCGACGCCGGGCCGCAGGACCTTCACGGCGACCTTGCGGCCGAAGGGGTCGGTGGCGAGATGCACGACCCCCATCCCGCCTTCCCCGATCTTCTCGATCAGGCGGTATCGGCCGATGCTCTCGCCGGACGTCTCTACCCCCTCCATAGAAGCGTCACGATACCTGGGCATGTGTCACCTCACCGCCTCCCTGGCGGAACCGGTCACCAAGCCGGAACCGGCCGCCGCTCGGCCAGGCTGCCCACCAGCCGGGACGCGGCCGGGCGCTCGGCCGGGTCGCGGGACAGGGCCCGGCGCAGCAGCGGCAGCAGCGGCTCGGGTACGCCGTCCAGGTCGGCGGCCCCGCGCAGCACCCGGAAGCAGACGCCGTGCAGCGACCCGGCCCCGAACGGCGGCCGGCCCGTCGCCGCGAACGCCACGGTGGCGGCCCACGAGAACACGTCGGACGCCTCGCTGCAGCGACCGCCGTCGATCAGCTCGGGCGCGACGTAGCCCGGCGTACCGGTCAAAACGCCCGGCTGTGTGACCTCCTCGGTCCCGGCGTCCCGCGCGATGCCGAAGTCAATGATCTTGGGTACGCCGCCGAGCACCATGACGTTGCCGGGCTTGAGGTCCCGGTGCAGCACACCGGCCCCGTGCACGGCCGCCAGGCCCCGCGCGAACCGCTCCGCGAAGCCCCGCAACGCCTCCTCCCACAGCGGCCCGTACGTCGTCACCAGGTCCCGGAGGGGCACCCCCGGGACGAACTCGGTGACGAGGTGGGGGCGGTCGCCGTCCAGGCAGGCGTCGAACACCTCGGCGACGTACGGGCTGCGCACCCGCGCCATCGTCCGGGCCTCACGCGCCAAGCGGCGGCGGACGGCCGGATCGTGCGCGAAATCACGCCGCGGCTCCTTCACCGCGACCGTCCGCCCGAACGGGTCCGTGGCGCGGTACACCACGGACGTGGCCCCCTCGCCGACCCGCTCCCGCAGCTCGTACGAGCCGAGTGGCGCAACTCCCGTCGCGTTCATGCCCGGTTTGACGCTGGATGCGCTCCGGAGGTTCCGTACGGCGCCGGCCCGAGGGGTCACCGGGGCTCAGCGGGCGAGGCCCTCGATGACCTCGGCCGAGGTTAGCGCGGCGAGCGCCGCGCCGGGCACGACCAGCTTGGAACGCCGCACCCCGCTGCCGACGACGACCTGCGGGGTCTCGACGACGGCCCGGTCGACCAGGACCGGCCACTCGGCGGGCAGGCCGAACGGCGTGATCCCGCCGTACTCCATGCCGGTCTCGGCCACGGCCTGCTCCTGCGGCGCGAACGACGTCTTCCGCGCGTCGAGCCGGCGCCGTACGACGCCGTTGACGTCGGCGCGCGTGGTGGCGAGCACCACACAGGCCGCGAGCCGCACCTCGCCGCCCCGCTTGGCGGCGACGATCACGCAGTTGGCCGACGCGTCGAGCGGAGTGCCGTACCGCTCGCAGAACGCGGCGGTGTCGGAGAGCTCCGGGTCGATCTCGGCCACCTGGAAGGCGTCCTCGCCCTTCCAGGCGCGGAGCGTGTCGACCACGGGCGCGGCGAGCAGATCGGTACGGTCAAGGGCGGGCTCGAGCGAAAGTCCCCACATGGCACGTCACCCTACCGACGTCACCCGTAGTGCTGGCCGGTGCAGCCGACGCTGCCGCCGATCGAGGCCATGATGCCGAGCACCCCGACGATGTCGGCGTAGTCGTCGGTCGTGAACTCGACCGACCGGGGGCCGAGCCGCTTGATGCCCGGGATCATGGCGCAGGACTCCGCCATCGCGGTGGACGCCCAGTCGATGCCCAGCGTGTACGGGGACGGCACCGTGTACGGGCGGCGGCGGCTCAGGTCCCCGAGGGCGCGGTCGGCCGCCTCCCGGATCAGGGCCTGCGCGCGGACCGGCGGCAGAAGCTGCGCGGAGTAGCGGTCGATGCCCTTCTTCACCGCGACCGTCTCGACGTCGCCGAGCACCTCGCGGGCCTCCGCGCACGCCGCCTCGTCGCCCGCCACCAGCGCGACCGGCACCCCCATCGACCCGGCCAGCGCGGCGATCAGCCGGATCTCGCCGCAGATCTCGCCGTTCAGGTAGAGGTTCTGGATCTCATAGCCCATCCACGTGTGGTTGAGCACGCCGTGCGGCACGCCCGCGCGGGCGTGGTAGCCCACGAACATCGCCGCGGCGTGGCCGGTGTCGAGCCCCTGCCCCATGCGCAGCGGGCGGTGCGGCCCGCGGATCAGCGTGCACCGCTCGTCGATGAGGTCGGCGCGGATGTTCTTCGTGCTGCCGTGCGCGTCGGTGACGATCACCTCGTCAGCGCCGGCGTCGAACGCTCCGGCCACCGCGGCGTTCGCGTCCGCGGTCATCAGCTCGCAGCCGCGCTCGTAGCCACGCCCGCCGGCCCGCATCTCATCCGGATCGGTGAGCCCGGACACGCCCTCCATGTCGACCGAGACGAACACCCGCACTGACGACTCCCTTCGCGAAGACGGCAGCCTCGACCGTACCTCGTGGGCGTGCGCCGCGGTCAGCCGCCGGTGACCAGACGGCGTAGCGCCTCGGCGGCCCGGGCGTCCGCCTCGGCCTGGGCGATGAGCGACTCGGTGAGAGCGTGCACCCAGACGTCGAGCGTCACCTGCTCGCGGGACAGGACGACGCCGCGTACCTCGCGGTGGATCTCGCCCGTCGGCCGCCCGCCGTTCCCGGCCGTGAGGAACAGCGTGCGCTCGCCGAGCCGGACCACGATCCGGTGGGCCCGCCCGTCGCGGCCGCGCAGCCGGTCGCCCAGGCTCCGCTCGTAGTCGACGGTCACGCAGCCCGGCGGCAGCGCGTCGGCGAGCGTGCCGGTGAGCACGCGGGCGTACGTCCCGAGGTCGGCGGTGTCGCGGCGCAGCGCGGCGGCCACCATGTCGAAGTCCATGGCCATCAGTGAATCAGCGGTCCAGCCCGAGCACCATCTGCGGCTTGGCGATGACGTGGTCGGCGCGGAGCGGCCGGACGGCCGTGCCGATCGCGAAGAACTCCATCGTGTGGCCGCCCCACTGATGGTGGAACTGGTCGAGGTAGACGCCGACGATGCCCTCGGCGCGCAGGGCCTGCGCCTCGGCCTGCATGCGGGTCATCGCCAGCTCCCGCGCGTCGTACAGCGCCTGGGTGAACTCCGGGATCTCGACGTTCTGCCCCAGGTTGCCGAGCACCGAACCGAGCCGGCGGTGCGCGACGTGGTAGACGCAGGTGCCCATCACCATGCCCAGCGGCGCGTACCCGGCCTGGATCAGGGTCCAGAAGTCCTGGCCGTTCAGGTCGGAGGTGAACGGCTGGTTCTTGTTGTTCCGCCAGTTCTGGGAGGTGTCGTCGGCCTTGACCGCGGTGCCGATGGCGATGAACTCGGCGATGTCGCTGCCGAAGTCGCGGAACTCCACGCGCAGCCGGACGCCGACGATGCCGTCCGCGCCGAGCTGGTCGGCCTCGGCCTCCATGCGGGTCATCGCCAGCTCCCGCGCGTGGTACATCGCGCCGGAGAGCTGGTCCAGCTCCATGTTCTTGCTCCACCGGCCGATCTGGATGCCGACGTGGTAGATCGAGCTGCCCAGCACCAGCCCTAGCGGGCGGAACCCGGCCTCCCGGACGAGCAGGAACTCGTTCACGGACAGGTCGCTGGTGAACAGCGCCCCGGGCGCCCCTGGGCGCAGCTCGGCGAGCCGGGTCATCGCGTCGGCGGGAACTCCCTGGGCGACGGGATCGGTCATCTGCTCACAACCTCATGATCGTCAACGGTCGGACGGGGCGGTGGGGGGTGCGGAACTCGGCGATCGCGGTACCGAGAATCGTCGTCTCGACGACGTGGTCGTGCTGGTGGTCGGCGACGGTGCACGGGCGTTCCTCGACCCGCAGGTCGATGTCGGACACCACGACGCCGTCGGCGCCGGTGCGCTTCGCGTCGGTGCGCAGGCGTTTGCGGGCGTCGCGTCGGGTGACCGCCATGAGCTCGGTCCAGCCGCCGACCTCCTGCGCGGGGGCGAACCTCCCGGCCGTCCGGTTCGTCCGCCAGTCGTCGTGACGGATACCGACGGAGGCGCCGATCGCGAGGTCGACCGGCACCCAACCGGTCTCGATCAGCTTCGCGAACTCCTGGCCGCTGACGTGGGACAGGAAGACTCGGCCCGGCCGGACGGGCCCGGCGGCGCGCACGGCCGTGCCGATCGCCTGGAACTCCAGGTGGTGGGCCGCCCCCTGGAACGGCGCGATGGTCAGGTCGACGGCGACGACACCGTCACCACCCAGCGCGGCGCACTCGGCCGCCATCCGGTTCATGGCGGTGCGCCGGGCGCGGTAGAGGGTGTCGATGTAATCGCGGAAGCCGCCGAACGCCTTCGGCGCGCTCGACGTGACCGTGGCGCCGAAGCCGCCGAGAAGGGCGGGCACGTAGCCGCAGTTGACCGAGACGCGGTAGAACCGGCCCAGGTTGTGGACCGTGCTGCCCATGACCTGCCCGACCGGCTCGAACCCGACGGACCGCAGCCCGGCGAACTCATCGACGGTGAGACCGGAGGTCCACGTGCCGGACCGCCGGGCCTGGCCGAGCCTCGCCTGTGCCGCGGGCGGCAGTGACTCGTTCGACACCCTGCCCCCTTACTCGTTCACGTGTCGTGTGACGTCAGACGGGGCCGCAGGGTTCCCTCAGCGGCCTGCGACGTCCAGGCGGGCCGCAGAGACTCCGTCAGCGGCCGGTGAACCGCGCCTTGCCGGGGCCCTCCTCGACGAAGCTGCGCATGCCGTTCTTCTGGTCCTCGGTGGCGAACAGGCCCGCGAACTGCAGCCGCTCGATCTCCAGCCCGGTGGCCAGGTCGGTCTCCAGGCCGGCGTCGATCGCCTGCTTGGCGGCGCGCAGCGCGACCGCCGGTCCCGTGGCGTACCGCGCGACCAGTTCGGTGGCGGCGGCGTACACCTGATCGTCCGGCACGACCCGGTCCACCAGGCCGATCGCCAGGGCCTCCTCGGCGCCGACGTGCCGTCCGGTGAAGATCAGGTCCTTGGCGCGGGACGGGCCGATCAGCCGGGGCAGCCGCTGGGTGCCCCCGGCGCCGGGGATGACGCCGAGCTGGATCTCCGGCTGGCCGACCTTCGCCGACTCGCCGGCGACGCGGAAGTCGGCGCACAGCGCGAGCTCCAGGCCACCGCCGAGGGCGTAGCCCGTGATCGCGGCGACGACCGGCTTGCCGATCCGCGCCACGGCGTTGAGCGCGTCCTGCAGCCCCCGGGCGTGCCCGGTGGCCCGGGCGTACGGCAGGTCGGCCATCTCCTTGATGTCCGCTCCGGCCACGAACACCCGCTCGCCGCCGTACAGCACGACGGCCCGGACGGCCGGGTCGGCGTCCACGGCCCGCGCCGCCTCGGCCAGCTCGGCCACGACCTGCGCGTTCAGGGCGTTCACCTTCGGCCGGTCCAGCCGGATCGTGGCGACGGCCCCCTCGACCTCCACGCGTACGAACTCGCCCACGGCGCCTCCCTCATCGACTGCGGTGCGTCGTGAGCGTAACGTCCGCCGGCCCGCGGATGGTCCTCCTCGCATGCGGGAACGGCGAGCAGTGTCCGGGCCGTTTGGTAGCTTCACCTGGTCCGCAGCGTCATCCCGGGGGGCGATCATGCTCGTCGCGCACGCCACCTGGCACGGTGGTGCGCTCTGCCTGTGGGCGGAGGACTCCGCGCTCCCCGCCACCACGCGCCTGCGGGTCTCCCCCAAGCCGCACCCCTTCGCGACCTCCGACTTCGAGGGCACCTCCTACGCGGCCGTGACGCGGGGCGCGCCGCGGATCGAGCCGACGCTGATCCTCCCCGGATCCGCCACCGGGCCGCTCCCCTCACCCGAGCTGGCGCGCGAGCCGGCGTCCGGACGGCCCAAGCCGCACCCCTGGCGGGTTCCGGCGCTCGTGCTGGACCCGTTCGCGGCGATGACGCTGCTGCACCTGGCCGGCGACGCCGAGGACGTCGTACGCGGCGCGGACCTGCGGTTCTTCGCGCACGTCGCCGAGGAGGCCGTCCACCTCGCCGCCCGGGGCCGGGTCCTGCCCGCCCTCGTCCGGGAGGACGGCGACCCGACGGCCCGGTGGCGGCCGGTGATCACCGGCGACGACGCCGCGCGGTTCCGCGAGCTCGCCGCCGCGATGCCGCCCGCCTGCCGGGCCGCGGACGAGGGCCTGCCCGCGTCCGGCGTCCTGCTGGACGCGCTGTCCGGCCTGGTCGACGCGGCCGTCCGCGGCGTCGTGCCGCACCCGCTGCTGCCCGAGCGCACGGGGCGGGTCCCCGACCGGCTGCCGCTGACCGAGCGCTGGGCCGCCGCGCTCACCGGGCCCGATCCAACGGTGTCCCGTGAGCCGGGCGACGACCCGGACGCGCTCGCCGCCGAGCTGGACGACTGGGCCGCCGCGGCCCGAAAGTCGACCGGCCCGCTCCGTGTCTGCTTCCGCCTCGTCGAGCCCCCGGCACCCGAGGGTGAGGTCGCCGTGCAGGGGCCGTGGACCGTCGATTTCGCGGTGCAGGGCACCGACGACCCCAGCCTGTACGTCCCGGCCGCCGCCCTCTGGACGGGCGAGGTCACCTCGGTGCCGAACGCCGAGGAGACCCTGCTCACCGGCCTGGGCCGGGCGCTGCGCCTCTACCCGGACCTCGCCCAGGCCCTGCGGATCGCCACGCCGACCAGCGTCACGACCGACGCCGAGGGCGCGTTCCGGTTCCTCCGCGAGGCCGCGCCGCTGCTGTCCGCCGCCGGCTTCGGCGTCCAGCTCCCGCAGTGGGCGGGCCGCGCCCGGCTGGGCATGAAGCTCACGACCCGGACCAAGACGACGACCGAGGGCGGCGGGGCGGCCACCTCCTCGGGCTTCGGCCTCGACAGCCTGGTCGACTTCCGGTGGGATCTGGCCATCGAGGGCGAGGACGTCACCGAGGAGGAGCTGGCCGAACTGGCCCGGCTCAAGGCCCCGCTCGTACGGCTGCGCGGGAAGTGGGTGGAGCTCGACGAGCGCCAGCTCGCCTCCGCCCTCGACTTCCTTCAGCAGCGCCGCACCGGCGAGATGACCGCCGCCCAGGCCGTCCGCGCCGCGATCCACGCGGGCGACGACGCGCTGCCGCTGCTCCAGGTCGACGCGGACGGCCCGCTCGGCGACCTGTTCTCCGGCGAGGCCGACCGCCGCCTGGAGCCCGTCGGCACCCCGGACGACTTCGAGGGCACCCTCCGCCCCTACCAGGAACGCGGCCTCGCCTGGCTGTCCTTCCTCGACAACCTCGGCCTCGGCGCAATCCTCGCGGACGATATGGGACTCGGCAAAACCGCCCAGACCCTTGCTCTACTCGTAAATCGGACAAAAACCGGCCCGACGCTGCTGATCGGGCCGATGTCGCTGATCGGGAACTGGCAGCGGGAGGCGGCGCGGTTCACGCCGAAGCTGCGGGTCTACGTGCACCACGGCGGGGGGCGGCACCGGGGTGAGGAGCTGGTGAAGGCGGCGGCGGAGGCCGATCTGGTGCTGACCACCTATGGCACCGCCGCGCGGGACCACGAGGCGCTCGCCGCGATCGAGTGGGATCGGGTCGTGTGCGACGAGGCGCAGGCGCTGAAGAACAGCGGCACCCGGCAGGCGCGGGCGGTCCGGAGCATCCCGGCGCGCAGCAAGCTGGCGCTGACCGGCACGCCGGTGGAGAACCACCTGACCGAGCTGTGGTCGATCATGGAGTTCGCCAACCCCGGCGTGCTCGGGCCGCGCCAGTACTTCCGCGAGCGGTTCGCGGTGCCGATCGAGGCGTACGGCGACGAGGAGGCCGCCGCCGCGCTGCACCGGGCGACCGGCCCGTTCATCCTGCGTCGCCTCAAGACCGACAAGACGATCATCACGGACCTGCCGGAGAAGCAGGAGATCAAGGTCTGGTGCAACCTGACGCCCGAGCAGGCGTCGCTGTACCAGGCGACCGTGGAGGACATGCTCGACCAGATCAGCAGCAGCGAGGGCATGGAGCGGCGCGGTCTCGTGCTGGCGACCATGGCCAAGCTCAAGCAGGTCTGCAACCACCCCGCTCACCTGCTCAAGGACGGCTCCCGCCTGCACGGCCGCTCCGGCAAGCTCGAACGCCTGGAGGAGATCTGCGCCGAGGTCGTCGAGCAGGGCGAGAAGGCGCTCGTCTTCACCCAGTACGCCGAGTTCGGCGCGATGCTGCGGCCGCACCTGGAGGCCAAGCTCGACCGCCCGGTGCTGTGGCTGCACGGCGGCGTCACCAAGAAGCAGCGCGACGAGCTGATCCGCCGGTTCCAGGAGGACGCCGATCCCGCGATCTTCCTGCTGTCGCTGAAGGCGGCCGGCACCGGACTGAACCTCACCGCCGCCAACCACGTCGTCCACGTCGACCGCTGGTGGAACCCCGCCGTCGAGGACCAGGCGACCGACCGCGCGTTCCGCATCGGGCAGACCAAGAACGTCCAAGTCCGCAAGTTCATCTGCGTCGGCACGATCGAGGAGCGCGTCGATGAGATGATCGAGCGTAAGAAGTCCCTGGCCGAGCGCATCGTCGGCACCGGCGAGGGCTGGCTCACCGAGCTGTCCGTCGCCGACCTGCGCGAGATCATGCGACTCGACCCCGAGGCGGTGAGCGACTAATGCCGATCTACGGGAAGGCCCGGCCCGTCGAGGGCGGGCTGAAGGCGAAGTCCGGCGGGCGCGGCTCGATCGGCGAGGAGTGGTGGTCCCGCCGCTTCATCGACGTCCTGGAGTCCTTCGCCGACCGCGGCCGGCTCACCCGGGGCCGCACGTACGCCCGCAAGGGCCAGGTGGTCGAGCTGCGGATCGACGCGTACGAGGTCACCGCCCTCGTCCAGGGCTCCGACCCGGAGCCGTACGAGGTGTCGATCGGCATCGATCCGATCAAGGACACGGTCTGGGAGTCGATCGAGGAGGCCCTGGCCTCCCAGGCGGTGTTCCGGGCCCGGCTGCTGGCCGGTGAGATGCCGCCGGAGATCGAGGACGTCTTCGCCATCTTCGGCGTCTCGCTGTTCCCGCAGTCGTCGGCGGACATGCACCTGATGTGCAGCTGCCCCGACTGGGGAGACCCGTGCAAGCACACCGCCGCCGTGCTCTACCTCCTCGCGGAGGCGTTCGACGACGACCCGTTCCTCATCCTCGCCTGGCACGGCCGCACCAAGGACGACCTGCTCGCCGGCCTGCGCCGCCTCGAACCCGCCGAGGTCGACCCCCTGGAGATCGAGGAGACACCGCTGGCCGAGCGGATGGACGACTTCTGGGCGCCCGCCGTCGTCCGCGACCGCCCGCCCGCTCCCCCTGTCCCGCCGGGCCTGCTGCTCCGCCTCCTCGACCCGCCCAAGGTCAAGGTCCGCCGCAAGGACCTCGTCAACGCCCTCAAACCCGCCTACGAGGCCCTCCCCGCCCTCGAACAATCGGAATAACGGCCCCTAGTCCATATCCGGCGAACACCGCCATAGCCAGCCGTCCCAGTGTGCCAGCGAATCCTGGTGTGTCTACTGAGCCGAGAATTCTCTCCGCTCAGTAGACACACCAGAACGGCGAGCACCATCCGTTGGCGGCGGTTCATCGCCGCCCGCGACGATGCCTCCCCAATCGTTCCAGGAATCGCTGCGCCTGTTCCGGATATTTCCGGACTAGAACCTCGAGCTGCTGGATCTCGGCGACTTGCGAAACACCCTGAAACCGCAGCGAGTCCAGGGTCGCGTAGAAGTTGTCGATCGCGCGCTGGAGATCGTTCACCGGTCTCCGCCCCGTGGGGCGACGACGTGCGCGATGTGCCGTACGGCGAGGTCGATGCTGGTTGCCAGGCAGATCGGCTCGCCCCAGCTCCACCACCACATCAGCTCCTCATCGGCGTCCGGATGACACCGAATCGTCTCGGTAAGGCGGGAGTGGGCGCCCGCGCTGACGTGGACTCGGGTCGGACTGAGGACCGTAGCGGTCAAGCCCACCTTTTCGCATTCCTCGGCGAGCCGGGTCACGAGGGTGTGAACGTCACCTCGGTCGTTGATCGCCATCGGCGATTCCTTTCGTCGATTTCTCGAACAGAATGCCGGTCCCCACATGCCCATGGAACACTCAAAGGCAGCACAACGACCTGTAAGGAGACGCATCCGCTTGTACGGAGGTGTGCGGCAGCGATGACCGGAAACCACCTGACACCACGCGCGTTCGTCGCCAAAGAACTGCGCCGGGCACGTGAACGAAAAGGAATGACCCAGGCAGCCCTCGCCAAATCGATCTACGCGTCGGACTCGCTCGTCGCGGCGTGGGAGTCGGGCCGACGGATCCCCAAGCCGAAATACGTCGCACCGCTCATCGAGGTCCTCGAGGTCGACGAGATCCTCGCCCGGATGATCACCGAACTCGTGACCAGTGACGCTCCAGAGTGGCTCGGAAGGCTGCTGGAGATCGAGGTGCGGTCGTCATCGCTGTCCACCTACCAGCCGCTCCTCGTACCCGGACTGTTGCAGACCGGCGACTACGCGCGGGAGGTCCTCCTCCGGTCCGGCCGGCACTATCCGGACGTCGACGAGCTCGTCCAGGCACGCTTGGAACGACAGGCGATCCTGGCCGCGGACGACCCTCCCCTGCTCGTCGCGATCATGGACGAGTCGGTCCTCCGCAGGCCGGTCGGCGGCCCGGAGGTGATGCGCGAGCAGCTCGCACATCTACTCGTCGTCGCGGAGCGTCCGGGGGTCGTCATCCAGATCATTCCGAGCGGCGTTGGCGCGTATCCGGGGCTGGCCGGCGGATTCCTCATCCTCGGCTTCGACGGCCGCGAGGCCGCCTACGTAGAGGACACCTTCAGCGGCGACATCATCGACGCCGCCGAGGACGTCGCTACGATTAAGCGGATCTGGGAGGCTTTGCGCGTCGAGGCGCTCCCCGGCAAGCAATCGGTCGATCTGCTGGCGGAAGTGGCGAAACAATGGGCATGACAGGTGCAACCTGGCTGAAATCGTCGCATAGCGGCACCGGTGAAACATGCGTCGAGGTGACGTCCCTCGACGAGGACGTCGATCGGTGAAGGCCCACGAGGGCTCGCGGGGGGACCGCTGGGCACCTCGTGGGCGCTCTCGGCTCAGCCGCAGTGGACCTTGGTCTCCAACGCGTAGCCGTTGTCGGTCTGGGTCGTGTTGTCGATCTGAGCCTCGAGATCGATGCACTGGCCTGCGGCCGAGACGTACACCGGGCCTGCGTAATATGCGAAATTCCCCTGGTTGACCGTCCACAGCGAATCGGTGTGCTTGGCGATCTTCACGACTTTCCGCTTCCGCAGGGGCCGGACGCGTACGCCGGGGCGGCGACGGCGACGAGGCCGGAAGAGGCCAGCACGACGGTCGCCAGGACCGCGGTGCGCGAACGTCCCCGGACCCGTCATCGGGTCCGGGGACGTTCGGGGTGGTCAGCGCAGGTCGCCGTTGGTCATGCCGATCGGCGCCGGGGGCAGGGCGATCAGGCCCGTCTCCGCGCGGGAGGCCAGCAGCTCGTGCCGGGGCACGACGCGGACGCTGTACCCGAACGGCCCGGTCCGGTCCAGAGGGACCTCGCCGGTGAGGCGGTAGCGGCCCTCGCCGAGGTCCTCGGCCTGGTCGAGCTCCAGGTAGGACGGGCTGACGAGGGCGTCGTTGTCATCGACCCGGCCGTACGCCACCTCGACGGCGACGTCATCCGGCCGCAGCTCGCCGAGCTGGACGGTGGCCCGTACGGTCAGGCGCGTGCCCAGGTGCGGGGTCTTGCCCGCGCCGGTGGACTCGATGTGCTCGACCGAGACGGCCGGCCAGGCCTTGGCGATCCGGTGCCGCCAGGTGGCGAGCGCCTTCGCGCCCGCGTTGCCGTCGGCGGACAGCCGGCGGGCCGACCCGGCCGCCGGGGCGTACAGCTCCTGCACGTAGTCGCGCAGCATGCGCCCCGCGAGGACCTTCGGGCCGAGGGAGGCCAGCGTGTGCTTGACCATCTCCAGCCAGCGGCGCGGCAGGCCGTCTCCCGGGCGGTCGTAGAACAGCGCGGAGACGTGGTCCTCGATCAGCTCGTAGAGGGCCTGGGCCTCGATGTCGTCGCGGTGGTCCGGGTCGTCGGCGCGGTCGGCGGACGGGATCGCCCAGCCGTTGTTGCCGTCGAACCACTCGTCCCACCAGCCGTCGCGGATGGAGAGGTTGAGCCCGCCGTTGAGGGCGACCTTCATGCCGGAGGTGCCGCACGCCTCGAGCGGGCGCAGCGGGTTGTTCATCCAGACGTCGCAGCCCTGGACGAGCGCCTGGCCGAGCGCCATGTCGTAGTCCGGCAGGAACACGATGCGGTGCCGCACGGCGGGGTCGTCGGTGAACCGGACGATGTCCTGGATCAGCCGCTTGCCGCCCTCGTCCGCCGGGTGTGCCTTGCCGGCGATGATGATCTGCACGGGCCGCTCGGGGTCGAGCAGGATCGACTTGAGCCGCTCCGGGTCGCGCAGCATCAGGGTGAGCCGCTTGTAGGACGGGACGCGGCGGGCGAAGCCGATCGTCAGGACGTCCGGGTCGAGCGCGTCGTCGATCCAGGTCAGCTCGGCCTCGCTGGCGCCACGCTGGCGCCAGGACTCCCGCAGCCGCCGCCGGGCGTCCTCGACGAGCCGGGCGCGCAGCGTGCGCCGGATGCGCCAGATCTCGGACGCGGAGACCTTCTCGACGCCCTCCCAGCCGCGCCCGAGCTCGACGATGTCGGGCAGCTCGCGGCGGGCCAGGTCGATGATCTCGGGCGCGACCCACGTCGCCCCGTGGACGCCGTTGGTGATCGAGCCGATCGGGACCTCGTCGGTGTCGAACCCGGGCCACAGGCCGCCGAACATCTCGCGGCTGACGTGGCCGTGCAGTTCGGAGACGCCGTTGACGCGCTGGGCGAGGCGCATGCCCATGACCGCCATGTTGAAGACGGCGGGGTCGCCCTCCTCGTACGACTCGGCGCCGAGCGCGAGGATGCGGTCGGAGGGCAGGCTGCCCTCCTCGTTGGAGCCGCCGAAGTACCGCTCGATCAGCTCACGCGGGAACCGGTCGATGCCGGCCGGGACCGGGGTGTGGGTGGTGAAGACCGTGCCCGCCCGGGTGGCCTCGAGGGCCTCGTCGAAGGTCAGCCCCTGGTCGTCGATGTACTCGCGGATCCGTTCGAGGCCGAGGAAACCGGCGTGGCCCTCGTTGGTGTGGAACACCTCCGGGGCGGGGTGTCCGGTGATGCGGGAGTAGGCGCGGATCGCGCGGACGCCGCCGATGCCGAGCAGCATCTCCTGGAGGAGGCGGTGGTCGGTGCCGCCGCCGTACAGGCGGTCGGTGACGTCGCGGGAGACCGGGTCGTTCTCCTCGACGTCGGAGTCGAGGAGGAGCAGCGGCACGCGGCCGACCTTCGCGATCCAGATCTGGGCCCGCAGGGAGCGGCCCTCGGGCAGGCCGACGCCGACCCGCGCGGGCGTGCCGTCGGCCTCGCGCAGGAGGGTCAGCGGGAGCCCGGCCGGGTCGATCGGGGGGTAGCGCTCCTGCTGCCAGCCGTCCGGCGAGAGCGACTGGGAGAAGTAACCGTGGCGGTACAGCAGTCCAACCCCGACGATGGGCACGCCCAGGTCGCTGGCGGTCTTGAGGTGATCGCCGGCGAGAATGCCCAGGCCACCGGAGTACTGCGGCAGCGCGGCGGCGATGCCGTACTCCGGGGAGAAGTAGGCGATCGCCGTGGGCGCGTCGGTGAGCGTCTGGTACCAGCGCGGTGCGTCGACGTACTCCCGGAGGTCGTCGACGGCGTCGCCGAGGGCACGCAGGAAGCGCCGGTCACCGGTGAGAGCGGACAGGCGCTCGGGCGAGACCTCGCCGAGCAGGCGCACCGGGTCGTGCCGACTGGCCTCCCACAGGTCCGGATCGACCGACTCGAAGAGTTCGAGCGTCTCCGGATGCCATGACCAGCGCAGGTTGAGAACGAGTTCCTCGAGCGGCTGCAGCGGCTCGGGCAGGACGGAGCGGACGGTGAATCTGCGGATCGCCTTCACGTGCGGCGACACTAATCGGTCCGGGCCGGTGCTCGCGACCCGAACCCGCCCGGTGAGCGACATCTTGATCCACGCTTGGCCCCGGGAAGCCGCACGCTAGGCCGGAAATGCGAGCTAGGTCCCCGAGTGCGAGGATGGAAGCGGCAGCACGGCGAAGGTGCCCCTGACGCCTTCCAGGCGAGGCATACCGAGAACGAGTCGTGTCCGGCGCTCCACTCGTGGCGATGGAAGAATTCCAGCGCGGACCGAGGTCGGCGCGTGCGGTCATCGGACGCGGCCGTCCCGGACGTCACCGAACGCAGCAGCACCGTCACCGCCACACGGCGACAAACCCCGTTTCACACCCACGAAACCGGCAACGGAGACGTTATGCGCCAACCCACGCCGAGCACCCCCACCCCGACCGGCGGCAGCGACCCTCAAGAAAGATCAGTTCTTTCCGAAGATCAGGGTGATCGCGGGCCCGCATCTGTACGCTCGCCTGCGATGATCGGACGCATTCCCACTCTCGACGTGCAGCCAGTGATCGACTGCGGACGCTGGCCCGCCAAGGCCGTTCCCGACGAGGAGTTCGAGGTCGGCGCCACCGTGTTCCGCGAGGGCCACGAGATGCTCGGCGCCGGGGTCGTCCTACGGGATCCAGAGGGCCGCACCGGGCCCCTCGTCCGCATGTCCGAGGTCACCCCCGGCACCGATCGGTACGCCGCGCGGGTGGCCCCGACCACGACCGGGCTGTGGCACTTCCGCGTGGAGGCGTGGGGGGATCCGATCGCGCACTGGCACCACGACGCGGCCATCAAGATCCCGCGCGGTCAGGACACCGAGCTGATGCTCGAAGAGGGCGCCCGGCTGTTCGAGCGCGCGGCGGCCGGACTGCCCAAGGGGACCGTCGGCGTACCGAAGAAGCGGGCCGCGCTGACCACCCTCGCCCGTACGCTCCGGGACCGCACCATCCCGCCGATGACACGGTTCGAGGCGGCGGACGCCCCGGAGGTGCGCGCGGTCCTCGACGCGCACCCGCTGCGCGAACACGTCACGACCTCGGAGTGGCACCCGCTGGTCGTGCACCGCCAGCGGGCGCTGTTCGGCTCCTGGTACGAGTTCTTCCCGCGGTCCGAGGGCGCGACGTACGACCCGATGGGCTACCGGGCACCGCAGTCGGGAACGTTCCGAACGGCGATGCGGCGGCTCCCGGCGGTCGCCGAGATGGGCTTCGACGTGGTCTATCTGCCGCCGGTCCACCCGATCGGCCGGCAGTTCCGCAAGGGCCCGAACAACACCCTGCACGCCGAGCCGCACGACCCCGGCTCGCCGTGGGCGATCGGTTCGGAGGAGGGCGGCCACGACGCCATCCACCCCGAGCTTGGAACGTTCGATGACTTCGACGCCTTCGTCGCCCGCGCCCGCGAACTGGGCATGGAGGTCGCGCTCGACCTGGCCCTCCAGTGCTCGCCGGACCACCCATGGGTGAGCAAGCACCCCGAGTGGTTCACCACGCGCGCCGACGGCTCCATCGCCTACGCGGAGAACCCGCCGAAGAAGTACCAGGACATCTACCCGCTGAACTTCGACAACGACCCCGAGGGGATCTACGAGGAGGTCGAGCGGGTCGTCCGGCTCTGGATGTCGCACGGCGTGCGGATCTTCCGGGTGGACAACCCGCACACCAAGCCGGTGGCGTTCTGGGAGCGGCTGCTCGGGAGCATCGCCGCGACCGACCCGGACGTGCTCTTCCTCGCCGAGGCGTTCACCCGCCCCGCGATGATGCACACCCTCGGCAAGATCGGCTTTCACCAGTCGTACACGTACTTCACCTGGCGCAACAGCAGGGAGGAGCTGGAGGAGTACCTCCGGGAGCTGTCGGGGCCGGCCGCCGCCTACATGCGGCCGAACTTCTTCGTCAACACGCCCGACATCCTCCACGAGTACCTCCAGCACGGCGGGCCGCCGGCGTTCGCGATCCGCGCCGTCCTCGCCTCGACGCTGTCGCCCACGTGGGGCGTCTACTCCGGCTACGAGCTGTACGAGAACATCCCCGTGCGGCCGGGCAGCGAGGAGTACCGCGACTCGGAGAAGTACCAGTACCGGCCCCGGGATTGGGAGGCGGCCGAGCGGGAGGGCCGCAGCCTGGCACCCTTCATCGCGACGCTCAACTCCGTGCGAAGAGCACACCCTGCGTTGCATAGGCTGCGTAACCTACGATTCCATCATGTCGACCAGCCCGAGCTGATCTGCTACTCCAAACGCGTGTCGGACGGCCCCGACAGCCTCGGAGACGTCGTGCTGGTCGTCGTGAATCTCAATCCACATCAGATCCGCGAGGCGACGGTCCATCTCGACCTGCCCGCACTCGGCCTCGACTGGGCGGACGAGTTCGTCGTCACCGACGAGCTGTCCGGCGAGTCGTACCGCTGGCGGCAGGCGAACTACGTGCGTCTCGACCCCCGCACCCGGCCTGCCCACATCTTCACGGTCTCGAGAGGCGAGAGTTGACCCAGTCGGATCCCCTAGCCGGAGTCGGCCCCGTAGAGCCGGTTCCCGACACGTTCACGCGTGAGAAGCCCAACCAGCCTCACTGGTACAAGAACTGCGTCTTCTATGAGGTGCTGATCCGGGGCTTCTACGACTCCACCGGTGACGGCACCGGTGACATCCGGGGGCTCACCCAGAAGCTCGACTATCTGCAGTGGCTCGGCATCGACTGCATCTGGCTGCTGCCGATCTACGAGTCGCCGCTGCGCGACGGCGGATACGACATCAGCGACTTCATGAAGATCCTCCCGGAGTTCGGCGACCTCGGCGACTTCGTGGAGCTGGTCGAGGAGGCGCACAAGCGCGGCATCCGCGTCATCGCCGACCTGGTCATGAACCACACCAGCGACCAGCACCCGTGGTTCAAGGCGTCCCAGGAGGACCCGGAGGGGCCGTTCGGCGACTTCTACGTGTGGTCCGACTCGGATGAGGCGTACAAGGACGCCCGGATCATCTTCGTCGACACCGAGACGTCGAACTGGACGTACGACCCGGTGCGCGGGCAGTACTACTGGCACCGCTTCTTCAACCACCAGCCGGACCTGAACTTCGACAACCCCGCGGTTCAGGACGCGATGCTGGAGGTCCTGCGGTTCTGGCTGGACCTCGGCATCGACGGGTTCCGGCTGGACGCCGTGCCCTACCTGTACGAGCGGGAGGGCACGAACTGCGAGAACCTCAAGGAGACCCACGACTACCTCAAGCGGGTCCGGGCCGAGGTCGACCGGCTGTACCCCGACCGGGTGCTGCTGGCCGAGGCGAACCAGTGGCCCGCCGACGTCGTGGAGTACTTCGGCGACCCGGCGACCGGCGGCGACGAGTGCCATATGGCGTTCCACTTCCCGGTCATGCCGCGCATCTTCATGGCGGTCCGCCGGGAGCAGCGCTACCCCATCTCCGAGATCATGGCGCAGACCCCGAAGATCCCGGAGAACGCTCAGTGGGGCATCTTCCTGCGCAACCACGACGAGCTGACGCTCGAGATGGTCACGGACGAAGAGCGCGACTACATGTACTCCGAGTACGCCAAGGACCCGCGGATGAAGGCCAACATCGGCATCCGCCGCCGCCTGGCGCCGCTCCTGGACAACGACCGCAACCAGCTCGAGCTGTTCACCGCCCTGCTGCTGTCGCTGCCCGGCTCGCCCGTCATCTACTACGGGGACGAGATCGGCATGGGCGACAACATCTGGCTGGGCGACCGCGACGGCGTGCGCACGCCGATGCAGTGGACGCCGGACCGCAACGCCGGCTTCTCCTCCTGTGACCCGGCCCGTCTCTACCTCCCGGTCATCATGGACCCGATCTACGGGTACCAGGCGATCAATGTGGAGTCGCAGCAGAACAACACGGGGTCGCTCCTGCACTGGACGCGCAAGATGATCGAGATCCGCAAGCGGCATCCGGTCTTCGGCGTCGGTGACTACACCGAGCTGACCGCGTCGAACCCCAGCGTGCTGGCGTTCGTCCGGGAATACGGAGAAGATCGCGTGTTGTGCGTCAACAACCTCTCGCGCTTCCCGCAGCCGGTCGAGCTCGACCTGCGGCGGTTCAAGGGCGCGAACCCCGTCGAGTGCATGGGAGGAGTGCAATTCCCCACGATTGGGGAGCTCCCGTATCTTCTTACGCTTCCTGGGCATGGTTTCTACTGGTTCCTCCTGTCCCCGAGCCCCGGGGGTGATGGCGAAGCGCCATGACGCACACACAGGAGGCACAGGCGAGGTGACATAGTCAGTGCGGCTGGAACGACTCGACGATCTGTTGGTGGACTGGCTCCCGCGCCAGCGGTGGTTCGCGGGCAAGGATCGGAGGATCGACGGGATATCCGTCGTCTCCGACACCGAACTGGTCGAGGGCGATCCGTCGCTGCGACATGTCATCATCGCCGTACACCAGGACGGGGGCACCGATCGATATCAGGTGCCCCTGGGAGTACGCAGCGAGCTGCCCGGCCGATTGCAGTACGCCGCGATCGGGCAGCTCGGCGACGGGTCCTGTGTCTATGACGCGGTCCACGACCCCGGCCTGACCCGGGTCTGGCTGGAGAACATGGCCGGCAACGTCGACGTCGGCCCACTGACCTTCCGCTCCATCAGCACCATCGACACCGAGCTGGAGAGCCTCGCCAGCCCGGCCGAGCAGAGCAACACCTCACTGATCTACGGCGACGTCTACATCTGCAAGCTCTTCCGCCGCCTCACCCCCGGCATCAACCCCGACCTCGAGGTCAGCATCGGCCTCGCGCGGGCGGGCAGCAAACACGTCCCGGAGCTGCATGGCTGGTTCTCCAGCGACCTCGGCGGCACGCTGTCCACGCTGGGGATGATGTCGGAGTTCCTGCGCAGCGGGACCGACGGCTGGCAGCTCGCCGGCACCAGCGTCCGCGACCTGTACGCCGAGGCCGACCTGCGCGCCGACGAGGTCGGCGGCGACTTCGCCGCCGAGGCCGAACGGCTCGGCGCGGCGACCGCCGACGTCCACCGGGACCTGGCCGCCGCCTTCGGCACCGGCGAGATGTCCCCGGCCGAGGTCGGCGCGATCGCCGAGCGGATGCACGCTCGGCTGGTCGAGACGTGCGACGTCGTCCCGCAGCTCAGGCCGTACGCCGGGCGGCTCACCGACGCGTTCGACGCGCTGGAGGAACTGGACGAGCCGCTCCTCGTGCAGCGGGTCCACGGCGACTACCACCTCGGCCAGGTCATGCGCACCGACTCCGGCTGGATGCTGCTGGACTTCGAGGGCGAGCCCGTCAAGTCCCTGGAGGAGCGCCGGGCTCCCGCCCACCCGCTCCGCGACGTCGCCGGGATGATGCGCTCGTTCGACTACGCGGCCCGCCACCTGCTCGTCAACGGACAGGCGTTCGGCGGCGACCGCGACCAGCTGGAGTACCGCGCCCAGGAGTGGGCCGACCGCAACCGGGCCGCCTTCTGCCGCGGCTACGCCGAGGCCGGCGGCATCGACCCGGCCGCGCACGAGGTGATCCTGCGCGCCTTCGAGTTCGACAAGGCCATCTACGAGGTGATGTACGAGGCGCGCAACCGGCCCTCCTGGCTGCGGATCCCGCTCGGTTCGATCGCCGCCCTCAGCACCCGCACCGAGTCCGGTTACCTGGCCTCCTGACCGGTCGGGTCATCCCGCGCCCTCGCCGGGATGCTCCTGTTCGGCGAGCAGGAGCCGGAGCGTCTCCGGTGCCTCGGCGGCCACGGTCATCGCCTGACCGGCCTGGATCTGCTGGTCGGTGAGGCTGCCCGCGCGGGTCGCGTACCAGTGCCCGGCGTCGCTGCGCCAGACGACCCAGCCGGGGAAGTCACTCTCTAACGTGGCCTTGTCCGCGGCGAAATCCGCCATATTGCCCCTTCGTGCTGGAAACTCCGCCTTCTGTATACGAAAGTGGGTCTGTTAGGTGGAGGTGTCAACCCGCCCGTAAGCGGAACGTCCCCGTACGGCTATGAGGAGGGCAAGGTGGCTATCCTCCCCGCTTACGTCCGCATCGCCGGCGAGCTCCGCGAGCTGATCCGCGACGGCACCTATCCGCCCGGGGCTCGGCTGCCCACGATCAGCCGGCTGTCCGCGTCGTACGGCGTCTCGGAGATCGTCGTTCGCAGCGCGTTCTCCTTACTCCGGACCGAGGGACTCATCGAGACCCGCCGGGGCGGTGGCACGCTCGTCCGCGACCGCCCGCCGGCACGACGGCTGGCCATGGAGCGCTACCGCGCCGAGACCGACCCCGGCGCGACGCCCGCCACCTCCTTCACCGTCGACCACCACATCACCTGGCGGGACTACCGCCTGGACCGGTCCTACTCCCGGCGGCGCGCCGACGCGGACCTGGCGGCGCTGTTCGCGACGGATCCGGGGACTCCGCTGCTCCGCCGGCACTTCGTGTTCTGGGCGCGCGGCGAACCCCAGCAGATCTCCACCAACTACCTGCCCTGGAACCTGGTGGCCGGGACGCCGGTGGCCGACCCGGACCGCGAGCCGTGGCCGGGCGGCACACCGGCGCAACTCGCCTACCTGGGGCACCCGGCGACCCGGGTCGAGGAGTCCGTACGGTCCCGGATGCCCACCCCGGAGGAGGCGGCGACCCTGCGGATGGCGCCGGGTGTGCCGGTGCTGACCATCACCCGGCGAATGCTGTCCGGCGACCGCGTCCTGGAGGTCTGCCGCGACATCGTCCTCCCGGCGGACCGCGTCGTCCTCGACTACGCGCTCGACCTGTGAACGGGCCGGGAACATCCCGACCCCCCGAGGATTAGCCGACGCTCGTCGGGCAGGCTTATGGGAAGCGTGGGCACACAAGAAGATCGAGGAGCGTCATGGCGCGGGTCACCAATGATGAGATCGACCGGTTGATCGGCGGAGATCACCACGATCCCCACAGCGTGCTCGGCGCCCATCCCGGGCGTGACGGCGTCGCCGTTCGGGCGTTGCGGCCGCTGGCCACCAAGGTCGAGGTGATCCTCCCGGACGGCGCCCGGCACCCGATGCGCCACGTGCACGGGGGCGTCTTCGCGGCCACGTTGCCGCCCGATGCCCCCCTGGCCGGTGACGAACCCCAGGCGGTGCCGGACTACCGGCTGGCGGTGGCGTACGACGGGCCCGAAGTGATCCAGGACGACCCGTACCGGCACCTGCCCACCCTCGGCGAGCTCGACCTGCACCTGATCGGCGAGGGCCGGCACGAGGAGCTGTGGAAGGTCCTGGGCGCGCACACCCGCACCTACGCCTCGGTGTTCGGGCCGGTCGCCGGCACCTCGTTCGCGGTCTGGGCGCCGAACGCCCGCGGGGTGCGGGTCATCGGCGACTTCAACCACTGGGACGGCCGGGCCCACCCGATGCGCTCGCTCGGCGCCACGGGCATCTGGGAGCTGTTCGTCCCCGAGGTCGGCGACGGCACCAACTACAAGTTCGAGATCCTCGGCAACGACGGGGTCTGGCGGCGGAAGGCCGACCCGATGGCGCGGTACGCCGAGCGGCCGCCCGCCACCGCGTCCACCGTCTTCACGTCCTCCTACGAGTGGGAGGACGACGAGTGGATGACGCGCCGCAAGTCCTATGACGCGCTGCGGTCGCCGATGAGCACGTACGAGGTGCACCTGGGATCGTGGCGCGCCGACCTGGGCTACCGCGAACTGGCCGACCAGCTCGTCGACTACGTCACCGAGATGGGCTTCACGCACGTGGAGTTCCTGCCGGTGTCGGAGCACCCGTTCGGCGGTTCCTGGGGCTACCAGGTCACGTCCTACTACGCCCCCACGTCGCGCTTCGGGAACCCCGACGACTTCCGCCACCTCGTCGACCGGCTGCACCAGGCCGGCATCGGCGTGATCATCGACTGGGTGCCGGGTCACTTCCCGAAGGACGAGTGGGCCCTGGCCCGCTTCGACGGCACGCCGCTGTACGAGCACGCCGACCCGCGCCGCGGCGAGCAGAAGGACTGGGGCACCCTCATCTTCGACTTCGGCCGCGCGGAGGTCCGCAACTTCCTCGTCGCCAACGCGAACTACTGGCTGGAGGAGTTCCACGTCGACGGGCTGCGCGTGGACGCCGTCGCCTCGATGTTGTACCTCGACTACTCCCGCTCCGAGGGCGAGTGGACGCCCAACATCTACGGCGGCCGGGAGAACCTCGAGGCGATCGACTTCCTCAAGGAGATGAACGCCACCGCGTACAAGCGCTCCCCCGGCATCGTGACGATCGCCGAGGAGTCCACCGCCTGGCCCGGCGTCACCCGCCCCACCCACCTCGGCGGGCTCGGGTTCGGGTTCAAGTGGAACATGGGCTGGATGCACGACACGCTGGCGTATCTCCAGCGCGACCCGCTGTACCGCGGCTACCACCACCACGAGATCACGTTCTCGATGGTGTACGCGTACTCGGAGAACTACGTGCTGCCGCTGTCGCACGACGAGGTCGTGCACGGCAAGGGCTCCCTGCTGGGCAAGATGCCCGGTGACGAGTGGCAGCGGTTCGCCAACCTGCGGGCGCTGCTGGCGTTCATGTGGGCGCACCCCGGCAAGCAACTGCTGTTCATGGGGCAGGAGTTCGGCCAGGGCGCCGAGTGGGCCGAGTCCCGGTCCCTCGACTGGTGGCTGCTGGACGAGGCCGAGGACAACTTCCACGTCGGCATGCGACGGCTGGTCCGCGACCTCAACCACAACTACTCCGCGTCGCCCCAGCTGTGGACGAGGGACGCCGACCCGGCGGGCTTCCGCTGGATCGCCGCGGACGACGTCGCGGGCAACGTCATCTCCTTCCTGCGGTACGGACCGGACGGCTCGCCGCTCGCATGCGTCGTCAACTTCTCCGGCATCCCGCATGAGGACTACCGGCTCGGCCTGCCCTGCCCGGGCCGCTGGCGCGAGATGGTCAACACCGACGCGTACGACTACGGCGGCAGCGGGGTCGGCAACTTCGGCGGGGTCGAGGCGGTCGACGAGCCCAGCCACGGCCTGCCCGCCTCCGCCTGCCTGCGGGTGCCGCCGCTCGGCGCCCTCTGGCTCGCCCCGGAGTGATCCTCCGCCGCCCGGAACCTCCTCGTGGCCGTGTCGGCGGCACGGCCACGAGGCGGCGATGCCCGAGGATGATCGGGCCACATGTGGCAATGATGTTGTGGCAGGGCCCTGTGGTACGAGAGATTGCGCGCGCAACCCCAGGAGGTAGCGCGTGCGGATCTCAGCACGGCGAGGAGTTCTCGCCTCAATCGCAGTCGCGGCCGCCCTCACGGCGACCGGGGCACCCGCCGCCCATGCGGCGAAGAAGCCGACGATCAAGGTGGCGGGCGGGGTCACCCAGCCCGTCTTCTCGTACCAGAACGCCATCCGGGAGTTCGTCCGGGTGCAGTCGAGCGTCGACTCCGACGGTGACGGCAAGAAGGACCTCATCCGGGTCGACATCATCCGGCCGCGGGAGACCGACGCCGGGCTGAAGGTGCCGGCGATCATCGATGAGAGCCCGTACTACGACAACCTCGGCCGCGGCAACGAGTCCGAGCGCAAGACGTACGACGCGAACGGCAACCCGGTCAAGTTCCCGCTGTTCTACGACAACTACTTCGTGCCGCGCGGCTACGCGGTCCTGAACGTCGACATGGACGGCACCACGAAGTCCGACGGCTGCCCCACCTCCGGCGGCGCCTCCGACGTGCTCGGCGGCAAGGCCGTCATCGACTGGCTGGGCGGCCGGGCCAAGGCGTTCGACGCCCAGGGCAGGCCGGTCAAGGCCACCTGGTCCACCGGTCATTCCGGCATGATCGGCAAGTCGTACGACGGGACGCTCGCCAACGGCGTCGCGGCCACGGGCGTCAAGGGCCTGGACACCATCGTGCCGATCTCCGCGATCAGCTCCTGGTACGACTACAGCCGCATGAACGGCGTGATCTGGTTCAAGGGCGAGGAGGACGGCCTCGCGCAGGTCGTCGACACCGACCCGCCCGCCAAGTGCGCCGCCGTCCAGCAGCGGCTCGCCCAGGGCCAGGACGACGCCACCGGGAACTACAACGCCTTCTGGAACGAGCGGAACTACCGCACCGGGCCGATCGCCGACGCGAGCAAGGTGCACGCCAGCGTGTTCGCGATCCACGGGCTGAACGACCTGAACGTCAAGCCCAGCCAGTTCTCCACCTGGTGGGCGGCGCTGGCCGAGCGCGGAGTGCCGCGCAAGGTGTGGCTGTCGCAGTACGGGCACGTCGACCCGTTCGACTTCCGCCGCGACGTCTGGGTGGACACCCTTCACCAGTGGTTCGACCACTGGCTGTGGAAGCTGCCGAACGACATCATGAAGCAGCCGCGCGCCGACGTCGAGGTCGGGCCCGACCAGTGGGCCACCCAGGCCGACTGGCCCGCGCCGCACACCCGGCAGCTCGGCCTGCGCCCCCAGGCGGACGGCACCCTCGGCCTCAAGACCGGGTCCGGGACGGGGACGTACAGCGACACGAAGCAGGCCGAGGCCGACACCGTGGCCGACCCGACCACCGCGAAGCCCTACCGGCTGGCCTACACGACCCCGTCGCTGAAGACCGACGTACGGCTGTCCGGCACGCCGCGGGTCAGCTTGAAGATCAAGCTCGACAGGCCGACGGCGAACCTCGGCGCGCTGCTCGTCGACTACGGCACCGACACCCGGGTGAACTACCTGGGCGCCGGATCGGGCGTCAAGACGCTGACCACCGAGGACTGCCACGGTGAGAGCACGCCCACCGACGACGCCTGCTACCGGAAGGTGGTCACGGACACGGTGACCTCCGACGTCAACGTGGTGACCCGCGGCTACCTCGACGCGCAGAACCGCACGTCCCTCAGCCACCCGTCGCCGCTCACGCCGGGCAGGACCTACACGGTCCGCTGGAACACCCTGCCGCAGGACTACCGCTTCAAGGCCGGGCACCGCCTCGCCCTCGTCCTCATCGGCACCGACGCCGACACGCAGGACGACGACGCCACCGGCGCCGCCGTGACGGTCGACCTGGCCGGCAGCGAGATCACCCTCCCCGTGATCATCGGCGGCGCACCGTCGGCCTCGACCTTCTCCACCGAGCAGAAGTGGCGCGGCCCGACCCACGTCGTGCTGCCCAAGCAGCCCCACCAGTTCCACTGATCCGCAGCTGAGACGGGCCCCGGGACGACCGTCCCGGGGCCCGCTCACGTCGGACCCGTCATTTCTTGGGCAGGGCGAAGGCGTAGAACATGCTGCCTTCGGTGGCCCAACTGGCGGTGTAGCCGTTGCCCCAGTAGACGAAGCCGTTCACGACGGCCGGTCCGGCCATCGAGGAGCCGACGCCCTTGTAGTCCCAGAGGATCTTTCCGGTGGCCGCGTCCATGGCGTACATGTGCCCGGACGTCGAGCCTCCGTACAGGACGCCGTTGGCGTAGGTCAGGGGCGCCTTGTCATGCCCCTTGGAGGGGTCGGCGACCTGCCACAGGAGCTTGCCGGTGGCCGCGTCCAGGGCCGACCAGGAACCGTAGTCGATGGTGCGTCCGTCGGGCACCTTGTATTTGACGTTGAGCGAGTTGGACTCGGCGGTGAAGACGCGGCGGCCGTCGGTGGCGCTGCCCCACTGGATGCCGCCCTGCTGGCCGCCGGGGGCAGGGGCCGCGCTCCACAGCACCTTGCCGGTGGCGGCGTCGAGCTGCCAGTAGAGACCGGCCCAGCACTACGACTCCGTCGACACGGCGCTGACCCGCCCCGGCCGGCCGGGGCCGGTTCACCGGCCACCCGCCGGACGCCATGGCCGGGCTCACCACACGAAACGAGCCCCGGGACGATCACCGTCCCAGGGCTCACTCACGCACGGGTCCTCAGCCGAGGACCTCCTCGATGGAATCCGCCGTGGCGGCCCGCCGCCCCCACTCCACGAGCTGATCGAGGTCGGCGCACCCTTGGATCCGCGCCCGCGCCTCATCCGGCACCATGACCCCTCGGGCGGACAGCATGGCGAGGATGATGTCCACCCGCCCCTCGTGCCGTCCTTCCCGCCGTCCCTCCTGCCGTCCCTCCTGCAGTCCCACATCCCGCCCCTCACGGACGGCGTTGCGGAAGAATTCGCTCTTGTACTCGCCGGTTGCGGTCTTCATCATCCCCTCCAGAAGATCCCGAGCCGCCCGAGGAAGCACGGCGATTACTTCATCCATTAAACCCTGTGCCCTGTCGGCATCGATGGTCCTCATGCACTGCAGCAATGCTTCGAAGACCTTGGGCCCGTCAGGGCCCGGACCGTGCACCACGGCGGACAGGGCTGCGAGCTCCGGGACGGGGACCGCCTGTCCGTCCGTGAGGACGGGGACCTCCTCCGGGCCGAGGACGAGCGGCCGCAGGACGAGGCCCGGGTGTCCGAGCAGGATCGGCTCGCGAGCCCAGCCGGCCACGCCCTGCTTCGGGGAGATCACCAGTAGCACGGTGGGGCAACCCAACCGGGCGCGGGCGGTCGCTACGTACGCCGGCCAGGACAGGCGCTTCTGGGGGTCCCGGCGCCGCTGCACCTCCACAATGACGGCGAGCTCCGCGCGATCCTTCCCGAGCGTCACGACGGCGTCGGCGTGATAGGACACCGGTTTGTGCTCGCTGAGGTCCGCGGGCTCCAGGCGGGCGTGGGTGGTCGACGGCACCAGCCCCTTGCACACGCAATCCAGCAGGTCCGCCGCGAGCGCCGGGCGCTCCCGAATCAACTCCAACACCATCTGGTGGTCACGACTGGGCACACACCGAACACTATCCGTAGTTTCATGACTACGCAAAGCATTGGCAAAGGCGACTCAACCTCGTACGGGCAGGACCAGGGAGGCGTCGATGCGGACTGGTGGGCGACCAGGTCGGCGAAGGCGGCCGTGAGGGGGCGGTCAGCGGGCGCGGGCGGGGCGGCCTGGCCGAGGGTCCGGGTGCGGGAGGCGGCCGGCGCGGCGCATCATGACCAACTGCTGGGCGGCGAGCGTCACGCCGAGTCCCAGCCACAGCGCGTTGAGGTCGACCGGCTCGTGGAACACCACCAGCCCTAGCCCGGAGACCAGGAACCGGGTGGCGATCGTCGCCAGCCACAGCAGGAGCGTGACACCGCCGCCCCGCCGGTAGACGAGGCCGTCGGGGCCCCGCCACATCGGCATCGTCCGGCCGCGTACCGCGCCGAAGATCGCGGACGCGATCAGCGAGACGACGAGCAGGCCGATGCCCGCCGTGGTCGCACGCGCGGGCCCCGGCGGGACGCACCCGCGGGCTACGCAGAGCACCACCCAGATCCAGGCCTGCCACCGCACCGGCCGGGTCGTGAACTGCAGGACGATGACGAGCAGGGCGATCCCCACCGCCAGGGCGACGTCGGGCGTCATGACGGTCACGACTCCTTCCGGTCGCGGGGCACCAGCCCGGATCTCTCGGTCATGTGGCCGGCGAGCACGGTCGTCAGGCCGGCCCGGAAGGCGGCCTCATGGGCCGGGTCGGCGGGGTCGTGGCCGAGCGCGGAGAGCCAGGATCGGCCTCCGATGGCGTAGCCGTACGACGCGGACAGGCCGAGCAGCACGACCGTCTCGATCCGGTCCCGTCCCGGAACCTCCGGGCCGGGCAGTGCCGCGCGGATGCCCCGTTCCATGGCGTCGACCAGCTCCCGAAGTCCCTGGTCCGTCATGCCCAGGTCGGCGTGCAGCTCGGCCCACGCGAACAGGCGTACGTACCTTTCAGCGGCGAGCGCGTCGAAGAGCACGCTCATCATCCCCTTGGCGGTCGGCACGCCCGCCTCGGCCCGGATCCGCTCGCGTACGCGGTCGCGCAGCAGCGCGTTCTCGCGCCGGAGGACCTCGCGGACGAGGGCGCCGTAGGTGCCGAAGTAGTGCGTCACCAGACCGTGCGTGACGCCGACCGCCTCGGCCACCTGCCGGAGGCCGGCACCGTCCGGCCCACGCTCGGCGATCAGCGTGGCCGCGGCCGCGAGGATCTCCTCGCGCGCCTCCTCGGGCGAACGACGCCTGCGCCGTGCTCCCATCACCGGACCCCCTATTGTCAAGCTTGACAATAACACGCTCGTCCGGCGCCGGCCCGCACTCTCGGTGGAGTTCGGATCAGGGCAGGCGACCCAGCAGCCAACTGGGACCGACGACCGAGGCGCCCGCCGCCTCGGCGCGGCGTCGCAGCTCGCGGTCGGCGGTGACGACGGTGCGGTTCTCCCCCGCCTCGGGTGCGGCCAGCCGGGCGATCGTGTCGTCGCCGCTGCCCGGCGCCTCGACGACGCGTACGCCGGGCACGCTGGGCACGCCACGGGCGGCGCCTTCCGTGACCAGGACGACCTCCGGATGGGTGGTGCCGGAGCCCGCTCCCGGCAGTCCCTCCACCGCGCCGAGGCGGGCGAGCCGGTCGCGCAGCCGCTCGGCCGCACCGGCGCGGTCCCGCCACCAGCCATTGGGCGTGGCGCCCACGACATTCGCCCCGTCGACGATCAGAACCGGCCTTCGGGGCTCCTGGCCCGAGTGCTGCTCCGTCATAGCGCCACCATGCCCGACCGCCCCGGGTCCAAGCGGCAGGCTTGACTTAGAGCGCGCTCTAAAAGTTTTGATCACCACATGACATCGAAACTGGCCCTGGTGACCGGGGCGAACAAGGGCATCGGATTTGAGATCGCTCGTGGGCTGGCGCGACACGACTGCGCGGTTCTGGTGGCCGCCCGTGATCGGACACGAGGCGAGCAAGCCGTCGCCGCGCTGAACGACGAGGGTGGCGAGTTCCACTCCGTGCGCCTCGACGTGACGGACGAGTCGTCGGTCGCCGAGGCGGCGCACTGGATCGAGGAGCGCTTCGGCCGGCTCGACATCCTGGTGAACAACGCCGGGATCACCGACAGCCCCGTGCCCGTGCCGCCGAGCGAGACGGACGTGTCGGCGATGCGGACCGTGTACGAGACGAACGTGTTCGGGGTCGTGGCCGTGACGCACGCGTTGCTGCCGCTACTGAGGCGTTCCCCGGCGGGGCGGATCGTCAATGTGTCCAGCCGGCTGGCGTCGATCGGCTCCCACGCGGCTCCGGACTCGACGGTGCCGTCCTACCTCGCGTACGCGTCGTCGAAGTCGGCGCTCAACGCGGTGACGGTGCAGTACGGCAAGGAACTGCGGGACACCGCGATCAAGGTCAACGCCTGCGAACCCGGATACACCGCCACCGACCTCAACGGCCACCGGGGCGTGCGCACGCCCGAGCAGAGCGCGAAGGTCGCCATCGACCTGGCACTGCTGGGCGAGGACGGGCCCACCTGCGGCTACTTCGACGAGAACGGCCCGCTCCCCTGGTGACGCTCAACGGAGAAGGCCGAGGAGCCAGCGCGGGTCGGCGACCGTCGCACCCGCCTCCTCGGCGCGGCGGCGCAGCACCGGGTCGTCGGTGACGACGACCCGGTGCTCGTCCGGGGCCCGCGGGGCGGCGAGCCCCGCGAGTCCCGCCGCGCCGTCCCGCGCGGCGACGACCCGTACGGCGCTTCCGGCCGCCTCCTCCGCGGTCGGGCCGGTCTCCTCGGCGGCGAGGACGATCTCGGGAAAAGACCGGTCGGCGACGGCGCCGGGGAGGTCGTCGATCGGGCCGAGGGCGGCCAGCCGGTCGCGAAGCCGAGCGGGGTCGGCCCCCAACCCGTCGAGCGCGGCGGCGTGGACGACGAGGACCGGTCGGACCAGCGCGGCGCGGAGCCGGGACCAGCCGTCGGCGAACGCCGGGAACAGCTTCTTGCGCGGCACCTGATCGACGTGGACCCAGGCGACGTCGGCGGTCTCGAACGACGCCCGGCGGACGTCGGGCCGCTCGGCGACGGACGCGATCACCGTTTCGTACGACCAGCCGCCATGGTGGTCGCCGATCAGGCCGTGCACCCGGACGACGGACGGGTCGAGCGTGCTCTCCTCCCCCGCCTCGCGCAGCGCGCCGGCGATCGCGTCCTCGTGGCTGTGCCGCGCGCCGCCGAGGATCCCCCAGGTGCCGCCGCCGATGGACAGCCGGGCACGCTTCTGCAGGAGCACGTGGGGCTCGGGAGCCAGGTGGTACAGGAGCAGACCGGCCGCGCCATGGCGGCCCCAGTGCCGATGACCGGCGTCGCAATTCACCCAGCCGTCCCCGTCGCCCATACCAGTGAGGGTAACGGGCAGGTCGGGACGGCCACCGCCGAAAACCACCCTCACCACCCGGCTGACCACTGGTTTTTCGGGCATTGACGGCGTCTCTCGACCGGGTTAGCTTCCGAGCACTGAAAAGAAAGTTTCTTTTCAGTGAGTACGGCGCCGTGCTCCTCCCGCCACACCGAGGAGCCAACTTGAGACGGAACATCCTCCGGCTCGTCGTCGCGTTCGCGGCGGCGGCCCTCCTCACCCTGCCCCATTCGACCCCGTCCGCCCACGCGGCCACCGCCCCGACCGCCACGTTCACCAAGGACTCCGGCTGGGGCAGCGGCTACCAGGGCAAGTACACGATCACCAACGGCGGTTCCACGACCCTGGGCGGCTGGAAGGTCGAGTTCGACGTGCCCGCCGGCGGCTCGGTCGCCGCGTACTGGGACGCCCTGATGACTCAGAGCGGCACCCACTACACCTTCACCAACCGGGAGTACAACGGCACGCTCGCGCCCGGCGCGTCGGCGAGCTTCGGCTGGACCGGCGCGCCCGAGTCGGCCACGCCGCTGAACTGCAAGCTCAACGGGCAGCCGTGCGACGGCAGCGGAGGCGGCGGTGGTGGTGGTGGTGACACGTCGCCGCCGACGGTGCCCACCGGCCTGCGCGTGACGGGTACGACGTCCGGCTCGATCAGCCTCTCCTGGACGGCGTCCACCGACAACGTCGGCGTCACGGACTACCGGGTCTACGAGGGGTCCACGGTGGTCGCCACCACGACCTCGACCAGCGCCACGATCGGCGGGCTGGCCGCGAGCAGCAGCCACACCTACTCCGTCACCGCACGGGACGCGGCCGGGAACGAGTCCGCCAAGAGCGCCACCGTGTCCGGCACGACGCAGTCCGGCGGCGGGGGCGGTGGCGGGACCTACCAGAAGGTCGGCTACTACCCCCAGTGGGGCATCTACGGCCGCAACTTCTGGATGAAGAACCTCGACACCGACGGCGCGGCCGGCAAGCTCACCGTGCTGAACTACGCGTTCGAGAACCTCGACCCGACCAACCTGACCTGCGCCGAGACGACCAAGGGCACGACGTCCAACCCGGAGGACCCCGACCAGGGCACCGGGGCCGGTGACGCGTACGCCGACTACGGGGCCTCGGTGTCGGCGGCCAACAGCGTCGACGGCGTCGGCGACACGTGGGACCAGAAGCTCAAGGGCAACTTCAACCAGATCAAGAAGTTGAAGGCGAAGTACCCGAACCTGAAGGTGCTCGTGTCGATCGGCGGATGGACGTACTCGAAGTTCTTCTCCGACGCCGCCAAGACCGACGCCGGGCGCAAGAAGCTCGTCAGCTCCTGCATCGACATGTTCATCAAGGGCAACCTGCCCGTGTCGTCCGACGGCACCGGCGGGTCGGGCACCGGCGCGGGCGTGTTCGACGGCATCGACGTCGACTGGGAGTGGCCGGGCAGCCCGGACGGCCACCCCGGCAACCACTACGACCCGGCCGACAAGGCGAACCTCACCGCGCTGCTGGCGGAGTTCCGCAGCCAGTTGAACGCCCTCGGCAGCGGATACCTGCTGACCGCCTTCACCCCGGCCGACCCGGTCAAGATCAACGCGGGCTGGGACCTGTCCAAGATCTTCAACTCCCTGGACTTCGCCAACGTGCAGGGGTACGACTTCCACGGCTCGGGCAGCGACAACTCCTGGGAGCCGAACCGCACCGGCCACCAGGCGAACCTGTACGTCGACACGGACGATCCGTACTCCACCCACTTCAGCGTCGACTCGGCCGTGAAGGTCTACACCGACGCCGGAGTGAACACCCGGAAGCTCACCATCGGGATCCCGTTCTACGGCCGGGGCTGGCAGCAGGTGGCCGACGGCGGCAAGAACGGTGAGTGGCAGGCGGCGAACGGCGCGGCGCCCGGCGACTTCCCCGAGGAGGCGGGCACGCGCGGATATAAGAACATCGCCACGAACGTCCCGGGCTGCACCGTTTACCACGACGAACAGGCCATCGCGACGTACTGCTACACGGGTGCGAACGGCCAGTGGTGGTCCTTCGACGACCCGTGGTCGATCGGCAAGAAGACCGACTACATCAAGTCCAAGAACCTGCTCGGCGCGATGATCTGGGAGATGTCCGGTGACACCGGCCCCCTGATGACCGCCCTCGACAGCGGCCTGCACTGAGCCGTACGGGCCGGCGTTCCCTCCGTGAGCGCCGGCCCACACGGGGGCGATCCGGGGCCGTCGGGTGACTCGAACACCCTGCGGCCGGATCGCCAGGCCTCGCCCCGGTACGTGCGCGTGCCGCATAGGGTTGGGCTCATGGTGGATGCCGGAGCAGTGGTCGACCTGCTGAAAGACGCGCGGGAGCGGCGCACCGCCCCGCTGATTCTCGAGTTGGACCTGACCGATGGGATCGTCGAAGGGCCGCCCGCCGACCCGGTGTCCGCGCTGGTCTCGATGCGCCGGGCGCATCTGCGGGACGTCCTGGCCGGGCTGCGGAAGGGCGGTTCCGACCCTCGCGTCAAGGCGCTCATCGTACGGATCGGCGGCGGTCGGCTCGGCCTGGCCGTCGCCCAGGAGCTTCGGGCGGCCGTCCAGGCGTTCCGCGACGCGGGCAAGCTGACCGTGGCCTGGGCCGAGTCCTTCGGCGAGACCGGCCGCGGGACCGTCCCCTACTACCTGGCGACCGCGTTCGAGCGGATCTACCTGCAGCCGTCGGGGGACCTCGCGCTGACCGGTGTCGCGCTCGAAGAGCCCTTCTTCAACGAGGCGCTGGAGAAGGCCGGGATCACGCCGCGCTTCGCCAAGCGGCACGAGTACAAGACGGCCGCCAACACCTTCATGGAGCGCACGTACACCCCCGAGCACCGGGAGATGTCCGACCGCATCGTCTCCTCCATCGGTGCGCAGGTGGTCGCGGGGGTGGCCGCCGGGCGCGGGCTACCGGAGGAGCGCGTCCGCGAGCTGATCGACCAGGCGCCGCTCCTGGGCGCCGAGGCCCTCGAGGCCGGACTGGTCGACCGGCTGGCCTACCGCGACGAGGTCTACGCCGAGGTCCGCGCCGCGGCCGGTGGCTTCCGCGGCGGCGAGGTCCGGCTGCGCTATGTCGCGCGGTACAACCGGGGTCAGAGCGTGACCAAGCGGATACCCCGCCCCCAGCAGGACGTCGTCGCGCTGATCCAGGGGCATGGGCCGATCCGGCTGGGCCGGAGCGGTCGCGGCCTCCTGCCGGGGCAGGGCGCGTCGATCGGCTCGGACACCGTCGCCGCGGCGTTCCGCGCGGCGGCCCGGGACGACAAGGTCAAGGCGATCGTGTTCCGGGTCGACAGCCCCGGCGGTTCGTACGTCGCGTCGGACACGATCTGGCGCGAGGTCGTCCTCGCCCGCAAGGCGGGCAAGCCCGTCATCGTGTCGATGGGCAACGTCGCCGCGTCGGGCGGCTACTTCGTGGCGGCGCCCGCCGACACCATCGTGGCGCAGCCGGGCACGCTGACCGGCTCGATCGGGGTCGTCATCGGCAAGCCGGTCATCGGTGACCTGCTCGACCGGCTCGGCATCGGGCTCGGCAGCGTGGAGCACGGCGCGCACGCCCGGATGTACGCGCCGACGCGTGACTTCACCGACGAGGAGTGGTCGCGGATCAACACCTTCCTCGACCGCGTGTACGACGACTTCGTCGGCAAGGTGGCCGAAGGCCGCGCGCTGTCCCGCGAGCGCGTGCACGAGCTGGCCCGGGGGCGGGTGTGGACCGGCGCCGACGCCCACGAACGCGGCCTGGTCGACGAGCTCGGCGGACTGGCGTACGCCCTCGACCTGGCGAGAAAGAAGGCCGGGCTGGCCGCCGACGCGCCCGTGCGGGCCTACCCTCGCGTCTCGCCGCTCGATCGTCTTCGTCCGGCCGAGTCCAGCGACGACCGTACGGCCGCGAGCGCGCGCGTGGACGCGTGGGGCCCGCTCACCGAAGTCGCCACGCGTATCGGCCTGCCCTCCGGCGGCCCGCTGATGCTGCCGGGCGCATGGGAGATCCGCTGATGGAGACCGGGCGCACGCCCGGGCCGGGCACGGCGTGACCGTGGGCGAGGTCACGCCGGCCGACTTCACCGAGGCGCTGGCGACGTTCGCGACCGGCGTCGTGGTCGTGACCGTACGAGACGGACGCGACGACATCGGCACGACCCTGACCGCGTTCTCCTCCGTCTCCCTCGACCCGCCGATGGTCATGATCGGCGTCGGCGCCGGCTCCTACCTCGGCGAGGTCCTGCACACGTGCGATCGCTGGGCCGTGACGGTGCTGTCCGCGGCCCAGCGGGCGATCGCCGGCCGGTTCGCGGCGGCGGGCCGGCCCAGCGCTCGGCTGCTGATCGCCGGAGAGCCGCACCATCGGGGCCCGAGCTCCGGCGCGCTGGTGATCGAGGGAGGCCCGGCCGCCCTGGAGTGCGAGACCCGGCAGCGCGTCACGTCGGGGGACCATGTCCTCTTCATCGCCGAGGTCCTCGCGGTCGACTACGTCGACGCCGGGCGGCCGCCCCTGATCCGCGTCAACCGCCGATACCGCTGAGCGCCGAGGCCGACGCGATCTGCGGGGCCGAGTACGGGCAGCGCTCCGGCGAGCGCGTCAACCGCCGCAACGGCTATCGCGAGCGGGAGTGGGAGTGGGACACCCGCGACACTGGACGGCACCGGCGAGTTGGCCCCGTGCGGGTCAGCCGCGCTCGCCTCCGGACGCGGGCGAAGGACCTTCGCGACGGCAGCCTCGACACAGGCGCCTGATGCGCTGCGGGTGCTCTTGCGCCAAGGTGTTGCCCGGGCGAGTGAGCCTGGATCGGCAGCCATGTGCCTTCTCCTCACCGGATAGCTGGTCGAACAGCCCAGCTGACCGACATGCTTGATACGCATAGTCATAACCATCGGACACCGTGTAACGGATACCCGAAGATGACACTGATCCAACCGGACCGGCGCGGCCTCTTGCAGAAGATCACCGCGTTTTACCCGACGCGATACGGATCCATTGGTCAGCCAGCCGACGCCCGGCCCGTCGCCGCCTCATCCTGCCACCAGTCGCCGTCGCACCCATTGCCATCCGGCCCGTAGCCCACGGCCACACCGGACCGGACCTCTTCGATCCCCCCTCACAGGCGGGGTGCCAAGCCAGCGATGCGTGCGGAGCACCCCCGGACGCGCCCGGGAACGAAGGTCGCGGGTATCGCCCGCATCGTTCGATACCGTCTGGTAGCCATTCCCGAAAAGGCAGCTATCTGCACAGATGACCCGTGCGCCAGCTTGTTCCCTTTCACGGTCACATGTCGCCATAGGACATGTTCACGAGTCATTCGTGACACTTGTCCCTAGGCGACCCATCGCGCGCCCTGCCATTCTCTCTTCTCGTAACGCCCGGGACCCACCCGACCAGCCCACTCCCGAGCAGAGGACAGAAGCGGTGGAAAAGCAGTACGAGCTGTATTGCCAGAAAGACAGGCTCTTCTATGACGTCATGGACGGTCAGGAGAGCCCGGCTTTCGCCATCGCCGACGAGCCCCTCCCCGAGGGATGGCAACGGATTCGCCGCCACGAATGGCTCGTCTACGTCCCGCCGGCGCAGAACATCCCCCAGCAGGGTTGGAAGATCCACGTGTCGGCGTGTCACGACAACGCCGAGGACGTGCTGATCCGGGTGCGCGACTACTGCGTCCCCAGGGGAATCTCGTTCAAGCACCTTCGCAGTTCCGATGTCCTTTTCATGCGCAACGCGAAATACGCGCCGCGCGGCGGAAGCGGAAAACTCGTCACCATTTACCCGCGCGACGAGGCCGAGCTCGAGCGGATTCTCGACGACCTCGGCGAGATCCTGGCGGGCGAGCCGGGGCCGTACATCCTCACCGACCTCCGAGTCGGCGACGGCCCGCTGTACGTGCGCTACGGCGGTTTCCTCGAGCGCCACTGCGAGGACGACCGCGGACGGCTCGTGTCGGCCATCGAGGACGGCGCCGGCCGGCTCGTGCCGGACCGTCGTGACCCCGTCTTCCGGGTGCCGGACTGGGTGACCGTGCCGGACTGCCTGCGGCCGCACCTGGCCGCCCGCGACGCCGTGACGATGGCCGGCCTGCCGTACCGGGTGACCGAGGCCCTGCACTTCTCCAACGGCGGCGGCGTCTACACCGCCGAGGACACCCGGACCGGCGAGCGCGTCGTCCTCAAGGAGGCCCGACCGTACGCCGGGCTGGCGGCCGGCGGCGCCGACGCGGTCACGCGACTCCGCCGGGAGCACGACATGCTGCGGCGGCTCTCCGGGATCGACGGCATCCCCGCCGCTCACGACTACTTCACGCTCGGCGACCATCACTTCCTCGTCCAGGAGTTCGTCGAGGGACGGCCGCTCAACACCTTCTTCGCCGAGCGGCATCCCCTGCTCGACCCGGAGCCCGATCCGGACCGGATCGCCGAGTACACGGCGTGGGCACTGAAGATCTACGAGCGCACCGAGCGCGTCGTCCAGGCCGTGCACTCGCGCGGCGTCGTGTTCAACGACCTGCACATGTTCAACATCATGGTGCGCCCGAACGACACGGTCGCGCTGATCGACTTCGAGACGGCGGCGCCGGCCACCGACGAGGGTCGGCAGATCCTCGCCAACCCGGGCTTCCTCGCCCCGCCCGACCGCCGGGGCACCGCGGTGGACGACTACTGCCTCGCGTGCCTGAAGCTCGCGCTGTTCGCGCCGCTGACCACGATCCTCCAGCTCGACCGTACGAAGGCGGCCCATCTGGCCGAGGTGATCACCGAGTGGTTCCCCGTGCCCGAGGGGTACCTGGAGTCGGCCGTCGCGGAGATCTCGCGCGACGCGACCACCGGGAGCCGGCTCGTCGGAGCGCGCCCCTCCCTGCGGCCCGAACCGGTCGGCTGGCAGGACGCGCGCGCGGCGCTGAGCAGGGCGATCCTCGCCAGCGCGACCCCCGACCGCGACGACCGGCTCTTCCCCGGCGACATCCAGCAGTTCGGCGGCGGTGCGCTCGGGCTGGCGTACGGTGCGGCAGGCGTCCTGTACGCCCTGGACGTCACCGGCTGCCCGGTCGAGCACGCGGACTGGCTGATCGAGCACGCGACAGACCCGGAGCCCGGCAGCGGCCTCGGCCTGTACGACGGGCTGTACGGCGCGGCGTTCACCCTCGCCCACCTCGGTCACCTGGAGGCGGCGGGCAAGGTCGTCGACATCTGTCTCGGTGAGCGGTGGGAGCGTCTCGGCACCGATCTGTACGGCGGGCTGCCGGGCGTCGCGCTCACGCTGGATCGGCTGGCCGGACCGCTGGAGGCCCCGGCCCTCCGGGAGGCGGCGACGCGGGCGGCGCAACTGGTCGCCGACCATGTCGTGGCGGCGACCGACCCGCCCGCCCGGCCCGGGCTGCTGCGCGGGATGTCCGGCCCGGCGCTGATGTTCATCCGGTTCTACGAGCGCACCGGCGACCCGAACCTCCTCGACCTCGCCGCCGCGGCCATCCGGCTGGACCTCCAGCGATGCGTCACCGACAAGAACGGCGCACTGCACGTCGACGAGGGAACCCGGATCCTGCCGTACCTCGGCCGGGGCAGCGTCGGGATCGGCCTGGTGATCGATGACTTCCTCGCGCACCGCGAGGACGAGCGGTTCCGGGAGGCCCGCGAGGGGATCCGGATCGCCGCCAAGTCGGTCTACTACGCCCAGGCCGGACTGTTCGGCGGCCGCGCCGGAATGCTGCTGCACCTCGCCCGGCAGGGCGATCCGCGGGCGGCGGCGCACATCCGCGACCTGGCCTGGCACGCCGTCTCGTACAAGGACGGCCTGGCGTTCCTCGGGGAGAACCTGCTGCGGCTCTCGATGGACCTGGGCACCGGGACCGCCGGCGTCCTGCTCGCGCTCGGCGCGGCACTGCACGACCGGCCGGTCAACCTGCCGTTCCTCACGGCACCAGAGCAGCCCGCGAGAACCCTCGCGGGTGTCGGAGACACGGACACCGTAAGGAGGTGACACACGATGACGCTTCTCGACATGCAGGGCATGGAGGCCACCCCGGGTGGTGGTGGCGGCGAGGCCAACAGCAGCCTGAGCCTGCTGTGCCACAGCTCCAACAGCATCACGCTCTGCCTCTGATGAAAGACGCATGGCTCCGAGAGCCATGGCTCGGACCATGCAGGCAGGGAGACCGATGACGGCGAGTGGGCTCGTGATTCGGGCGATCCGCGACGGCGGCGTCTGGGCGAGCCTACTCGCCGTCACCTCTTTGGTACGGGCGGGAGCGGAGACGCTCCTGCCGGCCGTCCTCGGCCGCGCCGTGGACGGCGTTCTGCGTGACGGCGGGGCGTCCACCTGGCCCCTCGTCTACGCGGCCCTGGTGGCCGCGGCGGCGACCGGGGACGTCCTGACCGAACTCGCGATCGGGACCAGCGCGGCCGCCGTGACCGCCCGGATGCGGCACCGCTTCGTACGCCGGCTGCTGGCCCTCGGCCCGTCGGCCGGGCCCTCATCGTCCGGCCTCGCGGCCGGTGACGTGACCAGCCGGGCCGTCGCGGCCACGACCGACACCGGCCTCGCCCCGTCCGCTCTCGTCCTCGCGGTCACCGCCGTCCTGCCCCCGGTCGGCGGGATGATCGCCCTTCTGCTGCTCGACCCCTGGCTGGCGGTGGCGTTCGCGCTGGGCCTGCCGCTCATCATCGCGGTTCTCAATGCCTTCGTCCGCGACACCTCCGCCGTCGTCGGCCGCTACCTTGCCGTCCAGGGCACGATCGCCGCGCGGCTCGTCGAGGCCCTGGCCGGCAACCGGACGGTCGCGGCCGCCGGGACGGCCGACCGCGAGACCGCCCGGATCCTGGAGCCCCTCCCCGAACTCGCCGAGTACGGGCACCGGACCTGGCGGGTGCAGGCCGCCACCGCCGGGAGGGGCACCCTCGCCGTCCCGCTGTTGCAGCTCACGGTCCTGGCCGTCGCCGGGTACGAGCTGGCGGCCGGGCGGCTGACCCCGGGCGGTCTGCTGGCCGCCACCCAGTACGCCGGGCTCGGCGCCGACGTCGGGCCGGTGATCGCCCAGCTCGGCCGACTGGCCCGCGCCCGCGCCGGGGCGGTCCGCCTGCTGCCCGTGCTCGACCGGGAGCCGCCCGGGTACGGCACCGCCGCGCTGCCGGAGGGTCCCGGACGCCTGGAGTTCCGCGGGGTGTCGGCCGCCCCGGTACTGGACGGCCTGAACCTCTCCGTTCCCGGCGGCCGGGCCGTCGCGGTCGTCGGCCGGTCCGGATCGGGCAAGTCGGTGCTGGCCGCGCTGGCCGGCCGCCTCGCCGACCCGGACGCGGGCGAGGTCCTGCTCGACGGCGTTTCTCTGCGGGACCTCGGCCACGAGGCGCTGCGGAGCACGGTCGGGTACGCCTTCGCCCGGCCCGCCCTGTTCGGCGCGACGATCGCCGAGGCGATCGGCGGGGACGCCGTCCCGGCGGCCCACGCCGCGCGGGCGGACGGGTTCATCCGCCGCCTGCCCGCCGGCTACGACACCCCTCCGGACGCCGCTCCGCTGTCCGGCGGTGAGCTGCAACGGCTCGGCCTGGCGCGCGCGTTCGCCCGTCCCGGGCGGCTGCTGGTCCTCGACGACGCGACCTCCAGCCTCGACACCGTCACCGAGATGCAGATCGGCGAGGCCCTCACGCGCGATCCGCGCACCCGCCTGATCATCGCGCACCGGGCGGCGACGGCGGCCCGGGCGGATCTGGTCGCCTGGCTCGACGGCGGGCGGATCCGCGCCTGCGCGCCGCACCGGGAGCTGTGGGCCGATCCGGAGTACCGCGAGGTGTTCCGCTGATGCGGGTTCGGCTGATGCGCCGACCACGGCGACGTCTCACCGGCACGCGGGTGCTGGTCACCGCCCTGCGCCGCCATCCGCGCGAGGCGGCGCTGCTGGCGGCGTGGTCGGTGCTCGAGGCGGCGCCCGTCCTCGTCTTCGGCCGGTCCGTCGCGGGGGCGACGGACGCGTTCCTGGCCCACCGCATGGGAACGGGACTGGCCTGGCTGGCCGCGATGGCGGTGGCGGCGGCCGTCGGCGCGGTCGGCAGCGCGGGGGCGTACCGGCCCCTGGCCGGGATCGTCGAGCCGTTCCGGGACGCGCTGGTCCGCCGGGTCGTTCGCAGCGCCGTCCACGAGGCCGTCCGCACGGGCCGCCCCGACGAGGCGGCCGTCGCCCGGCTCACCCAGCACGTCGAAATCGTCCGCGACACGTTCTCGGGAGTGCTGCTGCTGGTCAGGGGGTTCGTGTTCACCCTGGCGAGCGCGCTGGTCGGGCTGACGGCCCTGATGCCGGTGACGCTGCTCCTCGTGGTGCCGCCGGTCCTCGCCGGGCTCGGCCTGTTCCTCGGCATGGTGTCGCGCGCGATGACCCGTCAGCGGGAGCTCATCCTCGCCGAGGAACGGATCGCCAAGTCCGCGACCGCACTCGCCGCCGGCCTCCGCGACATCGTCGCCTGCGGCGCGGAGGACGCCATGGCCGCCGACGTCGGACGGCTGATCGACGCCCAGGCGGCGGCGGCCCGGTCGGTGGCGCGGCTCGCCGCCCCCGGCCACCACGCTCCGGTGCAGCGACTCCCGGTCATCGAACGTGGCACCGTCCAACGGGCGGTCCAGGGCCGAGAAATCGAGCCGGACCGCCG
>NZ_JBFAUT010000016.1:0-152533 GCF_040679475.1 Actinoallomurus sp. NPDC052274
ATCTTGTGGACCGAATGCCCCGAGGAGATGACGGGCAATCTCCACGGATCGCGCACCCAGGTCCCCGGTCCTCTTCCACCGGTGTCTACTCAGCGAAGAATTCTCTCCGCTGAGTAGACACCGCCAGAAACGACGCCCGACCCGGCGAGCGGACCGTCCCGCCCGGCCGGTGCCGCACGCCTCCCTCGCCGTGCCACACAGCCACAGATCGACCAACACGTGATCCACCGGACACGCTCTAGCAGGTCAGGCGCGGCGGGGCTCGGGCCCCGGCGTCAGGCCGGGCGCGGACGCCGCCGCGTCAGACCCGGTCGAATTCCGGGCGCAGGTCCTTGCGCATGTGGACGGCGTTCCGGCCGTTGATGCTCTCCCGGCCCGTCTGCCGGTAGCCGAGGGACGCGTACAGGCCGATGTTGGAGGTCATCTTCTCGTTGGTGTACAGCCGCACCGCGGGCAGTCCGAGCGACCGGGCGCGGAACTCGGCGAAGGCCAGAAGCCGGTGCCCCAGCCCCCGGCCCTGGCGGTCGGGACGGACCGCGACGTTCTCCACGAGGAGCGTCCCTTCCTCGGGGACAAGGACGATCAACCCGTCGACCTCGTCGTACTCGAGCACGTACACGCGCCCCTCAGAGATCAGCTCCGCGTAGTCCGCGACGAGCGGCAGAGGTTCCACGCCTATCACCGGGATCCACGGGTCGTACGCCACCTTGACGATCGCCTCTACCGCGTCCTGGTCGACGGCTTCGGCCAGCCTGATGCCCATGCCCTTCCCTAACCGTCAGATCGACGAGAATCATCCGAATCTACCCGACGCGACTCGCAAGATCGGTGCGGACGTCTCTCCAACGGCCGGGCCAGGGCGTTCCGCCTGCGGTCCGTACATGACGAACGCCGCCGGCCCGCCCTGGGGGCGTGGCCGGCGGCGTACCGTCGGGACTTGCGGATCAGCCGGTGTTCTGCAGGCCCGCCGCGACCCCGCCGGCGGCGAGGAGCAGCAGGTCCTCGATCCGCTCGCGCTCGGCGTCGTCCTCGATGCCGGCCCGCAGCTCCTGCAGCGCGCGCAGCTGGAGGTGGGACAGCGCGTCGACGTACGGGTTGCGCAGCTCGACCGCGCGGGACAGCACCCGGCGGTTCTCCAGGAGCCGGGTGTGCCCGGTGACCTCCAGGACCAGGGAGCTCGTGCGGTCGTACTCGGCCAGCACCGTCTCGGCCAGCTCCGGCCGGTCGCCGAGGGCGAGGTAGCGTTCGGCGATCGCGCGGTCCGTCTTGGCCAGGCTCATCTCCGCGTTGTCCAGCAGCGCGGCGAACAGCGGCCACGAGCCGTACGCCTCGCGCAGGGCGTCCAGGTCCTCGGCGGCGGCCAGGCCGCTGCCCAGGCCGTACCAGCCCGGCAGGTTGACCCGCGTCTGCGTCCAGGAGAACACCCAGGGGATCGCCCGCAGGTCGTCCAGCGAGGTCGTCGCCTTGCGGCGGGACGGCCGGGAGCCGAGCCGCAGGTTGCCCAGCTCGTTCAGCGGGCTGACGTGGGCGAACCACTCCGGGAAGCCCGGCGACTCCACCAGCGACCGGAACGTCCGTTCGGCGGCCACGCTGATCTTGTCGGCGAGCGGCCGGAACCGCTCGGCGGCGGCCAGCGCGTGCTCCTGCACCGCCGGGGTGGAGGCGAGCAGGACGGCGTTCGCGACCTGCTCGACGTGGCGCTGGGCGATCTCCGCGTGGCCGTACCGCGCGAAGATGACCTCACCCTGCTCGGTCACCTTGAACCGGCCGGCGACCGAGCCCGGCGCCTGCGCCAGCACGGCGCGGTTGGCCGGGCCGCCGCCGCGCCCGAGCGCGCCACCGCGCCCGTGGAACATCGTCAGCCTCACGTCGTGCCGGTCCGCCCAGGCCGCGAGCGCGGCCTGCGTGTCGTACAGCTTGAGGGTCGCCGTCGTCGGACCGAGCTGCTTGGCCGAGTCGGAGTAGCCGAGCATGACCTCCATGCGGCGGCCGGTCTCCAGCAGGCGGCGGCGCACCGGCGCCAGGTGCAGCATGCCGTCCAGCACGGCCGGGGACCGGTCGAGGTCCTCGCCGGTCTCGAACAGCGGCACGACGTCGAGCACCGGCGCCCGGCCGCCGAGCGCGGCGGCCTCGGCCAGCTCGTACACGGCGGCCACGTCGTCGGCGGTGCGGGTGAAGGAGATGACGTAGCGGCGGCAGGCGTTCACACCGAACCGCTCCTGCACCCACGCGATCACCCGCAGGGTGTCCAGGACCTCCTCGGTCTGCTCGCTGAGCGGGCCGCCGGCGCGGACCTCGGCGAGGGCCTTCTCGTGCACCGCGGAGTGCTGGCGGACCTCCAGCTCGGCCAGGTGGAACCCGAAGGTCTCGACCTGCCAGACCAGGTGCTGCAGCTCGCCGTACGCCTGGCGCCGCGCGCCCGCCTCGACCAGGGAGTCCTGGACGACGCGCAGGTCGGCCAGCAGGTCGGCGGGGCCGCGGTACGCCAGGTCGGCGTGGCGCAGCCGGGTCGCCTGGATCCGCTCGGCGGCGTACAGCAGGAACTGGCGGTGCGGCTCGCCCGGCGAGCGCTTGGCGATCTCGGCGACCTGCTCGGGCTGGGCGGCGCGGGCGGCGGCGAGCGCGCCCCGCAGCGCCTCCGACGGCGGGGTCGTCGTCTCGTGCACGGTCAGCGTGCGGCCGATCCGGGTGCACGCGGTGGCGAGCGCGCGCAGGATGTGGTCGGCCTGGACGCCGATGGCCTCTCGGGTGATCTGCGCGGTGACGTACGGGTTGCCGTCCCGGTCACCGCCGATCCAGCTGCCGTAGTGCAGGAACGGCCGGGCCAGCGGCGGGCGCTCGCCCGTGCCGGGCGCCAGCGCGGCGTCGAGCGTGCGGTAGATCGCCGGGACCACGCGGAAGATCGTCTCGTCGAACATCGCCATGGCGGTGCGGACCTCGTCGAGCGGGTCCGGCTTCGTGCGGCGCAACTGCGAGGTGCGCCAGAGCAGGTCGATCTCCTCGACCAGCCGACGGGTGAGCTCCTCGCGCTCCCCGGCGGCCGCGCGCGGGTCGTTCAGGTCGGTGAGCAGCCCGCTGATCCGCAGGATCGCGGTGACGACCGCGCGGCGGCGCGCCTCCGTCGGGTGCGCGGTCAGGACCGGGCGCAGCTCCAGATCGTCCAGCAGCTCGCGGACGCGGTCCGCGCCGATCTCGGCGACCGCGGCGGCGACGGACTCGCGCTGCGGCGTCTCACCGGTGTCGCGCTCCCGCAGCGTGCGGATGCGCTGGTGCTCCTCGGCGAGGTTGGTCAGGTGGAAGTACACGGTGAACGCGCGGGCCACCAGCTCCGCGCGGTCGATCGTCCAGCCGCCGACGATCGCGGCGACGTCATCCACGGAGGTCTCGCCCCGGCGCGCGGCGATGACCGCGTGCCGTAGGGCCTCGACGTCGTCCAGCAGGCTCTGCCCGCCGTACTCGACGAGAACGTTGCCCAGGAGGGAACCGAGCAACCGGACGTCACGGCGCAGTGGCTCGGGCATCTCCTGCCGAGCGGAGTTTCGTGTCGACACGCACCTCAGCGTAGTTCGTCCCGCAAGGCGATCCGAGTCCGTCTCGCCTGCTGAGAAGCCGCAGCCGACGCTAAGATCGTGCCCCTCCTGGCACGCCGTTCCGGGCGCTGGCTAACCTGGCCTTCATGGCCACGCAAGCTCCTGAGCCGCTGCCCGCGGACGAGATCGACATCCACACCACGGCGGGCAAGATCGCCGACCTGGAGCGCCGCCGGTACGAGGCGGTCCACGCCGGCTCCGCGCGTGCGGTCGAGAAGCAGCACGCCAAGGGCAAGATGACCGCTCGCGAGCGGATCGACGCGTTCCTCGACGAGGGGTCCTTCGTCGAGTTCGACGAACTCGCCCAGCACCGCGCGCACGGCTTCGGCGTCGAGAAGAACCGCCCGTACGGCGACGGCGTCGTCACCGGCCACGGCACGGTCGACGGCCGGCCCGTGGCGATCTTCTCCCAGGACTTCACGGTCGCGGGCGGCTCGCTCGGCGAGGTGTTCGGCGAGAAGATCGTCAAGGTCATGGACCACGCGCTGAAGACCGGCTGCCCGGTCATCGGCATCAACGACTCCGGGGGTGCGCGCATCCAGGAGGGCGTGGTCGCGCTCGGCCTGTACGCCGAGATCTTCAAGCGCAACACCCACGCCTCCGGCGTGATCCCGCAGATCTCCCTGATCATGGGCCCCTGCGCGGGCGGCGCGGTGTACTCCCCCGCCCTCACCGACTTCATCGTCATGGTCGACCAGACCTCGCACATGTTCATCACCGGGCCGGACGTCATCAAGACGGTCACCGGCGAGGAGGTGACGTTCGAGGACCTCGGCGGCGCGCACGCCCACAACACCAAGTCCGGTGTCGCGCACTACCAGGCGTCGGACGAGCAGGACGCGCTCGAGTACGTCAAGGCGCTGCTGTCCTACCTGCCGTCGAACAACCTGTCCGACCCGCCCGCGTACGACGCCGCCGCGGCGCTGGAGATCACGGACGAGGACCTCGAGCTCGACACGCTGGTCCCGGACTCGCCGAACCAGCCGTACGACATGCACACCGTCATCGAGCACGTTCTCGACGACCGGGAGTTCCTCGAGGTCCACGCGATGTTCGCGCCGAACATCGTCTGCGGCTTCGGGCGCGTCGAGGGCCGCTCGGTCGGGATCGTCGCCAACCAGCCGATGCACTTCGCCGGCACGCTGGACATCGAGGCGTCGGAGAAGGCCGCGCGGTTCGTCCGCACCTGCGACGCGTTCAACATCCCGGTGCTGACCTTCGTCGACGTCCCCGGCTTCCTGCCCGGCACCGACCAGGAGTGGAACGGCATCATCCGGCACGGCGCCAAGCTGCTGTACGCCTACGCCGAGGCCACCGTGCCGCTCGTCACCGTGATCACCCGGAAGGCGTACGGCGGGGCGTACGACGTCATGGGCTCCAAGCACCTCGGCGCGGACATCAACCTGGCGTGGCCGACGGCGCAGATCGCCGTCATGGGCGCGCAGGGCGCGGTGAACATCCTGTACCGCCGCGAGCTGGCCGCCGCCGAGGACCCCGACACGCGGCGGGCCGAGCTCATCACCGAGTACGAGGACACCCTCGCCAACCCCTACATCGCCGCCTCACGCGGCTACATCGACGCCGTGATCAAGCCGTCCGAGACACGCGGCCAGGTCGTGAAGGCGCTGCGCGCGCTCCGCGACAAGCGCAGGACGCTGCCGCCCAAGAAGCACGGCAACATCCCCCTGTAGGAGAGGACCACATGAGCGAGCGCCCCTTCCTGCAGGTGGTGCGCGGAGACGCGACGCCGGAGGAGATCGCCGCCCTGGTGGCGGTGCTGACCGCCCGGGCCCGGGCCGCCTCGGCGGTCCGGGCGACGCCCGCGGCGCGCCGCTCGGCCTGGGCGGACCGCTCCCGGCAGCTCCGCCGCCCCCTCCCCCACGGCCCCGGCGCCTGGCGCACCAGCGCCCTGCCATAGACGCCAACACGTTCCGTGTTCGAGTGAACACGCGATCCTCCTCCTGGTCTAGACTGTCTGGACAGAGGAGGGGATCGCATGACCACAGCACACGACGGCGAGCCAGTGCAGCACTGGCAGGTCCAGGAGGCGAAGCAGCGCTTCAGTGAGGTCCTGCGTCGGGCCCACGACGAGGGCCCTCAGATCATCACGAGGCACGGGGAAGAGGTGGCCGTCGTCATCGACATGAGCGAATACCGTCACACGCAGGCGCAGAAGATGAGCTTCCACGACTACCTGCTGTCCGGACCTCCGTTCCCGGACGACTTCGATGACCTCATCAAGCGCGACAAGGACTACGGGCGCGACGTGTCGTTCCTCTTCGAGGAGTGAGGTGAGTGTCCTACCTTCTCGACACCAACGTCGTCTCCGAGCTTCGGAAGCAGCACCGATGCGACCCGCATGTACGTGCCTGGTACGACTCGATCCAAGGCTCCACCGAGTACCTCAGCTCACTGGTCATCGGTGAACTCACACGCGGCATCCATCAGCTCGGTAGGTACGACCTTCCGCAGGCGACCAGGCTGGCCGCCTGGCTGACCGGGATCAAGGAGCAGTACGCCTCACGGATCATCCCGGTCGACACCGCGACGGCGATCATCTGGGGACGATGGCAAGCCGCGTCCCCGATGCCCGTCGCCGATGGGCTGATGGCGGCGACGGCGTACCTCAACGACTGGACGTTCGTCACTCGGAACGTCAAGGACGTCGAGCGGACCGGGGTGCGGAGCCTGAACCCGTTCGAGCCGATGGCAACCTCTTCGTAATTATCCGCTCACGATCCGCCCTCGGGCGACTAGAGTCCGGCGGCTATGGAGGGGTGCAGACCGGCCTCGCGCCGCGGCTTCGCAGTCGTCGTGACGCTGGCCGTCGGATGCGTGATGCTCTGCGGGTGTCAGTCGGTGCCGTTCCGGGGCCGGCCGGGACCCGACTCGCCGGTGCTGGCGCTCGGCGGGCCGGCGCCGTACGTCCGGCCGTCCGCGACGCCGCCGCCTCCTCCGCTCAGCCGGCCCACCAGGTCGCCCGACCGGCGGCCCGGCGTCTACGGCGCGACCGGAGCCGGCATGCTCGGCCCCGTCGCCCGGCGCCTGCCGCCGCGGGTGTACGTCCCGGTCAGTGAGGGCACCGCGGTTGAGGTCGTCGACGCCCGGACGTATCGGCCCGTCCGCCGCATCGCGGTCGGCCACGCGCCACGGCAGGTCGTCCCGTCGTGGGATCTGCGGACGCTGTGGGTCACCGAGACGGCCGGCCTGGTGCCGATCGACGCGCGGACCGGCGTGGTCGGCCGTACGGTGCCGGTCCCCGATCCCGTCGACCTGTACTTCACCCTCGACGGCCGGTACGCCCTGGTCCTGGGCGCGCGGCCGGGACGCCTGCAGATCCGCGACCCGCGCACCCTGCGGCTCCGGTCGACCGTCCGTCTGCCCTGCCCCGACCCGGTCGCGGCCGACCTGTCGGCCGACGGATCGGCGATGGTCGTGGGGTGCGCCGGCGGGCGGCTGGTCCGCGTCGACCTCGCGCGGCGGTCGGCCACGGAGACGGCCCGGCTCGCCGAGGACACGCGACCTCAGGACGTCCGGCTGTCCCCGGACGGGTCGACCTTCTACGTCGCCGACGCCGGTCGCGGCGGCGTGTGGCTGGTCGGCGCGGCGAACCTCCGGCCGACCGGCTTCATCGCCACCGGACGCGGCGCGCACGGGCTGTACCTCAGCCGCGACGCCGGGACCCTCTACGTCACCGACGGCGCCGCGCGGGCCGTCTCGCTGATCTCCGTCGCCGAGCGCCGCGTGACCGACCGGTGGCGGCTCCCGGCCGTACCCGACATGGGCGGGGTGTCGGCGGACGGCCGGGTGCTGTGGCTGTCCGCCCGGCAGGCCGGCACGGTCTTCGCCGTCTCGACGGACAGCGGACGGATCATCCGGCGGCTGCCAGCCGGACCCGCCCCGCACGGCCTGTGCGTCTTCCCGCAGCCCGGCCGGTTCTCCCTGGGCCACACCGGCATCTACCGCTAGGACGCGTTCTTCCGGTCCCCGGTGCGATTCCCTGGCGTTCACTGCTCTTTAGAGCGCAGTGAACGCCAGGGATCATGGCACCTCGGTCAGCCGGCGCCCTCGGCGGCGACGCGCCACTGGGGGACCAGTTCCTCGACCAGGGCCTCGGTCTCCGGCTGCAGTTGCGCGGCGAACGGGTCGGCGCTGACGCGGTCGCTCAGCTCGTCGACGATGCCGTGGACCGCGGCCTGGTCGCCCGTGGCGTGGGTGGCGCGCAGCAGGTCACGCCACAGGCCCTCGTCGTCCACCGCCAGTCGCAGCCCGGCGCGGGCCGCCGAGACCGCGTCGCGGGCGTCGCCGTCGTCGAGGCGCATCAGCACGAGCCGGTGCGCCACGTCCGCGACGCGCGCGGTCGCCTCGTACTCCAGGTCCTCGGCGGCCAGCCAGGAGTACCGGCCGGGCGGGCGGCCGGCCAGCAGGGGGCCCCGTACGAGGTCCAGAGCGTAGGACAGGTAGGCCGTCTCGGAGGCGGGTTCGGCGGCGGACCGCCAGACGAGCCAGCGGAACATCTCCCAGTCGACCCGGACCTCCGATCCCAGCCGGATCCGGCCGCGCTCGTCGTGGTAGAGGTTCGGGCGGCCGCGCGAATCACGCCCGAGCCAGTCCGCGACGCGGGCGACGGTCGCGTCGCGCACCGGCGCCGACACCCCGCGCGGCCACACCGCGCCGCCCAGCACGGTCGGGTGCACACCCTCGGGGTGCGTGGCCAGGTAGACGAGCACCTCGGCGCACAGCGCCCGGCGGCTCTCCTCCACGACGCCGGGCGCGTCCACCTCGACGGGCCCCAGGATCCGAATGTCGACGGCCGGCCGTACCTCGCCCATCGCGGGCGGCGCCACTGGCTCCTCGTCGAGCCCGCCGTACGGGACGCCGTCCGCCCGACCGGCGGTACGGAAGAGCTCGAGGACGGCCCGGTAGTGCCGCTCGGGCACGAGCTGGGCCTCGACGTCGAAGCCGAGGACTCCGGCGCGGAGCCGCCCGTCGCGCGTGACGTCCCAGGTCCAGGTGGCGCCCGGCGTCTCGCCCGCGACGATGTACCCGGCCGCCATCCGCTGACCGGTGCGGGCCAGGGCGACCAGGCGTTCGGCCTCCTCGGGCGTCGGCGGGTCGGCCATGATCAGGTAGTGCGGCATCCACGCCTCGCCGAACACGCCGCGGCAGCGGCCGGTGAGCACCGAGTCCACGCCCGACGCGGCGAGGGCCTGCCGCACCTCCTCGGTCCGGCTCTCCAGCTCCGGCAGGGCCTCGGCGAGCGTCGCGACGGTACGGATGCGGTCCGGGGCGATCAGCGAGAGCTCCTCGCCGAAGCCGACGAGCGTGATCCGCATGTGGTCGGACCAGCGGTTGGTCGCCAGCTCGACCGCCACCGCGGCGAGTACGGCGCGGCGGGCCTCATCGGGTCCCTGCAGGGAGATCAGCCCGTGCGCGGTCTCCAGGTCGACGAGGATCCGGCCGGTGTCGTTCGTGCCGATCGAGACGAGCCCCGGGTACGGCGCCAGGACGTCGGCGAGATCGGCGGTGGCCACCTCGTCGAGGGCGCCGGCGTTCAGCCGCCAGACCTGCCCGTTGTCGTACTCCTCCCAGGGCACCGGCGGGTTACGGTCGGCGGGCGCGATCCACAGGTCGAGGCTGTCGGTGCCGAGGTGCACGCCGTACACGGTGGGCAGCGTGCGCCCCTCGGCCGCGAGAGCCTGGGACATCTGCCGGAGACCGAGGTCGAGCAGACGGGTCGCGTCGGTGTCCGCGCCGATGCGCAGCGCCTGCTCGGCGAGCGCGGCCTCGCCCTCCGGCCGGGCGATCCTGGTGCCGAACGCCCGCCGCCACAGTTGCTCGCGCCGCCGTCGGCCGAGTACGGCGAGGACTCCGGCGGCGAGCAGCGACGCCACCGCCAGCTCCTCGGGCCAGCCGAACGCCGACAGGTGGACCGGCTGCCGCTCCGCGGGCCGATGCTGCTCGGCGGGCGGCCGCTGCTGCTCGGACGGGTGCCCGGAGTGCTCCGGCCGGGCCGGCGTGGGGTGCGCGGCCCGCGGCGACGCCTGGGCGGACGGCCGTCCCGACGGAGCCGTACCGGGCGCGGTCGCGTGCGGTGACTGCGCGGCCGGCGGCCGAGCCGCCTCGGAGCCGCCCTGCCGATCGGAACCCTGGGTGCCCTGGCCGGCCTCATGACTGGCCTGGCGCTGCCGCGCCTCCTGTTCGGCCGCCCGCCGGGCCGCCTCCACGGCCTGCTTCTCGGTGTTGACGGAGCCGTGGTGGTGTACGCCTCCGGGCACCTCGGAGTGCGGCACGCCGTGCTCGTGCTGCCCGTCGTGCGGGCCCCGGTGGACCACCTCGACGTGCGTCGCGTCGGCCGGCATGTCGAGCACCCAGCCGGGCCGGATCAGACTCGCCATGGTCAGCCGGGTGCCGTCCGGCTGCACCTTGCCCTTGTTCAGCGCGTAGATCTCGCGGTAGCGGCGGCCGTCGCCGAGGCACTTCTCGGCGATCTCCCACAGGCTCTCGTGGTGCCGTCCCTCCGGTGGCCGGACCCGGTAGATCTTGCGGACGGCGTTCTGCTCCATGGGGGCCGCCGGCCCGGCGTCCTCCTCCGCAGGGGCCTGCCGGGTGGCGGGCGCCTCGGCGTGCTCGGCGGCGGGCCTCGGCTGTTGCTGCTGCCGCGGCGGGTCCTTGACCTGGACGTGCGTCGCGCGGGGCGCCGTCAGGGCGGGCACCACCACCGTGGTGGCGGTGAACAGCAGGAGCGCGGCGACGACGAGGCGGTGCGCCACCGCCTGCGGACCGCCCGCGAACGGCACCCGGGCCGGTACGCCGACGCCGCGGATCCCGGCGTACACCTCGACGAGCACGCAGGCGGCCAGTTGCAGCCAGGCCAGCCATACGACGATGACGAGGATGCGCATCAGCGCCGTGGTGTCCAGCCGCTGCGTCAGCGTCTCCATCGACGGCGGCCTGCCGGGAATCGGCGAGCCGAAGAAGGTGACCAGCGCGAACGGCACGCCGACCAACAGCGCGGCGAGGGCGGCGAGCGCGAGTACGCCGACGGCCACGTCACCGGGCCCGCGTCCGCGGTCGATCCGCACAGGCTGCCGCCGAATCGTGCTCATTCGGCCTCCTTCGTCGGAGGAGTGACCAGACACGCTGTGCCCACGGTTCGCTCGCTCACGCGTCCTCCCTCATCATCAGATCCCCTCCTGAGGGTGGGCGGTCGCCGCGGAGGTCATGGTGAAGTCGCTGAAGCCGGGGACGATGGCGAGCAGTTGCAGCCGGACCTTGATCTGTACGACAACGCGCGCGGTACGGCCGCCCTCGATCTGGCACTTGGCCCGTCCCGTCACCTCGGGGTAGGCGGCGACGAGGCGCTCGGCGCGGGTGCAGGCGGCCCGCGGGTCGGTGATCTGGGCCTGCCCCGTCTGCCGCAGGACGTCCTGGTCGATGTCGTCGGCCGCGGCGCGGGCGCCCTGTTCGGCGATGTCCGCCGCGCGCTGGCGGGCGTGGATCGCCAGCCCGCCGTCGACGACCAGCCCGGCCAGCACGATCACGAACAGGGCGAAGATCGTGGTGAACATCGCGACCGTCCCGCGGTCGCGGCCTTCGGCCACCGCCCGGTGCCACCGCGTCAATCGATCCTCCGCAGCGTGTCGAGGGGAGCGGTCGCCGTACCGACCATCGTCTTGGAGGCGCCCAGCCCGATCAGTGACAGGCCGCCCAGGTCGATGTCGCAGCGCACCGTGACCGTGACCTGGCCGCCCTGGCGCCAGTCGCGGAAGTCCGGGTCGGTGCGCGGCCCGCCCCGGCACCACTTGGTCCCGCTCATGGTGGCCTTGGCCGCGTCGTCCGCGGCGACCCGCGCGCTGCCGCGGTCGCGGGAGACCGAGGCGGACCGGGCGGCGTCACGGGCGGCGCCGTCGACCTGGCTCTGTGCCTCCACGATCCGGCCCAGCCCGACCATCAGCATCATGAACGCCACGAGGACCGGCGTGAGCAGCACGAGCTCCAGCGACATCGTGCCCGCGTCGGCCCGCCGCCCCACGGGATCGGTCGCGGTGCGCGGACTCGATGCTGCGGCCCGCGGCTCCACGGGATTCGTCGCGGTGCGCGGACTCGATGCGACGGTCGGCGGCTCCACGGGATCGGTCGCGGTGCCGGGACTCGAGGCGACGGACCGCGGCCCGGCGGGAGGCCTTGCGGTGCGCGGGCTCATGGCTGCGGCCCGCCTCCGCAGGTGGCGCCGGCGCCGACGTCGGGCCGGTAGCACTCGATGGGCCCGCCGGAGCGCTGACTGACGTGGAACGTCAGGAAGGGCACGACGCGTACGGCCGTGCCGGTCACGGTGACCCACCGTTGGTTCTGGTCGCCGTCGGCCTGCGGGGTCACCCCGTTCAGCAGCTCCGGCCCGATCTGCTGGACGTACTCCCGCGCCTTCGCCTCCGCCTGTTCCTTCCAGGTCCCGGTCCCGCTCTCCCGCGCGACCCGCGCGCCGGACTGCGCGGCGGCGAGCGCGACGTGCCGGGCGTGGTAGATCATCGCGAACTGCACCACCAGCAGGATGACGAGAAGAAGGACCGGGGTCAGCAGCGCGAGTTCCAGGGTGCTCGCGCCACGGTCCGTCCTCTTGTCCATCAGGTGGTCACTTGGTCTTGATGTCGTTCGCGGCGGACCGGACCTTGCGGTAGATGACGACGCCGACGCCGAGCGCGATCATCGCCAGCAGGCCGGTGATGATCGCCCATTCGATCGCGGACGCGCCACGGGAGCGCTCGGTGTCGTCGCGCAGCCGCTCGATGCGCAGTTGCACCGACGACCAGACATAGGCCAAGAAAGGATCGTTCATCGGGTTCATGGGACTCCTTGCGCAGAGCGGGGACTTGTGGAGATCGACGTCACGCGGCCATCACCCGCATCACCGCCGGATAGGCCAGGAAGATCAAGAAGCCCGCGCACAGCAGGAGCTGCGCCACGAGCATGGACTGGGAGCGCTCGCCGGCGCGGCCCTCGACCTCGGACAGCTCGCGGCTGCGCATGCTGGCGGCGCGGGCGGCGAGCGACTGGCGCACCTTGGCCCCGTCGTCGGCGACCAGCGCGAGGGCGGCGGACAGGTCGCGCAGCTCGTCGACGCTGACCTCCTCGCCCAGCCGGCCGAGCGCCTGCCAGGGAGTGATCCCGGTGATGCGCGCGTTGGACAGCGCGTCGCGGATGCGGCGCATGACCCAGCCGTCACCGACGTTCGCGGCGGTCATGAGCGCCTCGGGCACGCCGCGCCCGCCCGCGAGGTTCATCGCGACGAGGTCGAGGAACGCGCTGACCGCGTGCCGGAAGTCGCGCCGCCGCGCTCCCGCCTCCTGGCGCAGCTGCAGGTCCGGCAGCAGAAAGAAGATGACCGCGAAGAACAGGCCGACCCAGACCGGGACCGCCACCGCGACGCCGAGTCCCAGGATCGCGAAGTAGCCGACGAGGACGGGGATGAACACGATCGCCGCCGCGGACAGCAGGAACTTCGTCGCGAGGAACCCTTCGAAGGACCGGTCCAGCAGGGCCAGGTCCGCGCGTACCGAGCGCTGCTGCCATCCCCGCGCCTCGTAGAAGGCGGCCAGCGAGCGGCCGACCTGGGCGCGCAGCCCGGGGAACCGGCCCGAGTCGCCGGAGGGGCGGCGTTCCGGCCCGGTCTCGCCGCGCCGGCGGGCCGCGTCGAAGGCCGCGAGGCGCGCGGCCAGCCCCGGCCGGGGCGGGAACAGCGCACGGAACAGCAGGTAGCCGCCCAGCCCGAGGATCGCCCCGGCCAGCAGTGCGGTCGTCATCGGATGCCTCCCCGCGCGAGGACACGGGCGATCGAGGGTGCGGTGGTCATCGCGTACCTCCCCTGCCCGCGGACGCTTCCGGTCGGGCCGTGACCGTCACCGGGTGCCTCTCTGGGCGGACCGTGGCGGTCATCGGGTGCCTCCCTTGACCGTGGGGTTCGGGCCGGTGCCGGTCCGGCCCTGCCAGCGCGCGACCGTCTCGGGCACCTCGGCGGGGACCCCGGGCCGGTCGGTGTCGGCTCCGCCGAGGAAGCGCTGCGGCATCTCGTACTTGGCGAGCCGGCGCAGCCAGACGAACCCGAGGGCGAACAGCCCGACGACCACGGCGAGGACGAGCTGGCCGACGAACGAGTCGTACATCTTCACGTAGGACCGGTTGAAGACGGCGAGCAGCAGTGCCGTGCCGACCGAGACCCCGACGACGATCTGCACGCTGCGGCGCGTGGTGCGCCGGTTGGCCTCGACGCGACGCCGCATGTCGAGCTCGGCGCGGGCGGAGGTGGACAGCGCGCCGAGCATGTCGCGCAGGCCGGGGCCGCGCAGCCGCGCGTTCAGGATGAGCGCGGCGACCACGAGGTCGGCGGACGGGTCGTTCAGGTCGTCGCCGAACCTGCGGAGGGCGTCGGCGAGCGGCACCCGCGTGTGCAGCCGGTCGACCAGGGTCCGTACGTGCGGCTCGAGCACCGGGGCCACGGCCCGCAGCGATGAGGGGATGGCCTGTTCGAGGCCGACCGCGCCGGCGATCGTGTCGCGCAGCGACTCGGTCCACGCGGCGAGCGCCTCCAGCCGGGCCATCGCGCGGCGCTCCTCGGCGGCGCCGCCGCCGATGGTCTTCCAGCCGAGGACGAGCAGGCCGGTGCCGATGGCGGCGACCGGCCACCGCGTGACGATCAGGGTGAGGACGCCGGCGACGGCGGCCATCGCCGTCCGCGTGCTCAGCGTGCGGATGAGGTCCTCGCGGCTGCGCCCGGTCGGCCGGCCTGGCCGTGGCCGTACGCCGCGCACGGCGACGATGAGCAGGAGCACGCCGCCGCCGACCATCGCGCCCGCCACGATGGCGGGCAGCGTGGCCAGGTCGGTGAGTCCGCCCGTCACCAGGGGACCCCGGCGGCCGGATCGTAGCCGAACGGCACGAGTTCCTGGGCGCAGGCGATCGGCGCGGCGGGCACGGCGGAGCCGTCCGGGCCGGGCTCGAAGATCTCGCTGGACAGCACCCGGCCGTCGCAGCCGGTCACCTCGCGAACGCTGGAGACGAAGCGCCGCAGCCGGCCGCCCTGGGCGTAGTCGTTGCGCTTCTCGATGAAGACGACGAAGTCGATGGCACCTGCGATGAGCATGTGCGTCGCCTCGATCGGCAGTCGTTCGTCGGACTGCAGGGCGTACGTCGCGATGCGGTTGAACACCTCCCACGAGGAGTTCGCGTGGATCGTGGACAGGGAGCCGTCGTTGCCCTGCGTCATCGCGTTGAGCATCGTGACGATCTCGTCGCCGAGGACCTCGCCGACGATGACGCGGGAGGGGTTCATGCGCAGCGACCGGCGGACGAGCTCGGCCATCGTGATCGTGCCCTGGCCCTCGGAGTTCGGCAGCCGCTCCTCCAGCGCGACGACGTTCGGGTGCAGCTCGGGGAACTGGTCGAGCCCGAGCTCGAGCGCGCGCTCGACGGTGATGAGCCGCTCGGCGGCCGGGATCTCGTTGGCGATGGCCCGCAGCAGCGTCGTCTTCCCGGCGTTCGTCGCTCCGGCGATCATGATGTTCTTGCGGGCGGCGACGGCGGCCCGCAGGAACAGGCCGAGCTCGGTGCTCAGCGTGCCGTTGCCTGCGAGGTCGGACAGGAACACCTTGCCGAGCCGGGCCCGGCGGATCGACAGCGCGGGCCGTACGGTGACGTCCATGACGGCGGACAGCCGGGACCCGTCGGGCAGCCGCAGGTCGAGCTGGGGGTTGGCGGAGTCGAAGGGCCGGCTGGACAGCCCGCTGTAGGCCGCCAGGATCTGGATGAGCTCGACCAGCTCCTCGTCGGACTCGGCGACCGGCTCGCCCATGACCTCGCGGCCGTCGGCGTACCCGATGAACACCCGGTCGCAGCCGTTGATGTCGATGTTCTCGATCTCGGGGTCCTCGAGCAGGGGCTGGAGGCGTCCGACGCCGAACAGCGCGGCGTGCACGCCGGCCGCGAGCTGCTCCTCCTCTTCGGCGTTCGGCGGGCGCCGGCCCGCCGCGATCTCCGCTCGGGCGTACTCCTCGAGGACCTGCCCGATCAGGGCGCGGGCGAACTGCCGCTCGTCCTCGGGGACCATCGGCGCGAGGCCGTTCGCGGCGTCGAGCCGCCGCTGGTCGGCGAGCCGGCCGCCGACCTCCTGCCGGAGTCGCTTAACGAGACTGTGATCCACTAGCCGCTCCCTGCGCCTCGCGGCCCGTGTCCGGGCCGCCCGCGGCCCGCGCGGCGAGCCCGCCCGCGATCTGCCGGGCCGAACGAATCAGCAGCGATCTGTCAAGCCTCCCGCCCCAACGTCCCCTCAGCATTTCAGCACCCTTGGGATCCAGCGCGAAACCCCCCAGAACACTCGCGGGCAATTTGGCATTGGAAATGATGCGGCCGACCTCGGTGATGGAGCCGCGGTATTCGCGGGGATCGGCCACGACCACGACACCGATCGGCGGCGCGGCGTGACCGGCGAGTTCGGACGCGAGCGAGTTAATGCGTTCGCGCAGGTGAGCGACGTGTTCGAGGGTCGCGCGGGTGAACAGGACGATGGCGGACGCCTCGCGCAGCAGGTCGGTGAAGGCCGATCCGGCGCCCAGCCGGCCGCAGTCCGCCACCACGTCGACGGGGATCTGACTCGCGGGGCCGCCCGCTTCTGGCGCGCCGCCCTGGACGGGGAACCCGCCGCTCGGCGTCGTGCCGTTCCCGGGGTGCCCGGCGTGCGCGGTGCCGTCGGCGTACGGGCCCGGGGCGGTGAGGTTCGCGAACGCGCGGCCGAGCGGGCTCCACAGCCAGGTCAGCCCCTGGGCCTGTTCGGCGTTGGTGAGGCCGACGAGCACGTCCAGGCCGCCGACGAGCCGCTGCGTGTGCTCCCAGACCTGGTCCGCGCGCAGCCCGCGCCGCGCGGTGGCGGCCAGGCTCAGCATGCCGCGCGCGGGGTTCAGCATGCCGCCGTCCTCGGCGGGCAGGCGGTACACCAGGTCGCCGCCCGCCTGGTCGCACTCGGCCAGCAGCACCGGGCGCGGCCACACCGCCGCGATGGCGATGGCGGCGGTGGTGACGCCCGGCGCTCCCTTGTCGGCCGCGAGGACGATGAGCCCCATCAGGGCCTGCCCGTCGGGCCGCCGGGCGTCCCGGTCGTCGATCGGCGTGCCGTACGGTCCGGGGCCGGCTGCCGGTCGGTCGGCCGGCCGGTCGGCTCCTGGTCGGTCGCCGACTGCTGCGGCGTCGGGGGCACGGCGGCCGGCGCGGTGGCGGCGTGCGCCCGCTTCCCGGACGCCTGCTCGCCGGGCGCGAGGACGGCCACCGCGACCGCGCCCGCCGACGCCGCCTGGGTGACGAGCGGCGCCTCGTCGGTGGGCACGGTCACCGACACCTGGACCTGGTCGCTCTGGACGTCGTTCTGACCGGGCTCGGCGACGTCGTAGACCATCGCGGCCGGAGCGAGCACCGCGCCGGCCGCGATGCCGGTCTGGCCCTGCACGGCCACGGCGTACACCGCGACGCGGTCGCCCGGGTGCAGGCCGCCCGCCGGGAGTTGACCGGGCTTGAGCGCGAGCCCGACGACGACGGTGCCCTTGGCCGCCGAGGCGGCCGTGCTGATCATCCCGTTCGTCAGGAGCGATCCGCTGACCAGTGTGACGGTCGCGTACGTCTGCGTGACCTTCACGCGGTCCCGCCACGGAATGTAGTCCAGGCCGCCGGTCGCCGAGACCTGGACCTCCTCCAGCGCGGACGCCGGGATCCGCTGCCCCGCGGCGACCGGCTTGGCGATCCGGATGACCGGGACGCGCTGCCCGCTGGCCATCACCAGATAGGCGCTGACCAGCGCACCTCCGACGATGAGCAGAACGGCGAGCGCCGCCATCGCGGGCTTGCGCTCCCGGGGCGGCACGGGAATCCGGTGGCCGGCCGCCACTGCGAGCGACGGCCGCCCGGAGGTGTCGGCGACGCTCTTGCGATCACTGCTCGTCGTCACTGGATACTCCGCCAATTCGGGGGATTGCGGACTGTCGGCGTTGACGGGACGCGGCGAACCATCGTTCCGTCCTTACCGCTCCGCGTCAATGCGGGCTCCACAGTTTGTTTCGCCCCGGATGTCGGCCACTAGTTAAGTGATCAAGACTGCACTCCGCCGGACCGGCTGGAGACACCCCGGCACCCTCTCTATCCTGGTCCGGCAGACGGCGAATCCGGAGGGGTAATGCGAATCTCGCTCACGGTGATGACCGATCAGGGTCCCCGTGACGTCGTGGTCAACGGTGATTCCGATATGACGGTAGAAACCGTTGCGAGATCACTAATTACGGCGCTCAACACCGAGCCGGTCAAAGAGGCCCTCGCGGAAGTCGTACACCTACCAAGCGCACGCTGGGTGGCCGAACCCGCGCCTCCGCTCTGGGCGGGCGGGCGCATGCTCGATCCGGCGGTGCCCGCCGCGCGGGTCCTGCGCGACGGCGCCCTCGTGGCCCTCGACCCGGCCGGCGCCGTCGCGACCGTCCTGGCCGAGCCCACCGGAAGCGCGGAGATCCGCGTCACCGGCGGCCCCGCCGCGGGCGCGGTGCACCGCCTCGGCATCGGCGAGACGACCTTCGGCAACGGCCCTGACGTGGACGTACGGCTCGACGACCCGTCCGTGCCGCCGCACGCCCTCACCATCACGGTCGAGTCGCACCGCGTCACCGTGACCGCCGCCGTCGCCACCGTCGGCGACGCCCTCCTCGACGGGGTTCCGCTCGACGGCACCGCCACGTGGCCGCCCGGCGGGGTGCTGACGGTCGGATCGTCCGTGCTGACCCACGTCCCGGCCAGCGCTCCGGACGCCCACCTCGCACCGCTGGACGACGGCGGGCTCGCCTACAACCGGCCGCCCCGCCTGCTGCCGCCCGAGCGGCGCTCCACGCTCGAGGTCCCGCAGCAGCCACCCAAGACGCAGCGCGAACGGCTCCGGCTGCTCGGCTCGCTGCTGTTCGCCGCCACCGGCGTCGTCATGGCCGTCGTCACGCGCCAGTGGTACTGGGCGCTGATGGCGTTCGCGTACCCCGTCATCCAGGTCGGCGAGTGGATCGGCGACCGGGTGTACGGCCGCAAGTCCTACAAGAAGGCGATGAAGGACTACCGGCGCGCCAAGGAGGAGTTCGACGCCGCGCTGGAGCACCTGCGCCGCACCGACGAGCAGGACCGCCGCGCCCTCGCGCCCGACCCGGCCGAGGTGCTGCTCACCGCCACCGGCCCCCGGCGGCGGCTCTGGGAGCGCCGCCGCTCCGACGCCGACACCCTGCACCTGCGCGTCGGCCTCGCCGACCGGCCCGCGGACATCGAGCTGGTCCCCGGTCGCGGCGGCGACGCCGACCCCGTCATGCCCGAACATCCCGTCGCCCGCGCCGTCCCCGTGACACTGCCGCTCGCCGACCTCGGCGTCATCGGGCTCGCCGGGCCGCGCGACCGCTCCCGCGCGCTCGCCCGCTGGCTCGTCGCCCAGGCCGCCGCCCTGCACAGCCCCCGCGACCTCGCGATCGTCGTGCTCTGCGCCGACGCCGACGGCGCAGAGCACTGGAACTGGGTCCGCTGGCTGCCGCACTCCGCCCCCCGCGAAGGCGAGGAGTGCGTCGCGCTCATCGGCGCGGACCCCGACTCGGTCGCGCACCGCATCACCGAGCTCGCGATCCGCGTCACCGAGCGACGCCGGGCCGCCGACCGGTCCGCCGGCGGGCTCTTCGGCGGCGCCGCCCAGGGCGCCGGGCCGTACAACATCCTGCTCGTCATGGACGGCGCGCGGCGGCTCCGCCGGATGCCGGGCATGCCGCAGGTCCTGTCCAGCGGTCCGACGTACGGCCTGCACGCCATCTGCGTCGACGACGACGAGCGCCTCCTGCCCGAGGAGTGCAGCGCCGTCGCGGTCTGGGACTGGGACCGGCCGACGCACGTACGGCTGCGCGGCCACGGCCTCGACGCCGTCGGCCCGATCCTGGCCGACCAGGTCTCCACCGGCTGGTGCGACCGCATGGCCCGCGCCCTCGCCCCCGTACGGGACGTGTCCCGCGACGACGCCGAGTCCGCCGTTCCGCGCGAGTCCCGGCTCCTCGAGATCCTCGGCATGCCGAACCCCACCGCCGCCCGCGTCCAGGCGATCTGGGCGGCCGGCGGCCGTACCACCGCCGTCCCGATCGGCGTGTCGGCCGACGGTGTGTTCACCGTCGACCTGCGCGTCGACGGACCGCACGGCCTGATCGCCGGCACGACCGGCGCCGGCAAGTCCGAGCTCCTGCAGACCCTGATCGCGTCGCTCGCCGTGGCGAACCGGCCCGACGAGATGACGTTCGTGCTCATCGACTACAAGGGCGGCGCGGCGTTCAAGGACTGCGCGGCGCTGCCGCACGTCGCCGGAGTCGTCACCGACCTCGACGGCCACCTCACCGAACGCGCGCTCGAGTCCCTCGGCGCCGAGCTGCGGCGCCGCGAGGAGATCCTGCTGCACGCCGGCGCCAAGGACATCGAGGACTACTGCGAGCTGTACGACGACGGCGACCCCCGCGCCGCCGTCCGGGTGCCGCGCCTCGTCCTCGTCATCGACGAGTTCGCCACGCTCGCGACCGAGCTGCCCGACTTCGTCGAGGGCCTGGTCGACATCGGCCGCCGCGGCCGGTCCCTCGGCGTCCACCTGCTCCTCGCCACCCAGCGCCCCGCCGGCGTCGTCACGGCCGACATCCGCGCCAACGCCAACCTGCGGATCGCGCTGCGCGTCACCGCCGCCGAGGAGTCCACCGACGTCATCGATGACCCGTCCGCCGCCCGGATCTCCAAGTCCACGCCCGGCCGCTGCTACGTACGCTCCGGCGCCGCCGCCCCGCACGCCGTGCAGTCGGCCCGGATCGGCGGCCGCCGCCCCGGCGCCCTCACCGGCACGCCCGCCCAGGTCCTCCCCCTCCCCTGGCAGGGTCTGGGCCGCCCCCTCGCCGTGACCGACGCGGCCGACGACGAGGCGGCCACCGTCACCGACCTGAAGGCGCTCGTCGCCGCGATCCGCGAGGCCGCCGACCGCGCCGGCCTCGACGACCAGCCGCCCCCGTGGCTGGAGCCGCTGCCGGCCCGCCTGACGCTCGACGACCTGCCCGCCGTGTTCACCGACCACGACGACGTCCCGCCGCTCGCGTTCGGCCTGACCGACCTGCCGTCCGCCCAGTCCCGCTCCGTCCTCGCCCTCGACCTCCTGCAGGGCGGCCACCTGTACGTCGCGGGCTCGGCGCGCTCGGGCCGGTCCACGGTCCTGCGCACCCTCGCCGGCTCTCTGGCCGCCACCTGCGGCCCCGCCGACGTCCACCTCTACGGCGTCGACTGCGGCGGGAACGCCCTTCTCCCCCTCGTCGCGCTCCCGCACTGCGGCGCCGTCGTCACCCGCGACCAGACCGAACGCCTCGAACGCCTCCTCGCCCGCCTGCACGCCGAGGTCGGCCGCCGCCAGCAGATCCTCGCCGCCACCGGCTTCTCCTCCCTCGCCGAGCAGCGCACCGCCGCCGCGCCCGCCGAACGCCTGCCCTGGATGCTCCTGGTGCTCGACCGCTGGGAGGGCTACGTCGCGGCGTTCGAGAACTACGACTACGGCCGCCTCATCGACTCGCTCCTGCGCCTCCTGCGCGAGGGCGCCGCCGTCGGCCTGCGCGCCGTCTTCACCGGCGACCGTTCCGGCCTCACCGGCCAGGTCTCCACCGTCTTCGACGGCCGGCTCATCCTCCGCATGGCCGACCCGAACGACTACACCTACGCCGGCATCAACGAACGCCACGTCCCCTCGGACCTGCCGCCGGGCCGGGTGCTCGAGGCGGTCGGCCCGGACGGCGGCACCCTGCGCGAGTCCCACATCGCCCTCCTGACCGAGGTCGCCGCGGGTACCGCCCAGGTCGCCGCCCTCCAGCGCCTGGCGCGCGAGGCCGAGCGGACGTACGACCGGCCGAGCCCCGCCCAGCGGCCGCTGCACGTCGACGAGCTGCCGGTGCACGTGACCTACCGCGAGGCCCTGACCCTCGACCCCGACTTCGTCGCGCCGTCGCCGCTGTGGGCGCTCGTCGGCGCGGGCGGCGACGAACTCGGCCCGATCGGCGTCGACCTCCTCGCCGAGGGCCCCGGCTTCACCGTCGCGGGTCCGCCCCGCTCCGGGCGCTCAACGGTCCTGATGACGATGGTGGGCTCGCTGCTCGACCCGCGGATCGGTGAGGGCACCGTGCCGGTGGTCCTGATCTGCCCGCGCCGGTCGCCGCTCCGGGACCTGCGCGGTGAGCCGGGCGTGCTCGCGGTCCTGGAGGGGCCGGAGGACGCGTACCGGTTCGAGGAGGTCGTCGAGGGGCACGGCCGGTACGTCGTGGTGGTCGACGACGCCGAACTGCTCGACAACACCCCGTTCGACGACGTCCTGGTCCGCGCGCTGCGCGCGGCCCGCGACGCGGAGCAGGCCCTGATCATCGCCGGGACGACGCAGGACCTGGCCCGCGGCTACAGCGGCTTCATCTCCGAGACGCGCCGCTCCCGCACCGGCGTGCTCCTCGCCGTCACTTCACCCGACGACGGCGACGTCTTCAACCTCCGGCTCCCCCGCCAGATCTCCCTCGACGGCCCCACCGGCCGCGGTCTCTACGTCCACCTCGGCCAGGCCATGCCGATCCAGGCGGCCACGGCCACGCGACGGACCCGAGGCCGACCATGACCGAACTCTCCCCCCGCGGGCTACTTGCCGACGTTGCGGAAACCCTCGGCTCGGCTGTTGATGTCCCGGTGGGCCTCCTGGAAGGCGACGACCATCTTGTCGAACGACGGCTTCGCCTGGGCCCATGCCTCGCGGAACCGATTGGCCCCGGGCCCCTGCCAGATGCTCTGACTGCTTTCGGTGTTCGAGTTAAGGTCCCGGATGATCTGGTCGAGCTCCTGGCCGTGTTTCTGGAAGAGGCCGGCGAGCCTCTTCATGGCCTCGGGATCACCACCGTAGATACCGCCCATCAGACCTCTCCTTTCGCTGTGGATCCGGGTCGCTCGGTCGGTCCGCTGCCGCCCGTTGCGGACGGCGATGGATCTGATGCCGTCCGATGACGTGGACGGGCAGGTCATAGGGGCTCTGGCGGCGCTTGTGAACGCGGGATCCGCGGTCGCTCCAGGCCGCGGCCGCAGGGTCGGCACGGCCTGAACCCCTCCGGCCGTGGAACATTGGCCGAACGACTCTTTGTCTTTATGCCGTGCCAATTAAGCATTGACGTGAGCGCCGACGGAAGCCTTTCTCTTGTCCGCTTCCGGCCACCGACCTGCGGAAGATCGGATGACGGCACGGATGATGAACAAACTGCGGAACGCTCGGGGATGACCGGAAGCCGCGTCGCCCCAATCGGAAGAAACCGGGTGAAATTCCTGCGGCATCGGGAAGGTCGCCGAGCGTTTTACCCGAGGCGACGTACCGGCGTCCCGTACTCAGGGCTCTCGGTTCGCGGGCGTCGGCGCGTTCCCGGCTCCGGCCGGCAGGCGGCGGATCGCGGGGACGGACAGGGTGGCGAGGGCGACGAGGAACTGAAGGGTGCCCGCGAGCCAGAGCGCCGGGTGGATCCCGAGTCCGGCACCGAGGGGACCGGCCGTGGCCTGGCCGATGGGCTGGCAGGCGTAGGACCCGAACCAGTCGTAGGCGCTGACCCGGGAGAGGGCCTTGTCGGGGACGTGGTGCTGAATGGCGGTTTCCATGTAGGTGTTGAAGAGCGTCATCCCGATGCCGCCGAGCAGGGCCAGGCCCGCCATCGGGATGACGGGCAGGTGCGCGGCCAGCCCCAGGGTGGACAGGGACGAGAGGGCGAGGGCCGACACGCCGGTCCGCAGTGGGCGGCGCGGGTGCAGGCGCAACGCGATGAGGCCGCCGATCAGGGCCCCCGCACCGAGTACGGCCTGGATGGTGGCCCATGTGGCGGGGCCACCGGACGCCAGTGCGGTGGCCGCCGGGCCGAGGACGTAGAAGGCCGCGAACAGCAGGTTGGTCAGCGACGCCGCCACGACGAGCGTCCACACCCAGGTCCTGGACGTGAACTCCGTCCAGCCCTCCCGCAGGTCGCGCACGAAGGACCGGGCCGGTGGCGGCCGGTGCGCCGGCGGGCGTAGCCGGGCGAGCGTGGCCCCGCTGATCGCGAAGGTGGCCGCGTCGGCGGCGATCGCCCATCCGGGGCCGGCCGTCGCGACCAGGACACCGGCCAGGACGGGGCCGCCGATCCTGCCGATCGAGAGCGCCAGCCCCCGCAGCGCGTTGGCCTGCTGGAGGTGTTCGCCGGGGACGATCGCGGGGACGAGGCCCGTCGAGGCGGGACTGAACAGGGCGGTCGACACACCGTGCGCGGCTTGGCAGGCCGCGAGTTCCCAGATCGCCGCGTGCCCGCCGATCAGGAGTGCGGCCATCGCCCCCTGGCCGAGGAAACGCGCCAGGTCGGCGGCCACCATGATCCAGCGCCGGGGCAGCCGGTCGGCGAGCACCCCGCCGGCCGGCAGACCCACGATCATGGGGATCGTCCGGGCCGCCAGGACGTACCCGAGGTCGGCCGGTGACCCCGTGAGGTCCAGCACCGCGAACGCCAGGGCGACGCCCACCATGCCGTCGCCGAGCAGCGACGCCGACTGCCCGACGAAGAACCGCCGGAAGTCCCGCTCCCTGAGAACGGCGAGGGCCGTTCCCGACACCGGGCTCAACGCTTCGCCCTCTCGCCGTACACCGCTCGCGCCGGATCGATCACGACGACCATCTTCGTCCGGCCCCGAGTACGGGCGGATCGGAGCGAGGACGAGCGAACGGAAGTCTCGGCGAACGGACGTGAGTTCTCGCGGGAAGTGGGACGAAAGCGCACGAATGCGTCGCGGCTCGGGCGGTTATCCGAGTCCTTTGCCCGCCCGGATCGGCGAGCGCGAGCAGCGGTGATCGCGACCTGAACGCCCCAAGTCTCGGTCGCTGGAACGACCAAAAGTCTCGGCACAGAGCCGAAAGCGTCGCGCCGGCGAGGGGGGTCCGCGGCGAGGTAGCAAGTGCTCGGTTACATTGGAGATCGCGGTAACCCGGCGGTCCTTGCGGATGTTGGGAGCGGGGTTGCCTAGACTCTGGCTGATCGGCAAGAGCGAGGAGTCGTACGTGCGCAAGGTCCTGATCGCCAACCGGGGTGAGATCGCCGTTCGTATCGCGCGGGCGTGCAGGGACGCGGGAATCGGCAGTGTCGCCGTTTACTCCGAGCCGGACCTGGACGGGCTGCACGCGCGGGTGGCGGACGAGGCGTACGCGCTGGGCGGGTCGACGGCCGCGGAGAGCTACCTCGACATCGGCAAGCTGCTGCGGATCGCCAAGGAGAGCGGCGCCGACGCCGTGCACCCCGGCTACGGCTTCCTCTCCGAGAACGCGCAGTTCGCCGAGGCGGTGATCGATGCCGGTCTGACCTGGATCGGACCGCCGCCGAGCGCGATCATGGCGCTGGGCGACAAGGTGCAGGCGCGGCACATCGCGCAGAAGGTCGGCGCTCCGCTGGTGGCGGGCACCAAGGACCCGGTCGAGAACGCCGACGAGGTGGTGGAGTTCGCCCGCGAGCACGGGCTGCCCATCGCGATCAAGGCGGCGTTCGGCGGTGGCGGGCGCGGGCTGAAGGTCGCGCGCACGATGGAGGAGATCCCCGAGCTGTACGAGTCGGCCGTCCGCGAGGCCGTGGGCGCGTTCGGGCGCGGGGAGTGCTTCGTCGAGCGGTACCTCGACAAGCCGCGGCACGTGGAGACCCAGTGCGTCGCCGACCAGCACGGCAACGTGGTGGTCGTCTCGACGCGTGACTGCTCGCTGCAGCGGCGGCACCAGAAGCTCGTGGAGGAGGCGCCGGCGCCGTTCCTCAGCGAGGAGCAGCTCGCCACGCTCTACTCCAGCTCCAAGGCGATCCTGCGCGAGGCCGGGTACGTCGGGGCGGGCACGTGCGAGTTCCTGGTGGGCCAGGACGGCACGATCTCGTTCCTCGAGGTGAACACCCGGCTCCAGGTCGAGCACCCGGTGACCGAGGAGGTCGCGGGCGTGGACCTGGTCCGCGAGCAGTTCCGCGTGGCGGAGGGCGAGGAGCTCGGGTACGACGACCCGGTGCTGCGCGGCCACTCGATCGAGTTCCGCATCAACGCGGAGGACGCCGGGCGCAACTTCCTGCCTTCTCCGGGCACGATCACCCGGTGGAGTCCGCCGAGCGGTCCGGGCGTGCGACTGGACTCGGGCTTCGAGCAGGGCATGACGGTCCCGCAGATGTACGACTCGATGATCGCGAAGCTGATCGTCACCGGTGCGAACCGTACCGAGGCGCTGCAGCGGGCCCGGCGGGCGCTCGCCGAGTTCGAGATCGAGGGCATGCCGACGGTCCTCCCGTTCCACCGGACGGTGATCGAGGATCCGGCGTTCGTCGACGAGCCGTTCCGGGTGCACACGCGCTGGATCGAGACCGAGTTCGACAACACGATCGCGCCGTACGACGCGACGGTCGAGGCGACCGAGCCGGCGGAGCGGGAGCGGGTGACCGTCGAGGTCGGCGGCAAGCGCCTCGAGGTGGTGCTTCCCGCGGGCCTGGGGGCCTCCGCCGCGGGCGACCCCGACCCGGGAGGCGGCCGTGCGGCGCCGGCCCGGCGCAAGGGCGGCAAGAAGGCCGGGGCGGCGGCCGTGGGCGGGGACGCGCTGGTCAGCCCGATGCAGGGCACGATCGTGAAGATCCTCGTCGAGGACGGTACGCCGGTCGAGGCCGGGGCGACCATCGTGGTGCTCGAGGCCATGAAGATGGAGCAGCCGCTGACGGCGCACAAGGCGGGGACGGTGACGGGCCTGGCCGCGCAGGTCGGTCAGACGGTCTCGAACGGCGCCGTGATCTGCGAGATCAAGGACTCCTGAGCCGGCGACGCGGAGACGCGCCTCCCGGGCGGCGGCGTAGGAGCGGAGGGTAGCGCGGGGTTCGCCATCGGTTACCCTCGGCTCAGGGATGGCCTGGTTCAGCGTGGGGATACCTCGCGTGTACGGAACCATCTCGCCCACTGGTTCGTCGAAGCTAGTCAAAGCAACCACACTGATCACCTGAGGCGTCATGAAGATTCGCCGTTCGACGATTTTCGCCGCCGTGGCCGCCGTCGTCGCACTGCTGTTCGCGTTCGCCGCTCCGGCGAGCGCCGACCCGTTCCAGAACGTGGTCCAGGGACTGAAGAGCCAGCGGCTCTACGTGTCCCAGGACTCTGGTGCGTCGATGTCCGGCTCCGACCGGCAGACCGTGATCAACGCGCTGAAGGACGACGATTCGACCGTCCGGATGGCCGTGGTGAAGGAGAACCGCGTCACCAGCGCGAGCCTGCGCCAGCTCGACTCCGCTCTGGGCGGGAAGGGCACGCTGATCCTGCTCGACGCCAAGGGTGAGCGCATCCTCGCGGGCTCCCACGAGGGGCTGGGCAGCGGCAAGGTCAGGCAGCTGGTGACCCAGGCGCGGGGCGACTCGTCCAACCTCAAGGACCTGCTCCTCAACCTGAACAAGCGCTTCGACAAGGCCGTCTCCGACAAGAAGTCCGGTTCGGCCACGGCCGGGTTCGTGGTGCTGGGCGTCCTGGTGCTCATCGTCGTGGGCGTCGTGGGCCTGATCTTCTTCGCCCGCAAGCGGCGGAAGGAGCGGGAGGCCCGGCAGATGGCCGAGCTCAAGGAGAACGTCTACGAGGACGTCACCCGGCTCGGTGAGGACATCACCGGACTGAACCTCAACGTCATGGACTCGAATCTCAACCCGGCCACCCGGGACGACTACCAGCGGGCCATGGACTCCTACGACCGGGCCAAGGCGGCGGTCGACGAGGCGCGCCACCCGCAGGACATGAGCAAGGTCACCGAGGCACTGGCGGACGGCCGGTACTACATGACCGCGGTGCGGGCCCGGCTGGACGGCCGGCCGGTTCCCGAGCGGCGGGCGCCGTGCTTCTTCAACCCGCAGCACGGTCCGTCCGTGCAGGACGTCATGTGGGCGCCCGGCGGCGGCGCGCCGCGGTCGGTGCCGGCCTGCGCGGCCGACGCGCAGCGGGTGCTGTCGGGCATGGACCCGGACGCCCGCCTGGTCACGATCGGCGGCCAGCGGCGGCCGTACTGGGACGCCGGACCGGCGTACGCGCCGTACGCCGGCGGCTACTACTCCGGCTTCGGCGGCGGGGACATGCTCGGCGGCCTGCTGATCGGCACCGCGCTCGGCTCGATCTTCAGCGGGGGCTGGGGCGGCCACGGCGGCGGGTACGACGCGGGTTACGCGGCCGGGTACGACGCCGGCAACGACAACGGCAACGACTGGGGCTTCGGCGGTGGAGACGGCGGCGGCGGTGGCTTCGACATCGGCGGCGGCGACTTCGGGGGCTTCGACGGTGGCGGCGGCGACTTCGGGGGCGGCGGCGACTGGTGATGGAGGTCCCCGCTGACCCGGCTACCCGGTGACCCGGGCCCGCTCCGGCGGGCCCGCTACATCATGGGGTTCCGGCTTCCGCCGGAGAACCTCAGCTGGGTACGGCACGACCTGATGGACGCGGGGTGGCGTGGCCGCATGATGGTCCGCCACCTCGTTCTCATGCTCCCAGTGTGCGTGGGGCTGGCGCTGCTCCCCGCCGAGGCGGGCATCCGGGTGGCCGTCGTGGCGCTGGCGCTGCTGAGCAGCGCGTTCGTGGTCGTGATCAGCGCCGGGGACATCCGCCGGGCCCGGCTACGGCAGCACGGCCTCCCCGTACCCGACGAACCGCGCCCCGGTCCTCCGCCGTACTGACCTGGCGTTCCACGTAATCCACAGGGCTCGTCCACAGTGACCGTCCACAGTCTGTGGACAACTTTTTCCCATGGCCCGGCCGGTTCCCGGCCGGGCTTTTCGCATGCCCGGGTTCCCGGCGAACGCGTCGCCCGGACGAACGTGCTGGTGCGTTCTCCTAATCCTGTGTCACACTGAAAGAGTTATAGAACTCATCCGAGAGTTATATAACTTACGGGAGGCGAGATGGTGACGGACGTACGACCGCGCGCGGCGCGAAGGGCGGTCCCCCGGGCCACGGCGATGGGCGATCCCGGGGCGCGCGGCAGGTTCGGCGGCCACGGGGGCCGGTACGTGCCGGAGTCGCTGGTGGCGGCGTGCGGCGAAGTGGAGGACGCCTTCCGGGCTGCCTGGTCCGATCCGGCGTTCCGCGCCGACCTCGCGGCGCTGCTGGCCGAGCACGTCGGCCGTCCGACGCCGCTGACCCGGGCGCGGCGTCTGTCCGCCGAGCTGGGGGTGGAGGTCCTGCTCAAGCGCGAGGACCTGGCCCACACGGGTTCCCACAAGATCAACAACGTCCTGGGGCAGGCGCTGCTGGCCGTCCGGATGGGCCGGACCCGGTTGATCGCCGAGACGGGCGCCGGACAGCACGGGGTGGCGACCGCGACCGCCGCGGCGCTGCTGGGCCTGCGGGCCACGGTCTTCATGGGCGAGCGCGACATCGAGCGCCAGGCGCTGAACGTCTTCCGGATGCGCCTGCTCGGCGCCGAGGTGGTCCCGGTGGTGACGGGCAGCCGCACGCTCAAGGACGCGACGAGCGAGGCGATGCGCCACTGGGTGGGCGCGCTGGAGGACTCCCACTACTGCATGGGGTCCGTCGTCGGCCCGCATCCGTACCCGTGGATGGTCCGGGAGTTCCAGCGGGTGATCGGTGAGGAGGCGCGCGGCCAGTGCGCCGCCGAGCTGCCCGCCGGCGCGCCGGACCACGTCGTGGCCTGTGTGGGAGGAGGGTCGAACGCGGCGGGCACGTTCGCCGGGTTCGCCGACGGCCCCGCGCGGCTCGTCGGCGTCGAGGCCGAGGGCGGCGCCGGCGCGACCCTCGGCCGGGACGGCGTGCTGCACGGCTTCCGCTCGCGATTCCTGCAGGACGACGACGGTCAGATCACCGAGGCCCACTCGATCGCGGCCGGCCTGGACTACCCGGGGGTCGGCCCGGAACACGCCCACCTGCGCGACCTGGGCCGGGCCCGGTACGTCACGGTCACCGACGAGGAGGTCGTCGACGCGGCGGTACGCCTCGCCCGGACCGAGGGGATCGTGCCCGCGCTGGAGTCGGCGCACGCGGTCGCGTGGGTGATCCGCGCGGCGGGCGACGGCGAGCTGCCGCCCGGCGCGACCGTGCTGCTCACCCTGTCGGGCCGGGGCGACAAGGACATCTCGACGTTGATGGAGGTCGTCGCGTGAACGGCGGAACGATGACGCTCGGATCGCTGGAGCGGCGCCTGCGGGCGCGCCGCGACGCGGGCCGTACGCTGCTGATGCCCTACCTCACCGGCGGGATCACCCCGGACTGGACGGCGTATCTGCGGGCGTTCGCCGAGGCGGGCGCCGACGCGATCGAGGTCGGGCTGCCGTTCAGCGATCCGACCCTCGACGGCGCCACGATCCAGGAGGCGTCGGAGGCGGCACTGGCGCGGGGCGCGTCGGCGCGCCGGATCCTCGCCGACCTCGCCGCGCTGGGCGAACCGGCCGTGCCGCTGGTCGCCAGCACGTACTACAACCTGGTCCTGCGGGACGGGGCGGAGGCGTTCTGCGCGGCGCTTCGGGAAGCGGGAATCAGCGGGCTGATCGTCCCGGACCTGCCGGTGGACGAGGCCGGGGAGCTGACGGACGTCGCGACCGCCGCGGGCGTCGACCTGGCGCTGCTCGCCTCCCCCGCCACGCCGGGGCCCCGGCTGGAGGAGATCGGCCGGCGCAGCCGCGGGTTCGTCTACGCCGTCTCGCTGATGGGGACGACCGGTGAGCGGGCCGCGCTCGCCGCGTCGGCGAACACGACGGCCGAGCGGATCAAGCGCGGCACCGACCGTCCCGTGCTCCTCGGGTTCGGCATCTCGACCCCGGAGCAGGCGGTGGCGGCCGCGCGTGGCGCGGACGGAGTCGTGATCGGCGCGGCGCTGATGCGGCAGGTGCTGGACGGGTCCGGCCCGGACGACGTCGGAGCCTTCCTGGCTAAGATTCGCCGAGCACTCGACGAGAAGACCTGAGCGCAGGGCGAGCCGCGCGGAGGAGAGGGAGGCCGATGGCCCGGGACCCCGGCCACGAGGCGAGGTACCGCACCATCGCCGCCGATCTCGCCGCGAAGATCCGCGCGGGTCACTACGCCCCGGGTGAGGCGCTCCCGCCGCAGCGCGAGCTGAGCGCCTCGTACGGGGTGACCCTGATGACGCTCCGGCAGGCGCTGCGGCGGCTCAGCGACGAGGGGCTGATCGTGCAGCGGCACGGGCGCGGCACGTACGTCGCGCCACCGCACCTGGCGTACCAGCTCGGTTCGCTCCGGAGCCTCGCCGACGATCTGCGGGAGCAGGGACACGAGGTGCGCACGGTGGTGCTCGGGCGATCCGTGCGCGAGGTTCCGGCCGGCGTCGCCGCGCGGCTGCGCGCCCGGCCCGGCGAGACGGCGCTGCGGCTGGAGCGGCTGCGCGAGTTCGCGGGGCGCCCCGCGATCCATCAGGTGTCCTGGGTCCGGCAGCCGTACGCCGAGCGGGTTCGCGACCGTGACTTCACCGGCGTCTCGCTGTACGGCGCGCTCGCCGACGCCGGGGTGGCGGTGGCCCGGGCCGCCGAGACGATCCGTCCCGGGCTGCTGGACGCCGCCCTCGCGGAGCACCTGGAGGAGCCGGCAGGCAGCCCGGTGTTCACGAGTGAGCGGATCACCTACACGCTCGACGGCGCCGCCGTCGTCGACGACCACGCCACCATCCTCGGAAGCATGATGGAGATCAGCACCGACCGCGCCGCGACCGGCCTGTCCCTCACGTGGGGCGCCACCGGTCGTTAGGTGTTCTGTCCCGTGAGGTTGGGGACGCGGCTGGCGGGTGGGGTCCCGCCGCCGTGGGTCAGTAGGCCGACTCCTGCATCAGGCGGCGGGCGGCCTCGGTGATGCTGCCGGACACGGACGGGTACACCGCGAACGTGTGGGCGACCTGGTCGACGGTCAGGTGCTGCTGCACCGCGACGGACAGACCGAGGATCAGCTCGCCGGCGCGGGGCGCGACGATCACGCCGCCGAGCACGATGCCGGTGGCCGGGCGGCAGAAGATCTTCACGAAGCCGTCCAGGAAGCCCTGCATCTTCGCGCGCGGGTTGGTGGAGAGGGGCAGCTTCACGATCCGGGCCGGGACCTCGCCGGAGTCGATCTGCGCCTGGGACACGCCGACCGTGGCGACCTCCGGGTCGGTGAAGATGTTGGCCGCGACCCAGCCGAGCTTGAGGGGCTGCACGGCCTCGCCGAGGGCGTGCCACATCGCGATCCGGCCCTGCATGGCGGCGACCGAGGCGAGCATCAGCACGCCGGTGCAGTCCCCGGCGGCGTACACGTGCGGCGCCGACGTGCGGGAGACCTTGTCGACCTGCACGAACCCGCGCTCGTCGAGCCGTACGCCGGCCTCCTCCAGGCCCATCCCGTGCGTGTTGGGCACCATGCCGACGGTCATGAGGCAGTGCGAGCCGGTGACCGTACGGCCGTCGGTGAGCGTCACCTCGACGCCGTCGCCGGTGCGCTTCACCCCGGCGGCCCGGGAGCGGGCCAGGAGGTTCATGCCGCGCCGCTGGAAGACCTCTTCGAGGACCCGCGCGGCGTCCTCGTCCTCGTTCGGCAGCACGTGGTCGCGGGAGGAGACGAGGGTCACGCGCGAGCCGAGCGCGAGGTACGCGCCGGCGAACTCGGCGCCGGTGACGCCGGAGCCCACGACGATGAGGTCCTCGGGCAGCTCGGGCAGTTCGTACAGCTGACGCCAGTTGAGGATGCGCTCGCCGTCGGGCTCCGCGCCGGGCAGCACCCGTGGCGTCGCGCCGGTGGCGATCAGTACGACGTCCGCGTGGATCCGCTCGTCGCCGACGGCCACGATCTGCGGGTCGACGAGCCGCCCCTCGCCGCGGATGATCCGTACGCCCTCGTCCCCGACGCGGTCCTCGATGTCGGCGGACTGGGCCCAGGCCAGCTCCTTGACCCGCTTGTTGACCAGCGGAAGATCGACCTCCGGCCCGCCGACCTCGCCGTCCGCGCCGCCGGAGAACCGGACGCCGAGGGACGCCGACTCCGACAGGACGGCCATGCGGGTGGACGTCGCGATCAGGGTCTTGGACGGGACGCAGTCGGTGAGGACACAGGCCCCACCGGGCCCGTCGCGTTCCACGAGCGTGACGTCGGCGCCGAGCTGTGCGGCGACCAGGGCGGATTCGTAGCCGCCGGGGCCGCCTCCGATGATGGCTACGCGTGTCATATCGGTCATTCTCCCGCACTCCCGGGGTTGACGCGCCGTCGCGTCCGTTCAGGCCGTACGCTGGGCGACCGTGGCCTTCTACGCGGCGTACGCCTCCAACATGGATCCCGCACAGATGGCGCAGCGCGCTCCGCACTCGCCCCTGCGCACGACCGGCTGGCTCCAGGGCTGGCGGCTGACCTTCGGCGGTGAGAACGTCGGCTTCGAAGGCGCTCTCGCCACCGTGGTCGAGGACGCCGACGAGCACGTCTTCGTCGTGCTGTACGACGTCCCCGAGTTCGACGAGCAGGCCCTGGACGAGTGGGAGGGGGCGGCCCTCGGCGTCTACCGGAAGATCCGGGTGCGGATCGCCACTCTCGACGGCGACGTCCTCGCCTGGCTCTACGTGCTCGACGCCTACGAGGGCGGGCTGCCGTCGGCGCGGTATCTCGGCATCCTCGCGGACGCCGCGGAGAGGGCCGGGGCGCCCGACGACTACGTCAAGGATCTGCGCACCCGGCCGTGCAAGTCGCTCGGCGACTGAGCAGCGCGTACGGCGTGGGTAGTCTGTCCGCTTGTGAGCAATGACGCCTACGAACTGGCCCGATCGGCGGCCGACGCGCTGAAACGACGCCTGACCGCCGACTCCTTCGACGTCGCCCTCGTGATGGGGTCCGGCTGGGTCCCGGCGGCGAACGCGCTCGGCGCGCCCGCCGACGAGTTCCCCGTCACCGAGCTTCCCGGCTTCGCCGAGCCGGGCGTGCCGGGCCACGCGGGCACGATCCGCGTCATCGAGGTCGGCACGCGGCGGGCGCTGGTCTTCCTCGGCCGCACCCACCTGTACGAGGGGCGGGGCGTGCGGCCGGTCGTGCACGGCGTCCGCACGGCGCTGGCCGCCGGGGTCAAGACGGTCGTGCTCACCAACGCCGCGGGCGGCACCCGCCCGGAGTGGCAGAAGGTCGGCGACCCGGTCCTGATCAGCGACCACCTGAACCTCACCGGCCAGAACCCGATCTCCGGCCCGACCTTCATCGACATGACCGAGGCGTACTCCCCCGCCCTGCGGTCGCTCGTCAAGGAGATCGACCCGACGCTCGCCGAGGGCGTCTACGCCGCGCTGCCCGGCCCGTCGTACGAGACGCCGGCGGAGATCCGCATGCTCCGCACCATGGGCGCGGACCTGGTCGGCATGTCCACCGTCCTGGAGACGATCGCGGCGCGTGAGGGCGGCGCGGACGTACTGGGCATCTCCCTGGTGACGAACATCGCCGCCGGCCTGACCGGCGAGCCGCTGGACCATCAGGAGGTGCTGGCCGCCGGGCGGGCCGCCGCCGAACGGATGGGCGGCCTCCTCGGCAAGGCCCTGCGGGCCCTCTGAGCCTTCATCGGAATGGACGGACACGTGCGCGACGGTTACCGGCGGCAGGCCGAGGAGTGGCTGGCCCAGGACCCCGACCCCGAGACCCGCGAGGAGCTGCGGGCCCTGCTGGACGACGAGGCGGCGCTGGCCGAGCGGTTCGGGGCGAAGCTGGAGTTCGGCACGGCGGGCCTGCGCGGCGAGCTCGGGGCCGGCCCGAACCGCATGAACCGGGTGACGGTCATGCGGGCCGCGGCGGGCCTCGCCGCCGTGCTCACCTCCGAGGACGCGGCCGAACGCTTCGAGCGGCCCGGCAACGGGGCCTCCGTGGTGATCGGCTACGACGCGCGGCACAAGTCCGACGTCTTCGCCGAGGACTCCGCCGCGGTGCTCGCCGGGGCGGGCGTCACGGTGCACCTGATGCCGCGGCCGCTGCCGACGCCGGTCCTCGCGTACGCCGTCCGCTTCCTCGGCGCGGACGCGGGCGTCATGGTGACCGCCAGCCACAACCCGCCGCACGACAACGGCTACAAGGTGTACTGGGGCGACGGCGCCCAGATCATCCCGCCGCTGGACGCGGAGATCTCCCGGTCGATCGACGCGGTCGGGCGGATCGACGAGCTGCCGCGCGGCATGGAGTGGAACGCCCTCGACGACGGCATCGTCGAGGCCTACCTGCACGCGCTGTCGCGGCTCCCGCTCGGCACCGCGCGGGACGTCTCGACCGCCTACACCCCGCTGCACGGGGTGGGCGGGGAGGTGCTGGCCCGCGCGTTCGCGTGGAACGGGTTCGCGCCGCCGGACGTCGTCGCCGAACAGTCCCGGCCCGACCCGGACTTCCCGACCGTCGCCTTCCCCAACCCCGAGGAGCCGGGCGCGATGGACCTGGCCCTCGACCTGGGCAAGGGCCACGACCTGGTCATCGCGAACGACCCGGACGCCGACCGCTGCGCGGTGGCCGTGGGCGGGCGGATGCTGACCGGGGACGAGGTCGGCGGGCTGCTGGCCGAGCACGTCCTGCGGCACACGAGCGGCGCCGACCGGCTCGTCGTCACGACGATCGTGTCCTCGTCGCTGCTCGGCAGGATCGCGGCCGCGCACGGCGTGCGGTACGCCGAGTCGCTGACCGGCTTCAAGTGGATCATGAAGGCGGGCACCGTCCACGACCGGCTCGTGTACGGCTACGAGGAGGCCCTGGGCTACTGCGTCGGCGGTGACGACGGCGTCCCGGTACGCGACAAGGACGGCATCGGCGCCGCGCTGGCCGTCGCCGCGCTCGCCGCCGAGACGAAGGCCGAGGGCCGTACGCTCCTGGACCTCCTCGACGACCAGGCGCGCCGGTACGGCCTGCACGCGACCGCGCAGCTGTCGGTACGGGTGGCCGACCTGTCGCTGATCACGGACGCGATGGACCGGCTGCGCGCCACGCCGCCGGACCGGCTCGGCGGCCGTACGGTGACGGACGTCGACGACCTGTCCGCCGGGCTGGGTGGCCTCCCGCCGACGAACGGCCTGCGCTTCCGGCTGTCGGGGGGCGGCCGCGTCGTCGTCCGCCCGTCCGGCACCGAGCCCAAGCTCAAGTGCTACCTCGAGGTCGTCGAGCCGGTGACCGGTTCGGTCGCCGACGCCCGTACGACCGCCGACGCCGCGCTCGCCGCGCTCCGCGACGACCTGTCCGGAGTCCTCGGGCTCTGACACCGGTGGACGAACCCGCCCGGCGTGGCCGTACGGATCCGCGGCCTCGACCGAGGTCACGGCGGAGTCGACTTTCGGCCGATGCCGGTCCGCCGGGCGGGGATCTACCGTTGGGGACCATGAGCGGTATGGCGGTGTCCCGCCCCGACCACCCGTCCCTCCTCCCCGCCCTGCTCGCGGCCCCCGACCCGGCCGAGCGGGTCCCCCGGTCCGCCCGCGACTGGGCGGTCGACATCGCCTGCTTCGTGCTGGCGGTGCTCTTCGGGGGCTTGATGCTGTTCGCGTCGTCCCACGGGTCTGTGGAGGCCCCTCATCCGCCGCGGCTGCCCGACGTGCTGATCGGCGTGCTCGGCTGCCTCGCGCTGTGGTGGCGCCGGCGCCACCCCGTGGAGCTCGCGGTCGCCCTGGGCGTGGTGAGCCTGGTCTCGGCGAGCGTCTCCGGGGCGGGGTGCATCGCGCTGTTCACGGTGGCCGTGCACCGGCCTTTCCGTACGGTGGCGCTGGTCGCCCTGGTGCACCTCGTCACCGGCGCGATCTACACCGCCGTGTTCCCCGATCCCACGGAGTCGTACTGGGTCGGAGTCGTGTGGGGCGCCGTGGTGACCGCGGCGGTCGTGGCGTGGGGGATGTTCGTCCGCGCGCGGCGGCAGCTCATCCTGTCCCTGCGGGAGCGGGCGCTGCGGGCCGAGGCCGAGCAACAGCTCCGCGTCACGCAGGCCCGGCACCAGGAACGCGCGCGGATCGCCCGTGAGATGCACGACGTCCTCGCCCACCGCATCTCGCTGCTCAGCGTGCACGCGGGGGCGCTGGAGTTCCGTCCCGACGCTCCTCCCACCGAGATCGCCAAGGCGGCGAGCGTGATCCGGGCGAGCGCGCACCAGGCCCTCCAGGACCTGCGCGAGGTGATCGGCGTGCTCCGCGAGGACACGACCGACGACGCGCCCGAGCGCCCCCAGCCGAACCTCGCCGACCTGCCCACGCTCATCGACGAGTCGCGGCGGGCCGGGATGACCGTGACCTACGAGAACCGGCTGCACGACCTCGAGACGGTCCCCAGCGCGCTCGGGCGCAGCGCCTACCGCACCGTGCAGGAGGCGCTCACCAACGCCCGCAAGCACGCTCCGAACGCCACCGTGAGCGTCGTCGTCGACGGGTCGGCGGGCTCCGACCTCACCATCGAGGTGCGCAACCCGCTGGTCAACGCCGCGTCGGGCATTCCCGGCTCGGGCACCGGGCTGATCGGACTCGCCGAACGCGCGATGTTGTCCGGCGGCCGCCTCGAACACGGCCCGACCCCGGACGGGGAGTTCCGCGTCCGGGCGTGGCTGCCCTGGCGCGGCGAGGCCACGCCGACCGGCGCGTCGGGTGGGGCCGCCTGATCCCGAATGGGCGGTGACGCCCGGCCCTGATCGGGCGGAACGCGCCGTCGATCGGCGCGCGCCGTTAGTGTGTCACCCGTGACCATTCGCGTGCTGATCGTCGACGATGACGCATTGGTCCGTGCGGGCCTGTCGATGATGCTGGCCGGCGCCGACGACCTGCGGATCGTCGCGGAGGCCGGCGACGGCACCGAGGTCGCCGCGCTGGTCGCCGAACACTCGCCGGACGTCGTCCTCATGGACATCCGGATGCCCCGCATGGACGGCCTGGCCGCGACCGAGGCACTCCGGGCCCGCCAGGGAGCCCCGGAGATCATCATCTTGACCACGTTCGACGCCGACGAGCACGTCCTGCGGGCCCTGCGCGGCGGCGCCGCCGGGTTCCTCCTCAAGGACACCCCGCCCGGCGAGATCATCAACGCCATCCGTCGCGTCGTCGCGGGCGAGCCGATCCTCTCCCCCAGCGTCACCCGCCGCCTCATCGCCCACGTCGCCCAGACCCGGCCCAACCCGGCCCAGGAGCGTCTCGCGCGCCTCAGCGACCGCGAGCGCGAGGTGGTCGTCGCCATCGGCCAGGGCAAGTCGAACGCCGAGATCGGCTCCGAGCTCTACATGAGCGTCGCCACCGTGAAGGCCCACGTCTCCCGGCTGCTGGCCAAACTCGAACTCAACAACCGCGTCCAGGTCGCCCTCCTCGCCCACGACGCCGGGCTCATCTAGTCCTGAGATCCGCTATTCTTGAGGGGTCACGCGGACGTGGCTCAGACTGGTAGAGCATCACCTTGCCAAGGTGAGGGTCGCGGGTTCGAATCCCGTCGTCCGCTCTCGCTCAGCGTTACTCGCCGCCCTTCGGGGCGGCTTCGCTGTCTCCAGGCACCCACCCGGGGGGACGACCCCCCGGAACCCCCCGATGCCGGGCTCCGCCCGGCCTCAGCGTTACTCGCCGCCCCTCTCGAAGGCGCCCTCCGCTCAGGACGCCGGTTCCTGTCGGGGGCGTGGTCTGGCGCGGATGTGCATGCGTTCTCCTTGGCGGCCGAACAGGTTGAGGACCTCGACGGGAGAGTCGCCGGTGGGGCCGAACCAGTGGGGCAGGCGGGTGTCGAACTCGGCGGCCTCCCCTGGCCCCAGGATCAGGTCGTGATCGGCCACGATCAGCCGCAGGCGCCCGGACAGCACGTAGAGCCACTCATAGCCCTCGTGTGTGCACAACTCGGGGCGGTTCTGTTCGGCCGGAATGATCGACTTCCAGGCTTGCAGGGGGCCCGGGTGCGGGGTCAACGGGATCACCGTGCGGCCGTTGCGGATGCGAGGCTTCGAGCGGATCCGGGGATCGCCGACCTCGGGCGCCCCGACCAGTTCGTCCAGCGGCACCTGATGCGCCTGCGCGATGGGCAGCAGGAGTTCCAGGCCGGGGCGGCGCTGGCCCGTCTCAAGCCTGGAAAGCGTGCTCTTGGATATGCCGGTCGCCTCGGCCAGCGCGGACAGGCTCACGCCGCGTTCGGTGCGGATGCGTTTGAGGCGGGAGCCGACCTGGGCCAGCGTGGCGGCGATCGGGGATTGCTCGTCCATACCGCTCATTTCACCTCCTGCGTCCCAGAATCAGCAACGGAATTTGTCGGTTCACCAGCAGGGCGCACACCATCGGGCGCGGAGGTGATCGCCATGATCAAGGCGACTAACGACCCGGACGGCAGCGCACCGCGTACCGCCGACGACGGGATTTTCGACGTGGTGGTGGTCGGCGCCGGAGCGGCCGGGCTGAACGCCGCCCTGCTTCTCGGACGCGCCCGCCGCAAGGTGGTGGTGATAGACGCCGGCGAGCCGCGCAACGCACCCGCCGCACACATGCACGGCTTTTTGTCCCGCGACGGGTTGGCCCCCGCGACACTGCTCGAACTCGGCCGCGCCGAGATCTCCCGGTACGGCGTACGGCTCATCCAAGGGCGGGTGGACCAGATCGACCACGGTTACGACGTCCGCATGGTCGGCGGGCCCGTGCTCAAGGCCCGCCGCGTCCTGGTCGCGACCGGGCTGCGCGACGAGCTTCCCGACATCCCCGGCGTGCGTGAGCGGTGGGGCAAGGATCTCCTGCACTGCCCCTACTGCCACGCCTACGAAGTCCGTGACCGGCCGCTCGCCGTCCTCGGTACCCATCCGGGCGCCGTGCACCAGGCCCTGCTCCTGCGTGCGTGGAGCGACGACGTCGTCTTCTTCGCGCACACGCTGGAGTTGACGGCGCAGGATCGCGAGCGACTGGAGGCGCGCGGCCTGCGCATCGTCGAGGGCGAGGTCAAGCGTCTGGTGGTCGACGACGATCGGCTGCACGGCATCGAGCTCACCGACGGCCGCGCCGTCCCCCGCGCCGCGGCCTTCCTCTTCCCTCGCATGGTTCCGCGTGATGAGCTGCTGACCCACCTGGGCTGCGCCAAGGACGACAGCGGCTGGGTCGTGACCGACCGAACCGGGCGCACCGGCATCGCCGGCGTCTGGGCCGCCGGTAACGTCATCGATCCGCGCGCCCAGGTCATCACCGCCGCCGGCATGGGGTCAGCCGCCGCCTTCGCCATCAACACCGACCTGCTGGAGGAAGACGTCGATCACGCCGTCGACCAGCGCCGCGCCGCGGTAGCGGGTGATGGCCGGTGAGCGTCGACACCGCACAGCAGCAGGTGCCGGTCTCTCGTGGGAGGCTGCCGCTCGGCGTCTACCTGCTCGCGTTCAGCCTGTTCGCGATGGGCAGCGCGGAGTTCCTGCTGGCCGGGGTCCTGCCGGAGATCGCCGATGACCTGAAGATCAGCTTGTCCTCCGCCGGCGCGCTGATCTCGGCATTCGCCATCGGTGTCGTGATCGGCGGGCCTCCCTTCGCCATCATGACGCTGCGCTGGCCGCGACGCACCACGCTGGTGATCACTCAGGCCGTCTTCGCCGCCTCGGTGACGATCGGCCTTCTGACCGACGGTTACGCGGTGCTTCTGGCGACCCGCTTCGTCTGCGGCCTCGCCTACGCGGGGTACTGGGCGGTCGCGGCGGTCACCGCGATCGGCCTCGTCACACCCGACCGCACCGCACGCGCCTCCGGCGTCGTCGTCAGCGGCCTCAGCCTGGCGATGATCGCCGGGGGGCCGGCAGGCGCACTGCTCAGTCACTTCACCGGATGGCGGGGCGGATTCTGGGGCGTGGTCGCCCTGACCGTCGCCGGTGCGATCTCGAGCCTGCTCGCGATGCCGGCGACGGGCACGGGCCAGGAGCCGAGCGTACGGCGTGAGCTTCGGACCATGAGGCGACCACAACTGTGGGTGGTCTACGCCGCCACCGTACTGAGCACCGCCGCCTACATGATCTCGTACAACTACCTGGCGGCGTTCCTGACCGACATCACCGGTGTCCCCGGCGTCTGGGTCCCCGCCGTCCTCGCGCTGTTCGGCATCGGCGCCTTCGTCGGGCTGTCCATCGGAGGCAGGATCGCCGACAGGCGACCCTCCCAGGCGCTCCTGGCCGGAGCGCTCGGGATAGCGGCCAGTTCCGTCCTGCTCGCGGTCCTGGCCAGGCATGCGCTGGCCGTCGTCCCCCTCGTTCTTCTCCTCGGGATCGCCGGCTTCGTGCTGAACCCGGCCATCTACGGACGGGTGTTCGCCATCGCGTCAACGGCGCCGACACTCGCCGGTGCCACCACCGTCTCGGCGTTCCAACTCGGCATCAGCCTCGTTCCGGCACTCGCCGGGGTCGCCCTGAACGCCGGCGCGGGCATCACTTCTGTCACCTGGATCGGCGCCGGCCTGGCGGCGGGCATCGTGCCGGTCATCCTTCTCGACCGGGCGCTCTCTCGTCGCCGGTCGCGGATGACGGTGTAGGGGCCGAGTCGGCCGGGCCGAGCCGGGCATCTCCGCCGGCGTGCGCCGTTCCTCCGTGGGCATCCGTCCGGGGCTGGTCGCCTTTCCCGCCGGTCTCCTGTTCGAGTTCGGTGATGATCTGGCGGAGCCAGCGCATGTCGGCTCGCTTGGTCTCGGCGGCGATGCTGAGCATTCCCCGGCGGAACCGGTCGGTCATCTCGGCGGCCCGCAGCGGGCGGCTGTCGGCGTAGAAGTAGCTGGCGGGCTGGTCGTAGAAGGCCAGGCGGCGGCGCAGCACGCGGAGCTGGTCGGCGGGGTCGGGCAGTCGCCCGAGGAACGCCAGCAGGATCATGAACGAGTTCCGGTCGGTGATCTCGACCTCCGCCGGGTCGGCGAGCCTGCGGAGCAGTTCCGTGTGTCCGGCGTCGGTGAGCGTCAGCACTTGGCGCGGGGTGCCGGCCCGGCCCGGTTCCTCGTGCCGTTCCAGGAACCCGGCGGCGCGCAGGCGGTTGAGCGCCGGGTACAGCGCGCCGTCGCTCACCGGCCGGATGTGCCCGGACAGCCCGGAGATGCGCGCCCGCAGCTCGTAGGCGTGCAGCGGCTCCTCCGCCAGGAATCCGAGGATGCACAACGTCAGCATGATCGGCTCTCCCATTTGCCTCGATTAGAGACACTCTATTAGAGTCACTGCCTTGGCGACAGAGAGGGGCGGACATGGCGACCTTCGTTCTCATTCCGGGTGGTTGGCACGGCGGCTGGCACTACTCCGGTCTGGCCGACCGGCTCCGCGCCGCCGGGCACCGGGCGTTGCCCGTGACCCTGACGGGGGTCGACGACCGCGCCCACCTGGCCTCGCCCGCCGTGAACCTCGACACCCACGTCGACGACGTGCTCGCCGTCCTCGCGGCCGAGAGGGTCGCCGACGCCGTGCTCGTCGGGCACAGCTACGGCGGCATGGTCATCACCGGGGTCGCCGACCGCGCCGAGCCCGGCTCGGTGCGGCGCCTGGTCTACAGCGACGCCTACGTGCCCGAGGACGGACAGTCCTGCTGGGACCTGACGACCGAGGCGTTCCGCCGGCTGTTCCTCGACGGAGCGGCCGCGGACGGCTTCTCGGTCCGACCGCCGTCCGGCCTCGACCCCCGCGCGACCGCGCATCCCCTGGCCTCCTTCCTCCAGCGGCTCCGGCTACGTGGGAACGGCCTCGGCGAGATCAAGGCGCGGGACTACGTGTACCTGTCCGGTTGGGACGGCTCGCCGTTCACCGAGGTCCACGCGCGGCTGGCCGAGGATCCCGCCTGGCGGGTGCACACCCTTTCCAGCAGCCACAATGTGCTCCGCGACGCGCCGGACGCGTTCCTGGAGATCCTGCTGCTCGGCGAGTGAAGGCCCGATGGTGTCGTTAGGTACACCACCGTCGGCCTGCTGAGCCCATCGAGATGTCCTCCGGCCATCCCTAGTTTCGTTCTCGTACGGCGCGCAACGGCGCCTTGAGAGGCGAGGGTCATGAACGGACAGGGCACGCTCCCCACGAGCGATTCCGAGGCGCTGCGGGTCGTCTCGGTGCGGAAGGTCTACGGCGCGGAGGGCACTCAGGTGACCGCGCTGGACGGGGTCTCACTGAGTCTGCGGAAGGGGACGTTCACGGCCGTCATGGGGCCGTCCGGTTCCGGCAAGAGCACTTTGCTGCAGTGCGCGGCGGGGCTGGACCGGCCGACCGGCGGGAAGGTGTTCGTCGACGGCGCCGAGATGAGCGGTGGCTCCGAGACCGAGTTGACGAAGTTCCGCAGGCGGCGGATCGGCTTCATCTTCCAGCAGTTCAACCTGCTCCCCACCCTGGACGTCCTGCAGAACACGACGCTCCCGCTGCGGCTGGCCGGCCGGAAGGTGGACGGCCGGTACGCCCGCGAGATCCTGACGAAGGTGGGTCTCGGCGACCGGCTGCGGCACCTGCCGGCGGAGTTGTCCGGCGGTCAGCAGCAGCGGGTCGCCATCGCGCGGGCCCTGGTGACGAACCCGTCGGTGATCTTCGCCGACGAGCCGACCGGCGCGCTCGACACGCGCAGTGCGCGCGAGGTGCTGGGCCTCCTGATGCGGGCGGTGCACGAGCAGGGCCAGACCGTGGTCATGGTGACCCACGACCCGGTCGCCGCCTCGTACGCGGACTCGGTCCTGTTCCTGGCCGACGGTCGCCTCGCCGGAGAACTCGCCCGGCCGACGGCCGAGGCCGTGGCGGAGCGGATGACGCGCCTGGGCGACCGGACCGCGCGGCGCGACCGGACGGAGGTCTGACCATGTTCGGGTTGGCTCTTCGCTCGTTGCGGCATCGCGCCGGCGGGTTCCTGGCGACATTCGTCTCGATGGGGTTCGGGGCGGCGATGGTGATGGCCTTCGCCTCGCTGCTGGACACCGCCATGAGCGATGGAGTGCCCTCCGCCAGCAGGAACTCGCTCATCACCATGGCCTCGGTCGTCGGCGGCTGGGGGCTCATCATGGTGATCTTCTCGGCCACGTCCACGCTGACCCTGGTCGTGCGGCAGCGGGACGCCGAGATGGCGCTGCTGAAGCAGGTGGGCGCCACGCCGATGCAGATCGGCCGGATGATCGTCAGTGAGACCGCCGTCGTCGCACTGGTCGCCGGGCTGGTGGCGATCGCGCCGGCCGCCCTGGCCGGCCGGGCGCTGCTGTCGCTGCTGATCTCCAGCAAGCGCGTCGCCGACGGCATCGGCTACGCCTTCGGGCCGTACGCGCTGGGCATCGGGCTGGGCGTGACGCTGACGGCCGCGACCACCGCGGCGGTCATCACCGTACGAGGCGTCGTGCGGACGCGTGCGGCCGAGTCGGCTCGGAACGCCGCCACGGGCGACGCCCGGATGAGCCGCAAGCGGAAGGCCGCCGCGGTGGTCCTGCTCGTCCTGGGCGCGAGCCTGGCCGTGACCACCGCGACCGCCATGCGCGGCAAGGGCATCGACGCGATGCAGACGGCCGGGCAGACCTCCATCTGGGTCTCCATCGGCCTGGCGCTGGCGGGTCCGGTCCTGATCCGCCGGGTGACGACCGTGCTCGCCCGCCCGCTCGAGCGGGTGGCCGGGGTCCCCGCCTACCTGACGGTTCAGTACGTGCGGCGGCGGGCCGGTCGCCTCGCGGCGACGCTGATGCCGATCATCCTGTTCACGGGGATCTCCACCGGCACGCTCTACATGCAGTGGATCGAGAACGCGGCCACCGCCGCGTCCGGGGTGGTGGCGACGGCCGACCAGAAGACCACCGAGACGCTGAACTTCACGGTCATCGGGATGCTGGTGGTGTTCTCGGCGATCATGCTGATCAACACGCTGATCGCGGCGATGACGTACCGGCGCGGCGAGTTCGCGCGGCAGCGGCTCGTCGGGATCACGCCGGGGCAGGTCCTGTGGACGGTGGCGGTGGAGGGCGTCATCCTGACGGTGCTCGGCGTCGTCTCCGGGGCGGTCGCCGGGCTGTTCACGATCGTGCCCTACAGCATCGCCCGGACGGGGCACGCGCTGCCGGACGCGGGCGCCGGCACCTACCTGGCGGTCGTCGCCGTCGCGGCGGTCCTCACCCTGGGGACGGGTCTCGGCGCCGCCCTGCGCTCGATCCGGATCCCGGCGGTGGAGGCGGTGACCCGCTGAGCCGCCATACGCGGGGGCCGGGTCAGCGCAGGGCGATGACGAGGGCGACGAGGAAGGCGACCGCCGGGACGGCGACCGCGATGACGGCCGGCCAGGCCCACGTGACCGTCGGCTCGGCCGCGCCGTCCTCGCCGCGCCGGGAGCGCTCCCCGGCCATCTCACGGAGCTGTTCGACCGCGAAGTCGGTCTGGGTGCGTCCCTGGACGTAGTCGGCGACGTGGTCGGGCAGCTTCCGCTCCTGACGGCGGGCCTTCGCCTCGAACCGCGCGCGGTTGCGCGGGGAGATCTGCAGGACGAAGGCGCGGAACCGGCGGCCGCCCCCGTGCACGTAGACGGCGTCGCCGCCCTCGACCCGCTCGACCCCGCGCCAGGGCACCTCGACGTCGCGGAGCAGGTTGTGCAGGCGGACGCCCTCCTCGTCGGCGACGATCCGGGGCCGCAGCGCGCCGACGTACGCGACGCCGCAGCCGAGCAGCATGACCATCGCGGCGACCAGCGAGGCGGCGTCGCGGCCGCGCCACAGGATGTCGACGAGGTTGGCGGCGGCGAAGACCATCCAGGCCCAGCCGAAGAAGCGGGGGGCCGACGACCGGAACACCTTCGCGCCGGGCGGAGTCTTGGGGAACACGGCGGCGGTCACGAGTGCGATCGCCACTTCAGCTGCGCGAACCCCGGCTTGATGACGCCGTTGATCAGCTCGAGGCGCTCGTCGAAGCCGAGGAAGGCGGACTTCATGGCGTTGACCGTGAACCACTGCAGGTCGTCCCAGCCGTAGTCGAACGCCTCGACGAGCTTGGCGAACTCCTCCGACAGGGTCGTGCCGCTCATCAGCCGGTTGTCGGTGTTGACGGTGACCCGGAAGTAGAGGCGGCGGAGCAGCCCGATCGGGTGCTCGGCGATGGACTTGGCGGCGCCGGTCTGGACGTTGGAGCTGGGGCACATCTCCAGCGGGATGCGCTTGTCCCGGACGTACGCGGCGAGGCGCCCGAGCCGGGGGCTCTCGCCCTCACGCTCGCCGATGTCGTCGATGATGCGCACGCCGTGCCCGAGCCGGTCGGCGCCGCACCACTGGATGGCCTGCCAGATCGACGGCAGGCCGAACGCCTCGCCCGCGTGGATGGTGAAGTGGGCGTTCTCCCGCTGGAGGTACTCGAAGGCGTCGAGGTGCCGGGTGGGCGGGTAGCCCGCCTCGGCGCCGGCGATGTCGAAGCCGACGACGCCGTCGTCGCGGTACCGGACCGCCAGCTCGGCGATCTCCATGCTGCGGGCCTGGTGGCGCATGGCGGTGAGCAGCGTGCCGACGCGGATGCCGTGGTCGCGGCCGCCCTCCGCGAATCCGCGCAGCACCGCCTCGACGACCTGGTTCAGCGTCAGTCCGTTGCGGGTGTGCTGCTCCGGCGCGTACCGCACCTCCGCGTACACGACGCCGTCCTTGGCCAGGTCCTCGGCGCACTCGTACGCGACGCGGGTCAGGGCCTCGGCGGTCTGCATCACGCCGACCGTGTGGTCGAACGTCTCCAGGTAGCGCTCCAGCGATCCGGAGTCGGACGCCTCGGCGAACCAGGTGCGCAGCTCCGCCGGGTCGGTGGCGGGCAGCGCGTCGTAGCCGGTCTCACGGGCGAGGTCGACGATGGTCTCCGGCCGCAGCCCACCGTCGAGGTGATCGTGGAGGAGCACCTTGGGGGCCCGCCGGATGTCGTCGAGCACAGGACGGTTCGTCACGCCACGCACATTACCGGCCGTCCGCGCCTCACATCGCCGTCCGGGCCCTCGGCGAGGCGCTGAGGGGCCCGTACGGCGGCGATCGGCCGGTGGCCGGGCGGGCGGGGACGCGGGGTCGAGCCGCCGGGCCGTACGGAGGCCTTCGCGCCACCGCCGGATTCGTCTATGGTGCGGCCATGTACCAGTACCCGGCTCCGCCGCCCGCGCAGGACGACAGTGGAGCGACGGCCTCGATGGTCCTCGGCATCCTCGGGCTCGTGGTGTGCGGCCTGCTCGCGCCGATCGCCCTGTTCATGGGGCTGTCGGCCAAGCGGCGGATCCGCGAGAGCGGCGGGTACCTCGGCGGCGACGGTCAGGCGACGGCGGGCGTGGTGCTGGGCGCGATCGGCAGCGCCTTCATCGTCCTCGCACTGCTGATCCTCGTCGTCTTCTTCCTCGCCGCCGCCGCGTCCTCCGGCACCTGATCAGGCGATCCGCTCCAGGATGAGCGGCCGCCGGGCGTCCTCCATCTCGCCGATCTCCACGGCGCCCTCCAGGGCGGCCAGCGCGCGCTCGAAGCGCGCCGGGTCGTCGGCGTGCAGCGTCATCAGCGGCTGGCCCGCGCGGACGAGGTCGCCCGGCTTGGCGTGCAGGACGATGCCCGCGGCGTGCACCACCGGGTCCTCCTTGCGCGCCCGGCCGGCGCCGAGACGCCACGCCGCGACGCCGACGCCGTAGGCGTCGAGCCGGGACAGCACGCCGGACTCCGTCGCCACGACCTCGTGGGTCTCCTTCGCGACCGGGAGCGGGGCGTCCGGGTCGCCGCCCTGCGCGGAGATCATGGTGCGCCAGACGTCCATCGCGGAGCCGTCCCGCAGCGCGTCGGCCGGGTCCTTGGTGCCCGCGACGCCCGCCGCGGCCAGCATCTCCCGGGCCAGGGCGACGGTCAGCTCGACGATGTCCTCCGGGCCACCGCCGGCCAGGACCTCGACGGACTCGTCGACCTCCAGCGCGTTGCCGACCGTACGGCCGAGAGGGGTGTCCATGGCGGTCAGCAGCGCGACGGTCTTCACGCCGTGGTCGGTGCCGATGTCGACCATCGTGCGGGCCAGTTCGCGGGCGTGCACCACGCTCTTCATGAAGGCACCGGAGCCGGCCTTGACGTCCAGCACCAGCGCGCCGGTGCCCTCCGCGATCTTCTTCGACATGATCGAGCTGGCGATCAGCGGGATCGACTCGACCGTGCCGGTGACGTCCCGCAGGGCGTACAGCTTGCGGTCGGCGGGAGCGAGGCCGGAGCCGGCCGCGCACACCACCGCGCCCGCCCGGTCCAGGACGCCCAGCATCTCCTCGTTGGACAGCGACGCCCGCCAGCCGGGGATCGACTCGAGCTTGTCGAGGGTGCCGCCGGTGTGGCCGAGGCCGCGGCCGGAGAGCTGCGGCACGGCGGCGCCGCAGGCGGCCACGGTCGGCGCCAGCGGCAGGGTGATCTTGTCGCCGACCCCGCCGGTGGAGTGCTTGTCCGCCGTGGGGCGGCTCAGCTTGGACCAGTCCATCCGCTCGCCGGAGCGCAGCATCGCGTCGGTCCACCGGGCGACCTCGCGCCGGCTCATACCGTTCAGCAGGATCGCCATCGCGAGGGCGGACATCTGCTCCTCGGCGATGACGCCCTCGGTGTACGCGCTGATCGTCCAGTCGATCTGCTCGTCGGACAGCTCTCCGCGGTCCCGCTTCGTACGGATGACGTCGACGGCGTCGAAATTCAAGCTCGTTTCTCCAGGTCGTCGGGGCCGAAGGCGTCGGGCAGCACCTCGCGCATCGGCCGGATGCCGCTGACGGTCTCCAGCAGCATGTCGGGGCCGCCATGTTCCCACAGCAGCTGACGGCAGCGTCCACAGGGCATCAGCGGGGCGCCGTGGCGGTCCACGACGGCGACGGCCACCAGCCGGCCGCCGCCGCCCGTGCCGTGCAGCGCCGAGACCAGCCCGCACTCGGCGCACAGGCCGACGCCGTACGAGGCGTTCTCCACGTTGCAGCCAGCGATGATCCGCCCGTCGTCGGTGAGCCCGGCGGCACCCACCGGGAAGTGGGAGTACGGGACGTACGCCTTCGCCATCACCGCACGGGCGGCCGCCCGGAGGGCGTCCCAGTCGATGTCGGCCATCAGTGTCCTCCGCCGCGTCGGTAGGTGAGCCCGTCGGCGGCCGGCATGCGCAGTCGCTGCGCCGCGAACGCCAGCACGAGCAGCGTCGTGATGTGGGGGCTGTAGGTGACGATCTCCTTGGGCAGCTCGTCGGTCAGGAAGAACCAGGCGAGGAGCCCGACGGCCACGACCGCCGAGACCACGGCCGTGACCATCCGGCGCCGGTACGCGTGCCAGACCGCGAGGGCGAGCAGGCCCACGCCGAGCAGGAGCAGCATGGCGTGCACCGCGCCGGCGCCACCGCGCAGTTGCAGCGCGTCGGTGTACCCGAACAGGCCGGCGCCCGCCGCGACGCCGCCCGGCCGCCAGTTGCCGAAGATCATGGCGGCGAGGCCGATGAAGCCACGGCCGTTGACCTGGCCCTCCTGGTAGTTGGAGGACGCCACCATGGCCAGGAACGTACCCCCGACGCCGGCGAACGCCCCGGAGATCACCACCGCGGCGTACTTCATCGTGTAGACCCTCACGCCCAGCGACTCGGCGGCGAGGGGATTCTCCCCGCACGACCGCAGCCGCAGGCCGAACGGCGTGCGCCACAGCAGGAAGAACGAGATCGGGATGAGGGCGGCCGCGACCAGGGTGACCGGGGACAGGTTCGTCAGCAGCCCGCGGACCAGCCCGGCGAGGTCGGAGATCAGGATCCAGTGGTGCTTCTCGAGGTCGCCGAGCGGGCCGCCGACGCCGGGCACGCTCCACGTCGGGAAGCCCGGCAGCTGGGGCGACTGGGTGGCGCCACCACCGGGCTCGCCGTTGAACAGCAGGTCCGACAGGTAGCGCGCGACGCCCGGCGCCAGGATGTTGATCGCGACGCCCGAGACGATGTGGTCCACGCCGAACGTCACGGTGGCGACGGCGTGCAGCAGGCCGCCCAGCGCTCCGGCCGCGATCCCGCAGAGGAGACCCAGCCAGGGGCTGCCGCTGAAGTAGGCGCCGAAGGCCGCGCCCCACGTGCCGAACACCATCATGCCCTCGAGGCCGATGTTGACCACGCCGGAGCGTTCGGACCACAGGCCGCCCATCGCGGCCATCCCGATCGGCACGGCGAGCCCGAGCGTCGCGCTCATCGTCCCGCTGGAGGTGATGTCGCTCTCGCCGGTGATGAGCCGCAGCAGGATGAGGGCGACGAAGGCGCCCAGTCCGGCGGTCAGCGCCCGCCGGCCGCGGAACCCGCGAACTCCGCCGGTCCGCGGCGCCGGCGTCCGGACCTCCTGATCGATCATGCGCCCTCCTTCGCCGGAGGGGTGACCAGAGGCGCTGTGCTCATTGGTTCGCTCGCTCCGCTCACTCACGCGGCCACCTCGCCGAGCTCAGCGGCGACGCGCCGCTGGTCCATGCGCCGGCCCACCCGGTTGACGATCTCGTAGACCACGACCACCGACAGCAGCACGGCCGCCTGGGTGATGGCGACGATCTCCTTGGGGATGTCGTTGAACTCGAGGATCTGCGACGACTGGTCCAGGAACGCCCACAGCAGCGACGCGAAGGCGATGCCGACCGGGTTGTTCCGGCCGAGCAGCGCGATGCCGATGCCGGTGAAGCCGATGCCGGTCGGGAAGTCCAGCGAGTAGGAGTAGGACCCGCCGAGCAGCTGCGGCATGCCGACGAGGCCGGCGACCGCGCCGGACAGGACCATCGCGATGACGACCATGCGCTTGGCGTCCACGCCGCTCGCGACGGCGGCGCTCTCGGACAGACCCGTGGCCCGCAGGTCGAAGCCGAACCGCGTGCGGTTGATCACGAACCAGAACCCGAGGCCGGCCAGCACCGCGAGCAGGACGAGGCCGTAGATCTTCAGGTCGCTGCCCGGGTAGGAGATCCCCGGCACCCGGCCCGACGAGCCGATGGGCTTGGTGCCGACGTTGTTGCTGCCCGCGACCTTCGCCGCGAGCCGGTTCGGGCTGAGCAGGAACGCGATCACGCCGGTGCCGATGAAGTTCAGCATGATGGTCGAGATGACCTCGCTGACGCCCCGCGTCACCTTGAGGATCGCCGCGATGCCCGCCCACGCGCCGCCGACGACGGCCGCGACGACGATGATCACGATCTGGTGCAGACCCGCCGGCAGCGCCCACGCCCCGCCCGCCGCGGCGGCGAGCATGGCCGCGAGGCGGTACTGCCCGTCGACGCCGATGTTGAACAGGTTCATCCGGAACCCGATCGCGACCGCGAGCGCGGACAGGTAGTACGCCGACGCGCGGTTGACGGTGTTGACGACGCTGTCGGGCTCCTTGCCGAAGTCGAACATCGCCTGGAACGTGGACGGCGGGTTGAACCCGCTGATCGACAACACGATCGAGGTCACGACGACGGCGAAGACGAGCGCGATGAGCGCCGCGATCACGGTCCGCGCGTAGGACTTCGCGAGCAGGTTGGAGATCATGCCACGCTCCCCTCTGCGGCGCCGGTCATCAGGGAGCCGAGTTCGTCCGGAGTGATGGTCGCGGGGTCGGCCTCCCCGACCAGCCGGCCGCGCAGGATCACCCGCAGGGTGTCCGACATGCCGATCAGCTCGTCGAGGTCGGCGGAGATGAGCAGCACCGCCAGGCCCTCGGCCCGCGCCCGGCGCAGATGGTCCCAGATCGCCGACTGGGCGCCGACGTCGACCCCACGGGTCGGGTGCGCGGCGATCAGCAGCTTCGGGTTCCCGGACATCTCCCGGCCGATGATCAGCTTCTGCTGGTTGCCGCCGGACAGCGAGGCCGCGCTGACGTCGATGCCGGGGGTCCGTACGTCGTACTCCTCGACGATCCGCTCCGTGTCGCGGCGCGCGCCGGCGCGGTCGATGAGGATGCCCTTGACGTTGGGGGACCGGGTCTGGTGGCCCAGAACGCGGTTCTCCCACAGCGGGGACTCCAGCAGCAGGCCGTGCCGGTGCCGGTCCTCGGGGATGAACCCGATGCCCATCTCCCGGCGGTGCCGGGTCGACCGGCCGACCAGGTCGTCCTCGCCGAGCCGGACGACGCCGGACTCGACCGGCAGCATGCCCATGATCGCTTCGACGAGCTCGGCCTGGCCGTTGCCCTCCACGCCGGCGATGCCGAGGATCTCGCCCTCGTGGATGGTCAGGGACACCCCGTCCACGACGGCGCGGCCCGTGGCGTCGCGGACGGTCACGTCCTCGACGGTCAGCACCGGGACGTCGGTCGCCGTCGACTCGCGCAGCTTCGGGACCGGCAGTTCGCTGCCGACCATCAGCTCGGCGAGCTGCCGGGCGGAGACCTCCTTGGGATCGGCGGAGGCCACGGTCGTGCCCCGGCGGATCACGGTGATCGCGTCGGCGACCTTCAGGACCTCGTCGAGCTTGTGCGAGATGAAGATGACGGTGAGGCCCTCGCGCTTGAGCTCCTCGAGGTTGGCGAAGAGCTCGTCCACCTCCTGCGGCACGAGCACCGCGGTGGGCTCGTCGAGGATGAGGATCCGCGCTCCGCGGTAGAGGACCTTGAGGATCTCGACGCGCTGGCGGGCGCCGACGCCGAGCTCCTCGACCAGCCGGTCCGGTTCGACGCCCAGCCCGTACTGGTCGGAGATCTCCCGGATCCGGCGCCGCGCCCCGCCGCCGATGCCGTGCAGCTTCTCGGCGCCGAGGACGACGTTCTCCAGGACGGTGAGATTGTCGGCCAGCATGAAGTGCTGGTGGACCATGCCGATGCCGCGCGCGATCGCGTCGGACGGCGAATGGAGGTCGGCGACCTCTCCGTTGACCTTGATCGTTCCCTCGTCCGGCCGCTGCATGCCGTAGAGGATCTTCATCAGGGTCGACTTGCCTGCGCCGTTCTCCCCGACGATCGCGTGCACCGTGCCCGCCGCGACCGCGATGTCGATGTCGTGGTTGGCCACGACGCCGGGGAAGCGCTTGGTGATGCCGTGCAGCTCGACCGCCGGCTCAGTCGTGGACATGACCTGCTCCCGCACCAGTGGGCCCGGGAGGGAGGCCGAAGCCGTCCACCCGGGCCCGAGCCCTTACCGCCGTCACTTCTCGGGCGGTGTGATCTTTCCGGAGACGATCTGCTGCTTCAGGTCGTCGAGGGTGGCCGGCAGGTCGCCCAGCGCCGACGGGTTCGACTTGGAGTAGTCGACGCCGTCGTTCTTGAGGGTGAACCGCTGGTCGCCCTTCTGGAACTGGCCCTCGCCGACGCCCTTGACGAAGTTGAACACCGCGGTGTCGATGCGCTTGAGCATCGAGGTCAGCACGTACGGCTTCTGGTCGGCGGTCGCCGTCAGGTACTGGTCGGAGTCGACGCCGATGAACCACTTCTTGGCCGCGGCGGCCGCCTGCAGCGAGCCGGTGCCGGACAGGCCCGCCGCCGTGTAGATGACGTCGGCGCCCTGGTCGTACATGCCCTGGGCGATCGTCTTGCCCTTGGCCGGGTCCTTGAAGCCACCGAAGTCCGGCGGCTGGGAGATGTATTTGGAGTCGACCTTGATGTTCGGGTTGACCTTCTTGGCGCCCGCGATGTACCCGACCTCGAACTTCTTGATCAGCGGGGTCGCCACGCCGCCGATGAAGCCGATGTGGCCGGTCTTGGACTTCTTGGCCGCCGCCGCGCCGACGAGGTAGGAGCCCTCGTTCTCGGCGAAGAGCAGGTCCGCGACGTTCGGCTGCTGGACCGTGTCGTCGTCGATGATGGCGAACTTCACGTTCGGGAACTTCGGCGCGACCTTGCCCAGCGCGCCCGCGTACGCGAAGCCGACGGCGATCACCGGGTTGTAGCCCGACTGGGCCAGCAGCTGCAGCCGCTGGATCTTGTCGTTGTCGCTCTCGCCTTCCTTGGCCTCGATGTCCTTGACGTCGAGCTTCAGCTCGCTCTGGACCTTCTGCAGGCCGGCGTACGCGGCGTCGTTGAACGACTTGTCGCCACGGCCGCCCACGTCGTACGCGAGGCCGACCTTGACGGTCTTCTTGCCCTCACCGCCACCACCGCCGCCGGTGTTGGCCTTCTTACCGCCACAGCCGGCGGCGCTGAGTGCAAGCACCGCGCTCGCCGCGACGGCGGTCATCTTCACTGCACGGCGCAAGGTAGCTCCTCCAATTAGACCCCGCCCGAAATGTGCGTCATGGCACGAATCTCTCGGACCATAGTCCCAACCAGGGGAGGAACGAGCCAAAGCGACCGTGTCGCAACGCGTCCGTTATCAAGGCGAAAGCGCATCGTCACTGGTCAGGCCGCCGCGCGACCCACCAGGACAAGGAGGACCGCCCGGGTGCGACCGAAAACCGTCGAGCGACCCGGGCGTGCTCGTCAGGCCGCGGGCTCCCCGATGGGCTCGGCGGCGCCCGCGCGCCGGCTCTCCCACAGGGCGGTCAGGGCGGTGGCGACCATGATCCGGACACCGACGCCGATGCTCCGCTCGTCCACGTCGAAGGTGCCCCGGTGCAGGTCGTACGCGCCGGCCATGCCGGGCGTCGCGACGCCGAGCCTGGCCAGCGCCCCGGGGATCGACTCGAGGTACCAGCCGAAGTCCTCGCCGCCGAGGCTCTGGGGCGTGCCCGCCGCGCCGTCCTCACCGATGACCGCTTCGACGGCGGTGCGGAACATCTCGACGCTCGTCCGCTCGTTCACGGTCGGCGGCACGCCGCGGACGTAGTCCAGCTCGGCCTTCACGTCGTACGCGCTGGCCACCGAGTCGAGCAGGGTCTTCATGAGCTCGGGCGCGGAGTGCCACGCCTCGTCGTCGAGGCAGCGCACGGTGCCCTGGGCGATGCCGTCGTCGGGGATGGCGTTGGCCACCGACCCGGCCGACACCCGGCCCCACACGAGGCTCAGGCTTGAGCGCGGGTCCACGCGCCGCGACAGCGCGGCCGGCAGCTCCGTGACGATCTTGGCCAGGGCGTACACCAGGTCGGCGGTCAGGTGCGGACGCGCGGTGTGCCCGCCCGGACCGGCGACCCGGACGTTCACCTTGTCACAGGCCGCGGTGATCGGACCGACGCGCAGGCCGAGCCGGCCGACCTCCAGGCGAGGGTCGCAGTGCAGGGCGAAGACGCGGTCGACCCCGGCGATGCCGCCGGCGGCCAGGACGTCCAGGGCACCGCCCGGCGTCTCCTCGGCCGGCTGGAAGATCAGCCGCACCTTGCCGGGCACCAGGCCGGCGGCGGCCTGCCGCGCGAAGAACCGGCCGACTCCCAGCAGGATGGTCGTGTGCACGTCGTGGCCGCAGGCGTGGCAGACGCCCGGCACCGTGGAGCGGTAGGCGACGTCCTTCTCGTCGGTCAGCGGAAGGGCGTCGATGTCGGCGCGCAGGCCGACCACCGGGCCGTCGCCGTTGCCGACCTCGCAGATCAGGCCGGTGCCCTTGGGCAGTCGCTGCGGCCGCAGCCCCGCCGCGGTCAGCGCCTCGATCAGGCGAGCCGTCGTGCGGTGTTCGGCGAAGCCGAGCTCCGGGTGCATGTGCAGATCCCGGCGGAAGGCGATGAGATCGGTCTCGTTCTCGGCCAGAAACGAGTCGAGTTGCGGTCTCAGCCCTCCTCCCACTGGCTCATTACCGGGGAGTTCAGGCCCCCGCATGTGTCACCTCCCGTGGATTGACGAACCGGTCCTCCCGGCATTCCGTGAGAGCCGCGGTAACGACGTCCTCAAGGCTGCCGCCATCGTTGATGATGGCGCGCTGCCGCTCGTACGAAGCGCCCTGGTCGAGGACGTCGGAGAGCACCTTCAGATCTTCGGCGCAGCCGAGCCGGTCCGCTATCGGCTCCAACTCCCGGACCAGTTCGTAGAGCTCGTCGCGGAGCGGAGCGGTGGCTCCCTGATCGTCGGTGATCACGATGGCGTCGAGGCCGTACCGAGTCGCGCGCCATTTGTTGTCGCGCACGACCCACGTGGCCGGGCTGGGCAAAGTGTAACCACGATCCAGCTGATGATCGAAGAGTTCGACGAGTGATTGACACAGTGCCGCGGCCATTCCCACCTCACGAAGGGTAGGAATGCCGTCGAACATCCGAATTTCGATGGTTCCGAAGTCGGGGTGCGGCCGGATGTCCCACCAGACCTCTTTGATGCTCCTGATCGCCTGGGCGCGCAGCAGCGTGTCCATGTAGGCCTCGAACTCCGCCCAGTCCGCCAGCAGGTGCGGCGGCCCCGCGGTGGGCAGCGACCCGAAGACGATCGCCCGGCTGGAGGCCAGCCCCGTGTCCTGGCCGCACCAGAACGGACTCGACGCGGTGAGCGCGAGGAAGTGCGGCAGGTAGGCGGACAGGGCGTTGACGATCGGGATGGCCTTGTCGACGGAGCGGATGCCGACGTGGACGTGCACGCCGAACGTCTGGATGCGCCGGGCGAGCCACTGGTACTGCTCGACGAGCTCGGCGTAGCGCTGGATCGGCGCCATCTCCGCGTCGCGCCAGTCGCTGATCGGGTGGGTGCCGGTGCAGGCGAGCCCGATGCCCCGGGGCTCGGCGACGGAGCGGAGCTCGGCCATGGTGGCGGCCAGGTCGGCGCGCGCTTCGGAGACCGTGTGGCACACGTCTGTGACGATCTCCACGGTCGACTCCATGAGCTCGTGGCGAATCTTGGGGTTGCGCTCGGCCTCACTGAGCCCGGGCAGCGCCCCCAGCACCTGTCCGGCGTCCTGGCGGAGGCGCCGCGTCTGGTCGTCGACGAGTTGGAGCTCCCACTCGATGCCGAGCGTGGCACCCCGTGAAGCGTTGAACTCGATGGCCACGGCCAACCTCCGTCCCTCAATCCTTGCAGGTTAATCGCGTCCGCGTGACGTAATTCGGCCAGCACGTCGGGTGCCGAGGGTGAGCACCGAAATCGCCCCGATCGGTGACCATCATGCCGCCGACCACGCGCCGTCTCGGGAGGTCTTTGCCCCGCGATGCGTGGTTGACTCTTCTGGAGCACCCATCGGGCGACCGGTGCCATCCGATCCGGCTACGAGCAATCCTCACTAATGACCAGATTGATCATGAGCCACTGGTCCGGACATCCGCTCACGGCGTTATGGCCATGCCCGCGAGCACCCGATCGGCCAGGTCGCCGTCTCCGCTGACCTGCACCTCCACGCCGGACGGCGCCACACGGCCGCCGCCGAGCCGGAGGAACGTCTCCCAGCCCATGCGGAGCCGTACGGTCGGCCCCGACGGCTCCTCCGCGAAGCGGGCCCGGCGGTCGGCGCCCACCTCGACGCACCAGCGACGCTCCGGCGTCTCGACCACGACCGTCTGGCCCGGCTCGGGCCGCGCCCGCTTGCCGACGACGAAGGGCAGGGAGCCGCCGATGATCCTCGCACTGACCTCCGCGGCGGGACCGTCGAGATTGCCCGGACGCCCGGTCGCGCGGCGTACGTCCTGTTCGTGCATCCACACATCGAACGCCCGGTGCCCCATGAAGGCGCCGTACGCCATGTCCCGGCCGAAGGGCGTGGGGACGACCTGGGTCAGGTCGACGGCGTCGGATCGCAGCGACGCGACACGCCGCTCGATCACCCCGCGCAGCTCGCCGAGGACCTTCTCCGGGGGCCAGGAGCGGCACGCCTCGACGTCGAGAGCGGTGTTGGCCACCGTCCGCGGCTCGTCGTCCGCGGCCTCGCCGAGCAGCCACCGCTCGATTCCCAGGATATGCGCGTACTGGTCCTGGACCGACCAGCCGGGACACTCGGTCGGCCGGGTCCAGTCCGCCGCGTCCAGCTCCTCGCCCAGCGCGATCATCGACCGGGCCGTCTGTTCCAGGGCGTCGATGTTCGCCCGCCACTCGTCGCTCATCCGTGACTCCTCGCTGCCGGGGGATGGGGGCGGGGCGCCGGTGGCGGCGCTTCGCCTGGTCAGTAGGCGTCGGCGGGGACGTACACGCCCCAGACGTCGCGCAGCGCGTCACAGACCTCGCCGACCGTGGCGCGGGCCCGCAGCGCCTCCTTGAGCGGGTACAGCAGGTTGCCGTCGCCCGCGGAGACGTCGCCGGCCTCCGCCTGCGCGCCCTCCTTCTCCGCGAGGTGACGCAGGTCGTCGAGGCGCCGGCGGACCTCGTCGTTGTCGCGCTCGGCCCGCAGCCGCGCGAGCCGCTCGGCCTGGGCCTCCCCGATTGCCGGGTCGACGCGCAGCGGTTCGTACGGCTCCTCGTCCTCGGTGCGGAACCGGTTGACGCCGACCACGACCCGGTCACCACCGTCGATCTCCAGCGCCGTGCGGTACGCCGACCGCTCGATCTCGGCCTTCTGGAAGCCCTTCTCGATGGCGCTCACCGCGCCGCCCATCTCCTCGACCTGGTCGATGAGGGCGCGGGCGGCCTCCTCGATCTCGTCGGTCATCGACTCGACGGCGTACGACCCGGCGAACGGGTCGACCGTGCGCGTCAGGTCGGACTCGTGCGCGATCACCTGCTGAGTGCGCAGCGCGAGGCGCGCGGCCTTCTCGGTGGGCAGCGCGATCGCCTCGTCGTAGGAGTTGGTGTGCAGCGACTGCGTGCCGCCCAGGACCGCGCCGAGCGCCTGGATCGCGACGCGAACGAGGTTGACCTCGGGCTGCTGGGCGGTGAGCTGGACGCCCGCGGTCTGGGTGTGGAACCGCAGCATCTGGGACTTGGGGTTCTTCGCGCCGAACTCCTCGCGCATGAGGTGCGCCCAGATCCGGCGGGCCGCGCGGAACTTCGCGACCTCCTCCAGCAGGGTGGTCCGAGCGACGAAGAAGAACGACAGGCGGGGCGCGAACGCGTCGACGTCCAGCCCCGACTCGACGGCCGCCCGGACGTACTCCTTGGCGTTGGCGAGGGTGAACGCGATCTCCTGTACGGGCGTCGCCCCGGCCTCGGCCATGTGGTAGCCGGAGATCGAGATCGTGTTCCACTTGGGGATCTCGTTCTTGCAGTACCGGAACGTGTCGGCGACGAGCCGCAGGCTGGGCTTCGGCGGGAAGATGTAGGTGCCCCGCGCGATGTACTCCTTGAGGATGTCGTTCTGGATCGTCCCGGTCAGGCGGTCGGCGGGGACGCCCTGCTCCTCGGCGACGAGCTGGTAGAGCAGCAGGAGCACGGCCGCGGGCGCGTTGATCGTCATCGACGTCGACACCTCGCCCAGCGGGATGCCGCCGAACAGCACGCGCATGTCCTCGATCGAGTCGATCGCGACGCCGACCTTGCCGACCTCACCGCGGGCCAGGTCGGCGTCCGAGTCGTACCCCATCTGGGTGGGCAGGTCGAACGCCACCGACAGGCCCGCGGTGCCGGCCTCGATGAGCTGGTGGTAGCGCCGGTTGGACTCGGCCGCGGTGCCGAACCCGGCGTACTGCCGCATCGTCCAGGGCCGCCCGGTGTACATGGTCGGGTAGACGCCGCGCGTGAACGGGAACGCGCCCGGCTCCCCCAGCCGGTCGGCGGCGTCGAATCCCTCCAGCGCCGCGGGCCCGTAGACGGGTTCGATCGGCAGCCCCGACTCCGAACGCATACCGACCATCACCTTCCCGATCCAACCGTTGACCTGCGGAAACACTCTCGGTCGCCCATGGCGCGCGACTCATCCGCACCCTTGTGCGATCGTACGACCGATCGTCGCCGCGATACACGGCGGCCACAAGGTGGCCTACTTCACACCGCGGCCGGCCCGCCCGAAGCGGCGCGGAAAGCGGTAGATCGGGGGGGATCGCCGCCCAAATTCTTGGTCGGCATCCAACGCCCAAAGAACACGAATAGGGCAAGGCCGATCAAGAAACCGGAGGCGCCCCGGGAGGGCTTCGTCAGGCCTCATTATTGGGGGTACACCCGCTGTGTCGTTCCCGTACCCGTCCTCTACCGTTGGGGCGCCATGCGAACGTTGATCGCCTTCATCGCCATTTCTGGGGTTGTCGCGCCGCTGTACGCCGTTCCGGCCCACGCCGACACGGTCGTCGGCGGGCCCGAGCTGAGCCAGCATGGCTACATCTGGGACCACTCCGCCGGGGTGTCCGCCCCGCCGCACATCCAGGCGTCGTCGTACGTCATCGCCGACCTGGAGACCGGGCGGATCCTGGCGGCGAAGGACCCGCACGGTGAGTACCGGCCCGCCAGCACGCTGAAGACCCTGACCGCGATCACGCTCATCCCGCGCCTGAGCCCGACCCAGAAGATGAAGCCGTCACAGAACGCGGTGAACGCGTCCGGGTCGGCGGTCGGCATGGACACCAAGTGGACCTACACGGTGCGCGACCTTTTCCACGGCCTGCTGATGCAGTCGGGCAACGACACCGCCATCGCGCTGTGCGAGGCGAACGGCGGACTCCAGCCGTCCCTCGATCAGATGAACGCCGAGGCCCACCGCATCCAGGCCCTGGACACGGTCGCCCGTACGCCCAACGGCCTCGACGACGACCCGCCGCTCACGCTCGCCCAGCAGCACAGCTCCGCGTACGACCTCGCGCTGATCATGAAACAGGGCCTGACACTGCCCGACTTCCGCAAGTACGTCGGCGCGACGCTGTACCACTGGCCGGCCCCGCCGGACAAGAAGGAGCGGGAGAAGGGCAAGAAGACCGGCGGCTACGAGATCGGCACGCACGACCACCTGCTGATCGGCAGCAGGCCCTACCGCGGCATGATCGGCGGGAAGAACGGCTGGACCAGCCACGCGCTCGGCAGCTTCGTCGGCGCGGCCACCCGCGACGGCCACACGATCATCATCGCGCTGATGCACGCCCAGTCCGACTTCTGGGACGACGCGCGCGCCCTGCTCGACTGGGGCTTCGAGGAGCGCGCGAAGGCGGGCTCGGTCGGGACGCTCGTCGACCCGATCCCGCCGCCGCAGCCGAAGAAGCCCGCGGCGGCGGCGAAGCGGCCGAACACGGTGCGTCTGTCCCCGGCCGACGGTCCCGACTGGCGCAAGCTGGGCGCCGCCGGCGGTGGCGGCCTGGCCCTGTTGGCGATCGTCGCCGGGTTCCTGTTCGGCCTGCGCCGGCGCCGGCGGGCGGCGCTCGCCGAGGCTGCGGCCGCGCCCGGCGGTCACGTCCGCACCATCGGCCCGGAGCGGCCGCCGTCCGGCGCCGCGTCCGAGACCCGCGACGAGGCGACGCGGACCGGTCCCGGGTCCGGGTCGCCGCACCCCGGCGACGTGAAGGTCGCGGGCACCCCGCCGTCCTTCGGCGCGGCGGAACCGTCCGCCCGGGAGACCGCCCCGAACCCGGTGCGACGCGTGGAGGACGAGCAGGCCGGCGAGGAGTAGCGCCTTTCCTCCGGGTGCGACGCGGTCTCAGATGGTCAGGCGGCGGATGGTGGCGAAGCCGCCGGCGAGCATGACGGCGACGGCGGCGGCGAGGACACCGGTGACGCCGGTGGCGGTGATGGTGGTGAAGAAACGGCCGATGTCCGCCCAGCCGTGCGCCCACGTCGCGATGATCGCGGCGAGGGCCAGCACGCCGAGTTGTGTCGCGCCGAAGATCATGGTGCCGGGCAGCCCGGCACGGCGGTAGATCAGGCCGTACCACATCCCGTAGACGAACAAGAGGACGAACGCCGTCGCCGCAGTGAGCCACGACAGGTACCAGGGGCCGTCGAGGAGGTAGGGGACGCGGAAGTAGCCCATGTCCATGCCCCATCCGCCGGTCGCGCGTTCGAGGGTCTGGCCGGCCGCGACCACGAGCCCGAAGCTCACGGCCAGGGCGAGGGCCAGCGCGGTGACGCCGAGGAAGTAGGTGCGGCGGCTGACCCCGAGGGCGAGGGCGAACGGCAGGGCGCGGGCGACGGACTGCACGCCCGCACTGAACACGACGAGGAAGACCGCGGCCAGGCCACCGACCCAGCGGTGATCGGTGTGTCCGACCGGGGTGAGTTTCAGGACCACCACGTCGAGGAGGAAGCCGAAGGCCGCCCAGACCCAGGGCAGTACGAGGTAGGTGACGCGGTCGAGGAGCAGGTAGCGGACGACGGTGACGATCGGGGTGTGGCGCATCAGGATGTCCTCGCTGCCGAGAGGCCGGACTGGTCGTGGCGCTCGGCCGCGTAGACCGCGAGCTGCTGAAGGGTGGCCCCCTCCAGGCGCAGACGCAGGTGGTCGGCGAGTTCGCGATCGCGTTCGTCGAGCCGGCCGATCATCACCGCCGTGGTCTGCGCGCCCATCGTGCGCCGGTTCAGCGTCGTGCGGCCGGCGACGAACCGGTCCACGCCGCCGGCCGGGCCGGAGACGATCGTGGCGGCGCCGCGCAGGTCGTCGGTGAGCGCGTCGAGGACCAGCCAGCCGTGGTCGATGACCAGGACGCGGTCGAGGAGTTCGGCGGCCTCGTCGATGAGGTGGGTGGAGAGCATGATGCACCGCGGATGGGCGGTGTAGTCGGCCAGCAGCTGGTCGTAGAAGAACGTGCGGGCGACCGCGTCCAGGCCCGCGTACGGCTCGTCGAACAGGGTGAGCTCGGCGCGGGCGGCCAGCCCGATGATGATGCCGAGCGCGGTCCGCATGCCGCGCGACAGCTTCTTGATCGCCCGGGCCGGGGGCAGCTCGTACGCGTCGAGCAGCGTGCCGGCCAGCTCTGCGTCCCAGTTCGGGTACAGCAGCGACGCCGCCCTGATCGCGTGCCGGACCCGCAGGTCGGGGTACGTCTGGTCCTCCCGTATGAGGATCATCCGGCGCAGCACCGCGTCGTTCTCCAGCGGCCCTCCCCCGAACACGTGCACGCGCCCGGAGGTGGTGAACTCCTGGCCGGCCAGGATGCGCAGCAGGGTGGTCTTCCCGGCGCCGTTGCGGCCCAGCAGTCCGGCGATGCACGGCGTGTCGATCTCGAAGGTGACATCGGTCAGCGCCCGGTGGTCGCGGTAGTGGCGCGTGACCCCGGCCACCGAGATCGCCGGCGTCATGCCCGTTCTCCCGCCGTCACCTCGGCGGAGGCCAGCTCCTCGCGGACCAGCCCGAGCAGCTCGTCCAGCCCGATCCCGAGCCGTGCCGCCTCGACCACCAGCGGCCGACCAGTTGACTGAACAACAGGGCGGGGGTGCGGCGCCAGGTCGCGTTTCGCGGACACGGGAAACACCAAGGCTCAGGCAGGGAACGCACTCCCGACCTGGACCTTGTGACGCTCTGCTGCGGCCGCCCAGCCGCCCGCGCAGGGCGGCTCAGCGAAGCTCGCCGGTGATGATCCACAGGTGGCCGAACGGATCGCGGATGCGGCCCGAGCGTTTTCCGTAGGGCCGGTTCTCGATTGGCACGACCACCTCGGCGTCGTGGGCGACCATGCGCTCGCCGACTCCGTCCGGGTCATCGACCTCGATTTCGAGTAGGACCGCGGAGCCGCCGAGATCACGGGGAGAGAGCCATCCCCACGCGGCAACAGCCGGTGAGAGCTGGAAGGACCAGTCACCGATGCGGTGATCGATCATAGTGGGCCGGCCATCGTCGCCCAGAGGGGCACGGAACACCTGCTGGGCTCCAAGCGCGGCCTGATAGAACGCCGAAGCACCATCCGGGTCGGGAACGATGAGACGGGGAGAGAAGCGAATATCCGATGCCATGTGCTCCACTATGGGATCGGGTCCCGCTGCCGTCTTGGACGTTTGGGAACTGTCCGCGTCTCGGATGGGCGCCAAACGCTGGCCACCAACCACTTCGCAACACGCGCTAGGCCCCTTCGGCCCGGGCCGGGGGTTCCTCGTCGACGTTGAGCACCGCCCGGCGCGTGGCGGTCCAGGCCGCGGTGAACAGGATGAAGCGCGACACGACGTTGATCCAGATGAGCAGTCCGACGATCACGGCGAACGACGCGTACAGCGGATTGCGCATGACGTGCCCGATGAGGTAGGTGCCGAGCAGCTTCAGCCCCTCGAAGCCCACGGCCCCGAACACGCAGCCCCGCAGCAGCCGCCGCCAGGACGCGCGGGTGCCCGAGAGGCGGGCGAACAGCACCAGGAAGATGAAGGTGTTGGCCACGATGGCGACGCCGATCGCCACCAGCCGCAGGACGGTGCCGGCACCCGGCACGTCGGACAGCCCGGTCCCGTGGAGGACGGCGTGGGTGGCCGAGGTGGCCAGGCTCGACAGCGTGACGGAGGCGAGCAGCGTCAGGCCCAGGACCACCAGGACGGCGAGGTCCGACAGCTTCTTGATCACCGGGTTGGCGTCGTGCTCGGGGTCGCCCTTCCACATGGTGCGCAGGGACTCGCGCCAGACGCCGACCCAGCCCAGGCCGCTCCACGACAGGCCGAGCAGCGCGAACACGCTGGCCCCCGCCTTGGCGGCGGCGATCTGCTGGACGGGCAGCTTGTCGGCGAGGCCGGGCAGCAGTTCGAAGATCGCCTTGGTGACGTACTCGCGGGCGCCGGGGCTGATCGCGACGACGTACCCCATCACGGCGAAGGCCAGGGCGACCAGCGGGAAGAACGACAGGAACCCGTAAAAGGTCAGGGCCGCGGCCATCCGGTCGCCGCGGTACCGCTGGTAGCGCTCGTAGGCCCGGCCCAGATGGTCGAACCACCGCCAGCGCGCCCGAAGCGCGCGCAGGAACCCTTTGACATGCTCCTCCACGGAGGAGACCCCGCGCTGCACCCCGCTGATCACCGGCGCCATGGTGGGGCACTACCCCGGTGCGGCGAGAAGATTCACCCGGAGTGAGCAATCATGAACGGTATGCGTGGTCGCCGAACGGGAAGTGCCACCGCGGCCGCCACACGCCGTCCAGCCCGTGCTCGTACAGCCAGAAACCGTCCACGGGGAACTCCGCCTCGTACCCGGCGAGCTCCTTGAACGCCTGGTCGAGCAGGTCGTCCGGGAGATGGTGGGCGACGGTGACGTGCGGGTGGTACGGGAACGGGCGCTCGGCGGCGAGCGGACCGCGGCGGATCTTGTACTCCAGGCGCTCGCAGTCGCCGATGCCCTCGGCGAGCGCGACGAACACCACCGGTGACACCGGCCGGAACGTGCCGGTCCCCCGCAGGTGGATGTGGAACGGGCGTTCGCCCAGGGCGACGCCGCGCAGGTGCCGGTCGATGCCGTCGAGGGCCGGGACCGGCACCCGCGTCGGCGGTACGAGCGTGATGTGCGCGGGGATCGACGTGGCGAGCGGATCGCCCAGCGAGGCGCGGCGGCTCTGCAGCTCGGGACCGTACGGCTCGGGGATGGCGACGGCCACCCCGATCGTGCGCTCCTCGGCGTCAGGCACGGCCCAGGAACCCCACCCGGTCGCGGACCGTCTCCATCGTCTCGCGGGCCACCTCGCGGGCGCGGGCGCCGCCGACCGCGAGCATCCGGTCCAGTTGCGCCTCGTCGGCGAGCAGTTTGCCGGTGCGCTCCCGGATCGGCTCGAAGGTGTCCAGGAGGATCTGGGCGAGCTCCTTCTTCAGCGTGCCGTAACCCTGGCCCTCGAAGTGCCGCTCGAGGTCCTCGATGGAGGTGCCGGACAGCGCGGAGTGGATCCGCAGCAGGTTGGTGATGCCCGGCTTGTTCTCCTCGTCGGCCTTGATCTCGGTGCCGGTGTCGGTGACCGCCCGCATGACCTTTTTGCGCAGCGGGCCCGGCTCGTCGAGCAGGTCGACGATGCCCTGCGGCGAGGAGGAGGACTTGCTCATCTTCGCCGTCGGGTCCTGCAGGTCGGTGATCTTCGCTGCGGCCTTCGGGATGTACGCCTCGGGGGCGACGAAGGTCTCCCCGAACCGGTGGTTGAACCGCTGCGCGAGCGTGCGGGTCAGCTCCAGGTGCTGCCGCTGGTCCTCCCCGACCGGCACCTGGTCCGCCTGGTAGAGCAGGATGTCGGCGGCCTGCAGGATCGGGTACGTGAACAGGCCCACCGAGGTGCTCGACGCGCCCTGCTTGGCGGACTTGTCCTTGAACTGCGTCATCCGGCCGGCCTCGCCGAACCCGGTGATGCAGGACAGCACCCACTGCAGCTCCGCGTGCTCGGGCACCTGGCTCTGCACGAACACCGTGCTGCGCTCCGGGTCCAGCCCGATCGCGAACAGCTGCGCGGCCGCCACCCGCGTACGCCGCCGCAGCACCTCCGGGTCGGTCTCCACCGTGATCGCGTGCAGGTCGACGATGCAGTAGAACGCGTCGTGGGTGTCCTGCAGGGCGACCCACTGCCGGAGCGCGCCGAGGTAGTTGCCGAGGTGGAAGGAGTCGGCGGTCGGCTGGATGCCGGACAGGACCCGCGGACGCGGGGCGGACGGGCTGGACTCGATGGGCATAGCTGGATTCTCTCAGGCTTCCTCGGCGTCCGCCGGTGGGGTCGGCGGCGGGCTGAGGCGGACGCGTGACACACGGCGGCCGTCCACCTCGGTGACGGTGAGGCGATGACCGTTCACCTCGACGTTCTCCCCCACCTGCGGCAGGTGTCCGAGAACGGCCATCAGGTAGCCCGCGACCGTCTCGTACGGCCCTTCGGGCAGCTCCAGGCCGGTCTCGTCGGCGAACGCGTCCAGGTTGAGCAGGCCGTCGACCTCGAGCACGCCGCCGTGCAGGCGACGGGCGTGGGCGTCCTCGACGTCGTACTCGTCGCGGATCTCCCCGATGAGCTCCTCGACCAGGTCCTCGAGGGTGACGATCCCCGCGGTCCCGCCGTACTCGTCGACGACGATCGCCAGGTGGTGACCCTCGCGCCGCATCTCCGACAGCGCGGCCAGCACCCGCTTGCTCGCCGGCAGGTACAGGACCGGCCGGACCAGCTCGCCGACCGGGGTGGACCGGCCCGCGAGCTGCGGATCGAGCAGGTCGCGCACGTGCACGAACCCGATGACGTCGTCGTGGGAGTCGCGGTAGACGGGATACCGGGAGTGCGGGCTGCCGGTGGTGGTGCGCGCGGCCTTCGCCAGCGGCGTCGAGGCGTCGAGGAACTCCACCTCCGTGCGGGGCACCAGCACCTCGCGCAGCTGGCGCTCCCCGGCGTCGAACACCTCCTCGATCAGGTTCCGCTCGTCCAGGGCGATCTCCGTCGTGCCTGCCACCAGCGAGCGGATCTCCTCCGCCGTGATGGCCTCACGGGAGGTCTCCGGGTCGCCGCCGAGCAGCCGCACGACGAGGTTGGTCGACCGCGACAGCAGCCAGATCACCGGCCGCGACACCTTCGCCATCCGGTCGAGGAACGGCGCCACCATCATCGCGGTGCCCTCGGCCCGCTGCAGGCCGAGCCGCTTGGGCGCGAGCTCGCCGATGACGAGCGTGACGTACGAGATGATCAGGGTCACGCCGACGACGCCGATGAACCCGGCGAGCCCCTCCGACATGCCTTCTCGGATCAGGGCCTTCTTGGCGGTCTCGGACAACGTGATGGCGCCGTACGCGGAGGACAGCAGCGCGGTCAGCGTGACGCCGATCTGCACGACCGCGAGGAAGCGATTGGGGTCGCTGACGAGCCGCGCCACCGCGGTGCCGCGCCGACCGTGCTCGCCCATACGGCGGACCTGACTGTCGCGCAGCGACACGAGAGCGATTTCGGAGGCCACGAACAGCGCCTCGACGAGAATGAGCGCGAGGACGATCGCGGCGCTCACCAGCGTTTCTCTCATGAGAAACGCCTGTAACTATGTGGGTCGTCCATGTCCAGGTGGGTTGTTCGGAAAGACTAGAGCTGAAAGCGTACCCGCAAAGCTTGGAGGTCAAATGAAACTTCTCGTCACCGGGGGCGCCGGGTACATCGGCAGCGTCGTGTCGGCCCGGCTGCTGGAGGCGGGGCACGAGGTCGTCGTGCTGGACGACTGCTCGACCGGCCACGCCGACGCCGTGCCGGAGGGCGCGCGGCTCGTCCGGGGCACGCTCCGGGAGGCGGCCCACGAGACGCTGGCCGCCGGGTTCGACGGCGTACTGCACTTCGCGGCCAAGTCCCTCGTCGGCGAGTCGGTGGAGAAGCCCGGCCTCTACTGGGACAAGAACCTCGGTGAGTCGCTGGCGCTGCTCGACGCGATGCGGACCCACGGGACGCCGCGCATCGTGTTCTCCTCCACCGCCGCGACGTACGGCGAGCCCGAGCGGACGCCGATCCTGGAGACCGACCCGACCCGTCCGACCAACCCGTACGGCGCCTCGAAGCTGGCGATCGACACGACGCTGGCGGAGTACGCCCGGATTCACGGCCTCGGCGGGGTGAGCCTGCGCTACTTCAACGTCGCGGGCGCGTACGGGCGTTACGGCGAGCGGCACACCGTCGAGACGCACATCATCCCCAACGTGCTGAAGGTGCCGCTCGGCGAGCGCGAGTCGGTCGCGGTCTTCGGCACCGACTATCCGACGGCGGACGGCACCTGCGTCCGCGACTACATCCACGTCGTCGATCTGGCCGAGGCGCACCTGCTGGCCCTCGACGCCTGCGCGCCGGGCGAGCACGAGATCTTCAACCTGGGCAGTGGCTCGGGCTACTCGGTCCGCGAGGTCATCGACGTGTGCCGCGAGGTCACCGGGCACGAGATCCCGGCGGTGGAGAGCCCCCGGCGGGCCGGCGACCCCGCCGTGCTGATCGCCTCCTCCGCCAAGATCTCCGATCGGCTCGGCTGGAAGCCCGAGCGCGACCTGCGGTCGATGGTCACGGACGCCTGGGCGTTCGCGCGGCGGTAGGCCGGGACGCCCCGTCCAGGCCCCCGAGAACGGCCCGTCCCGGCCGGAGCGGCACGCTCCTCCCGAAACGGCGCCTCCCGGTGGAGCCGCACGTCCCGCCCCGAAGCGGCACGCTCCTCCCGGAGCGGCGCCTCCCTCCGGGAGTGGCGTGCCTCGTCCGGGAGGGCCTCAGTGGGCGGTGAGCGGGCCGAGCTTGGCCTGGAGGCCGGACAGGGCCTGTTCGGGGCTCTGCTGCCCGCGCAGCGCCGCGTAGGCCGCCTCCTGGATCGCGGTCGTGACGTCGCCGTAGCGGACGGCCTCGGGACGCGGCACGGCGTTCTGGATGGAGGTGGCCAGAGTCGGCAGGTACGGCTGCGCCGTGACCACCGCGCGGTCGGAGTACAGCGCGAGCCGGGACATCGGGTAGGCGCTGCCCAGCCCGAAGATCTTCTCGGCGTCGGCGCCGGTGACGTACCGGATGAAGTCCAGGGCCGTCTTCTTGTGCTTGGAGAAGGCGGAGATCGCGACGTTGTTCCCGCCGAGGGTGGAGGTGCCCGGGCCGATGCGCCCGGGCAGCGGTGCCACGTCGAACCTGCCCGCGACCTTGCTGGAGCCGTCGGTCTTGCCGGCCAGGGCGTAGACGTAGCCCCAGTTGCGGTGGAACAGCAGGTCGCCGGCTTCGAAGGCCCGCCGCCCGTTCTCCTCCTGGTAGGTCAGGGCGGCCTTGGGGATCAGGCCGTCCTTCAGGCCGTCGGTCAGGAACCGCAGCCCGGCGAGGGCCTCCGGTGTGTTCAACGCCGGCCGTCCGGAGGCGTCCAGGACGTGCCCGCCCGCGCTGTCGATCGCCTCGGTGACGTTGACGGTGAGACCCTCGTACTTGTCGTACTGCCCGGCGTAACAGCCGATGTCGACCGACTTGCGCACCTTGGCGCAGTCGTCGGTGAGCTCCTGCCAGGTCTTCGGCGGCCGGGCGACGCCGGCCTTCTTCAGCAGGTCGGTCCGGTAGTACAGCAGCCCGGCGCCGGTGAGCCACGGCGCGGCGTACAGCTTTCCGCGGTACTGCCCGGTCCGCAGCGACGGAGTGAGGAACCCGCTCGTGTCCAGGCCGGTGATCGGCTCGACCCACCGGTTCGCGGCGAACTCGGCGGTCCAGACGGCGTCCAGCGTGACGACGTCGAACGCCGTCGACTTGATCTGGGCGTTCTGGACGAGTTGCTGACGCTGCGCGTCGGCCGCCTCGGGCAGGTCGACGAGCGTGACCTTCGCGTCCGGGTGCGCGGCGTTCCAGCCGTCGACGACCTTCCGGAGCGTGCCGGTCGGCTCTTTGAAGCTCGCCCAGGTGATCGGTCCGCTGCCGGCCGAGGCGCCGGAGGTCCCGGAGGATCCACAGGCGCACAGCCCGAGGGCCAGGACGGCGCCGATGAGGCTCCGGCGCGGGAAACGGTGCTTCATGGTCACTCCGCGGGTCGGATCGGGTGCTCGGGGGTCAGGGGGGGGGGGGCGCGCCGTCCGGGAGGGAGATGACGGTGCCGGTGTGCCGGGCCCGTTCGGCCGCCCACACGAGCCGGTGGCTCGCCAGCGACGTACGGGCGTCCGAGAGGAGCAGCGACGGGTCGCCGGTGGCCAGCGCGGCGACGAACGCCTCGGCGAGGGCCTGGTCCGCCCCGCCGTGGTCGCCGGCCAGTGAGACCTCCTCCCCTTCGTCGGTCTCGATGACCTCCCGGGTGCCGGAGACGAAGTCGTCGACCGTGAGCCGGACGCCGTCACCCTCGATGAAGCCGTGCGAGCCGAAGATCCGCGTCTTGCGGAACCCCATGGGCGTGAAGGCGGTCGCGGTGAACGACGCGGTCACCCCGCCCTCGTACTCGATCGTGACGACCTGCTGGTCGACGGCGTCGTTGTCGCAGGCGTACACGCACCTGCCGTACGGCCCGTCGCGCAGGGCCGCGCGCACCCCTTCCGGCGAGGGATCGAAGGTCAGGGCGCTCAGCGGCCAGTGCGTCCGCGCCGGGTCGCCGACGAAGCCGAGGTAGGTGCGCGGCGCGGAGTACGGGCAGGACGGCTCCACCGCGCAGTCGAGGCACCGGTCGGCGGCGCCCTCGGGGCGGTTCTCGGGCCGGAAGTGGGTGAGCGCGCCGAAGGAGGACACGCGCACCGCGGGCCGGCCGATGATGTGGGCCAGCCAGTCGATGTCGTGGCAGCACTTGGCCAGCAGCATCGGGGAGGACTCGTCCGCGCGCCGCCAGTTGCCGCGGACGTAGGAGTGGGCGAAGTGCCACCAGCCGATCGGCTCCAGGTGCTGCACGCCGGCGACGGCGCCGATCCGCCCCGCGTCGAGCAGCCCCTTCAGCGTGCGGGTGTAGGCGGAGTAGCGCATCACGTGGCACACCGCGAGCATCACCCCGGCGCGCTCGGCGGCCGCCGCGATCGCCGCCGACCCGGCCTCGGTGGGCGCCATCGGCTTCTCGAGCAGCAGGTGGTAGCCGCGCTCGGCGAAGGCGACGGCGGGCTCGACGTGCTCGCCGTCCCGGGTGGCGACGATGACGCCGTCGGCCCGCCGGGGCAGCGCCGCCAGCTCGCGCCAGTCGGTGAACACCTGGTCCGGCCCGAGCCCGTGCTCGGCCGCGGCTCGCTCGCGACGCTCCGCGACGGGATCGGCCACCGCCACGACGCGGGCACGGCCGTCGCGGACCGCGCGGCGGCCGTAGTCCGAGCCGCGCATCCCCGCTCCGACGAGGGCCAAGGTCACCGACATCGACACCTCCGAGATTTATTAATGGAAGGTTGTTTAATATTGCTGAGGATCCGTCGCGCGGGCGGCGGATGTCAAGGGGGTCATGGTGAGACGAGGCGGCGACCCGTCCCGGCTGCGGCGGCTCAACTCCGCGGACGTGCTCGCGGTCCTCTACGCCCAGGGCCCTCGCACGCTCACCGAGATCAGCGCGGTGACCGGCCTGTCCCGCCCGACCGTCGAGGACGTCGTCGAGGGCTTCGTGCGGGACCGGATCGTCCGCGAGCTGCCGCCCGAGCCCGGCGGCGCCGGGCGGCCCGCGCGGCGCTTCCGTTTCGGCGCCGACGAGGGATTCGTCGCCGGGGTCGACATCGGGGTCCACAAGGTCCTCGTCATCCTCGCCGACCTCGAGGGCGAGGTCCGGCACGTGTGCCGCAGTGTGGTCGAACCCGAGTCCGGCCGCGCCGAACGCCTCGAGGCCGCGCGCACCGCCCTCGCCCGCGCCCTCGACGAAGGCGGGGTCGCGCCGGACCGCCTGCGCGCCATCGGCCTCGGCACCCCCGGCGTCGTCCGGGACGGCGCCGTCACCCTGTGCACCGTGCTGCCCGACTGGACCGGCCTGGACCTCGGTCACGCGCTGACCACCGGCGCCGCGCCGGTGGTCGTGGAGAACGACGCCAACCTCGCGACCATCGCCGAGCACTGGCGTGGGGCGGCCCGGGACGTACGGGACGCCGTCTGCGTCCTCGCCGGCAACCGCGTCGCGGCGGGCGTCCTCATCGGCGGCCGGCTCCACCGCGGGCACCGGGGCGGCGCCGGCGAGGTCGGCCGGTTGCGCGCCCTGCGCTGGGAGGACGCGCCGGACCGCCTTCTGGCGGCCTGTCCCGGAAACCGTGACCTGGCCGCCGTCTTCGCGGCCGCCCGGTCCGGCGACGCGCGGGCCACGGCCGCCGTCGGCGAGTTCACCGCCGACCTGGCCACCGGCACCGCCGCCCTGCTCCTCGCCGTCGATCCCGCCGTCGTCGTCGTGGGCGGCGGCCTGTCCCGCGCCGGCGACCTGATCGTCGATGGACTGCGCGAGCGGCTGGCCGCACTGTGCCCGCCTCCGCCCGAGGTCAGGGTGTCCGCGCTGGGCGACGAGGCGGTCGCCACCGGCGCCGTCCGCATCGCCCTCGAACGAGCGACCGCGGGCCTCTTCCCCGAGGGGCTGCCGATAGGATCAGCGCCCACACGATAGGCACGGTGATCATGGATTTTCGCGACTGCTTCGGGCGTGATCCGGAAGGAGTCTGGCGCGCCCCGGGTCGCGTCAACCTCATCGGCGAGCACACCGACTACAACGACGGCTTCGTGCTGCCCTTCGCGCTGGCCCAGGGCGTCTCGGTCGCGGCGGCCCGCCGCGACGACGGCGACCTCGAACTCCGTTCCCTGCAGTCGCCGGACCCCGTACGCGTCACCGAGGCGAAGCCGGGCCAGGTCACCGGCTGGGCCGCCTACGCCGCCGGGGTGGCCTGGGCGCTCCGCGAGGCCGGCCACGAGGTCGGCGGCGCGTCCGTGCTCATCGACTCCGACCTGCCCCAGGGAGCCGGCCTGTCATCGTCTGCGGCGCTGGAATGCGCCGTCGCGCTGGCCCTGTGCGACCTGTACGAGATCGAGGTGCCCCGGCCGGAGCTGGCCCGCATCGCCCAGCGCGCCGAGAACGACTTCGTCGGGATGCCCTGCGGCATCATGGACCAGTCCGCCTCGCTCCTGTGCACCGAGGGCCACGCCCTCCTGCTCGACTGCCGCAGCGGGCTGTCCGCCCAGGTCCCGCTCGACCTCACCGGCCTGTCCCTCCTGGTCATCGACACCCGCGCCGAGCACGAGCTGGTCGACGGCGGGTACGCCGCCCGCCGCGCCGCCTGCGAGAAGGCCGCGCGGATGCTCGGCGTCCCGGCGCTGCGCGACGTCGAGGACCTCGCCGCCGCGCTGCGCATCCTCGACGACCCGGTCCTGCGCCGCCGTACCCAGCACGTCGTCACCGACGACCACCGCGTGCAGGCGGCGGTGGGCCTGCTGCGGGCCGGCGCCGTCGCCGAGGTCGGCGCGCTGCTGACCGCCTCGCACCTGTCGCTGCGCGACCAGTTCGAGGTCTCCTGGCCGGAGGCCGACGTCGCCGTCGAGGAGGCCGTACGCGCGGGCGCGCGCGGCGCCCGGATGGTCGGCGGCGGCTTCGGCGGCTCGGTGATCGCCCTGGTCCCGGCGGACCGCGACGAGCGGGTGCGCGCGGCCGTCACCGAGGCGTACGCCGACCGCGGCTGGGAGGCGCCCCGTTTCATCGACGCCGTCCCGTCGGCCGGCGCCCGCCGCGTGTCCTGACACATCGGGATCGCCCGCACCGCCATCCTTGGTGGCATGCGGCGGTATGAGGCGATAACGGTGTTCCTGCTCCTCGTCGGAGGAGTGCTGCTCCCGGTGGCCGGCTGGCTGATCGGGGCGGTGATGCTCCTCGGCTCGTCGCGCTGGACGCTCCGCGACAAGCTGGCCGGCCTGCTGATCTGGCCCGGCGGGCTGGCCCTGGCCACGGCGCTCGTCGTGTTCGCCCCGACCCGGGAATGCGTGTACGTGGACGACGCGGGCGGCCACCGGCACGGCGGCCAGTGCACGGGCACCGCCCTGCCCGGCTGGCTCGGCGTCCCCCTCCTGCTCGTCGCGGTCGCCGGGCCGCTGCTGACGGCCGGATACCTCACCTGGCGCGCCCGCCGGTCGGCCTGACCCGCGCGGAAGGACCGCGGACCCACGACGGCGGTGGGCCCGCGCCGGATGATCCACCGGGGACCCGCGGCGCGGCGGCCCGCGCCGATCGCGGGCACTGACGGCGAAGGCCGCCGGATCCCGATCCGGGACCCGGCGGCCTTCACCGCCGTTCGGCAGACCGCGTCAGGAGCGGCCGCCCGCCTCGGACCGCGCGAGCAGCTTCGCGACCATCTCCCGCAGCTCGACCTGCCCGGCCATCAGCTCCGGGATGACCGCGACCCGTGCTCGGATCTCGCCCAGGTCCGCCGTGTTCGCCTTGACCTGCGCCATGTCCGTCTTCAGCTCGGCCACGTCGCCTTTGAGCTCGGCCACGTCGCCTTTGAGCTCGGCCACGTCGCCTTTGAGCTCGGCCACGTCGCCCTTGAGCTCGGCCACGTCGCCCGCGAGCTGGTCGAGTCGCCGCTCGATCCGGATGTGCGTGGTGTCATGGTCGTCCATGCGCCGCTCCAGGGTCGTGACCCGGGTCTGGATGTCCTCGATGACTCCCATGGTGCTTACCGCCTCCTCGGCTGGGGGGTTGGAATGAACCGAAGGGCGACCGCTGGGTGCGGTGAGTTCTTCCCTCCAAGCCCCTATCTCCGCCTGTCAGCCCTGAACAGACGGCCTGCGCGGAACCGACCAAGCTTTTGGGCCGGCTCTTTGGCCTGATGAGGTTCCTCCTGGCGGCAAGACTCACAGAGGTGACTCTCGGTGTCAACTCGATTACGGAGAGGATCATCGAGGATGGGCGGGACCGGTCAGATCAGGCCGAGGCCGCGGACGGCGTCGCGCTCCTCCTCCAGCTCGCGCACCGAGGCGTCGATGCGCTCGCGCGAGAAGTCGTCGATCTCCAGGCCCTGGACGATCTCCCACTTACCGTCCTTGACCACGACCGGGAAGGACGAGATCAGACCCTCGGGCACGCCGTACGAGCCGTCGGAGACCACGGCCATGGAGGTCCAGTCACCCTCGGGGGTGCCGTTCACCCAGGTGTGGACGTGGTCGATGGCCGCGCTGGCCGCCGAGGCCGCCGAGGACGCACCGCGCGCCTCGATGATGGCGGCGCCGCGCTTGGCGACCGTCGGGATGAAGGTGTCGCGCAGCCAGGCCTCGTCGTTGACGACCTCGGCGGCGTTCCGGCCGGCGACCTCGGCGTGGAAGATGTCGGGGTACTGCGTCGCGGAGTGGTTGCCCCAGATGGCGACCTTCTTGATGTCCGCGACCGGCGTCTGGACCTTCTTCGACAACTGCGCGATCGCACGGTTGTGGTCGAGTCGGGTCATCGCGGTGAAGCGGTCGGCCGGGACGTCCGGGGCGTGCGACTTGGCGATCAGCGCGTTGGTGTTGGCCGGGTTGCCGACCACGAGCACCCGCACGTCGTCGGCGGCGCCGGCGTTGATCGCCTCGCCCTGCGGCTTGAAGATGCCGCCGTTGGCCTCCAGGAGGTCACCGCGCTCCATGCCCTTCGTACGCGGGCGGGCGCCGACCAGGAGGGCGACGTTGGTCCCGTCGAACGCCCGCTTGGCGTCGTCGGTGACGTCGATGCCCGCCAGCAGCGGGAAGGCGGCGTCGTCGAGCTCCATCGCGGTGCCCTCGGCGGCCTTGACGGCCTGCGGGATCTCCAGCAGGCGCAGGTGCACGGGTACGTCGGCGCCGAGCAACTGCCCGGAGGCGATGCGGAAGAGCAGGGCGTAGCCGATCTGACCGGCGGCACCGGTGACGGTCACATTGACGGGAGTGCGAGTCATCGTGGTCTCCAGCTGGTACGAGGCCCGGGTCGAGCACCGAGCGGAGCTCCGATCGGGTCTCTCGTCGTCGAGATAGTCCAGGCGTCAGGCTATCGCGCGCCCGATCCCGCCCCCGCACCGCCTATCGCGGCCCCCGCGCCAGCAGCCCGGGCACCCGACTGTGCTTCGCGACCATGTTCTCGAGCCCACCACCGAGATACCCGAGAACCCGCAACGCCGACTCGTGATCCGCTTCCAGATGCCGATGGTAGATCGGCAGGTGATGCGCGACCCGGTTCCGGAGCGTCCGGAGTAGATCCAACTCTCGATGAAGAGGATCGCGCCGACGCACCCGGTAACCCGGAACGACCGATCGGAGCCCTCGGTACCAGAGCGCGTGTTCGTGAGAGCGCCCGAAGAGGGCGACCCAGAACCCGAAAGGGAGCTTGGCGACCGCGTCATCGGCCGACCAGCCCGGCTTGATGCGTGTGAGCTTGTCCGTTACAGCGACGATCATGTCCTGGGTGACGTGGTGCAGGGAAAGGTCTCGCGCCTCCCACCACTCGTCTCGCCCGTACTTCTCGCAGAGGTGAAGATGCACGGCGTTGCGGAGACCGACCTCGACGTACTGCAGAACTTCGTACATCGCGCCGGAGAGTTCCGTGTTCCAACAGTGCATCCGGAACGCTGCTTGCAGGTCGCCGGAAGAACCCGCCTGGTACTCCCCGAGCCTCGCCGGCGATAGAAGCCGCCTGAGACCCTCGTCCCCCGAATCCGCCACGTTCGCCTTCCACCCGTCGTTCCAATGACCTACACTCAGTGACGTACGCCCCGGATCCGCTTCCACCGCAAGGTGCGCGCCCGGGGCAGACCCTTTTCTGGGCTCAGCACAGCGGCCAGGCCGAAACCTTCGACACGACCCAGTGTGACGAAGATATTACTGCCCGTCTGGCATGTGGTGGTCGAATACGGCGCAGGCCGCCCGCCGGGTGCGGCGGACGGCCTACGGGTGGTCCGGAAGATCGGGCGTTGACCTTCTTCTGGGGGTTCTCGGTCAGGGCGGCGAGGAACTCCTGGTCGCCGCCGGCGAGCAGCGCCAGGTCACGCCGGTGATGCGGCGAGCGTCTCGAGGGCCTGGTTGAGCGTCTGCGACGGGCGCATGACGGCGGCGGCCTTGGCCGGGTCGGGGTTGTAGTAGCCGCCGATGTCGACCGGGGAGCCCTGGACCGCGAGCAGCTCGTCGACGATCTTGCCCTCCTGCGAGGTCAGCGTCTCGGCGAGCGGGACGAAGGCCTTGGCCAGGTCGGCGTCGTCGGTCTGCTTGGCCAGCTCCTGCGCCCAGTAGAGGGCCAGGTAGAAGTGGCTGCCGCGGTTGTCGATGCCACCGACGCGGCGGGTCGGGGACTTGTCCTCGTTGAGGAAGGTCTCCGTGGCCCGGTCGAGGGTGTCGGCGAGGACCTGGGCGCGGGCGTTGCCCGTCGTCTGCGCGAGCTGCTCGAAGCTGACCGCGAGCGCGAGGAACTCGCCGAGGCTGTCCCAGCGCAGGTAGTTCTCCTTGACGAGCTGCTGCACGTGCTTGGGTGCCGAGCCGCCGGCGCCCGTCTCGAACAGACCGCCGCCGTTGATGAGCGGCACGACCGACAGCATCTTGGCGCTGGTGCCCAGCTCCAGGATCGGGAACAGGTCGGTCAGGTAGTCCCGCAGCACGTTGCCGGTGACGGAGATGGTGTTCTCGCCACGGCGGATCCGTTCCAGGGAGAAGGCGGTCGCCTCGACCGGGGACTTGATCTCGATCCGCAGGCCCGCGGTGTCGTGCTCGGGCAGATACCGCTCGACCTTGGCGATCAGGGAGGCGTCGTGCGCGCGGTCCCGGTCGAGCCAGAACACGGCCGGGTCGCCGGTCGCGCGGGCGCGGGTGACGGCGAGCTTGACCCAGTCCTTGATCGCGGCGTCCTTGGTCTGGCACATGCGGAAGATGTCGCCGGCGCCCACCGTCTGCTCGAGGACGACGTCGCCCGCCTCGTCGATGACCCGCACCGTACCGGTGACCGGGATCTCGAAGGTCTTGTCGTGGCTGCCGTACTCCTCGGCCTGCTGTGCCATCAGGCCGACGTTCGGAACCGAGCCCATCGTCGCCGGGTCGAAGGCGCCGTTCGCCCGGCAGTCGTCGATGACGACCTGGTAGACACCGGCGTAGCTGCTGTCCGGGATGACGGCGAGCGTGTCGTGCTCCTGGCCGTCCGGGCCCCACATGTGGCCGGAGGTCCGGATCATCGCCGGCATCGAGGCGTCGACGATGACGTCGCTGGGGACGTGCAGGTTGGTGATCCCCCGGTCGGAGTCGACCATCGCGAGGTCCGGGCCCGCGGCGAGCTCGGCGTCGAAGGACGCCTTGATCTCCTCGCCGTCGGGAAGCGACTCCAGGCCACGGAAGATCCCGCCGAGGCCGTCGTTCGGCGTCAGGCCGGCCCCCGCGAGCGTCTCGCCGTACTTGGCGAACGTGTTGGGGAAGAAGGCGCGCACCACGTGGCCGAAGACGATCGGGTCGGAGACCTTCATCATCGTGGCCTTGAGGTGGACCGAGAACAGCACGCCCTCGGCCTTGGCGCGCGCGACCTGCGCGGTGAGGAACTCGCGCAGCGCCGCGACGCGCATGACGGACGCGTCGACGACCTCGCCCGCCAGGACGGGTACCGACTCGCGCAGGACGGTGGTGGAGCCGTCGTCGCCCGCCAGCTCGATCCGCAGCGAGCCCGCCTCGGCGATCACCGTGGACTTCTCGGTGGACCGGAAGTCGTCGGCCGTCATGTGCGCGACGTTCGTCTGCGATTCCGGCATCCAGGCGCCCATGCGATGCGGGTGGGTCTTGGCGTAGTTCTTGACCGACGCGGGGGCCCGGCGGTCGGAGTTGCCCTGGCGCAGCACCGGGTTCACCGCGCTGCCCTTGATCCGGTCGTACCGGGCTCGGATCTCGCGCTGCTCATCGGTCTTCGGCTCGTCCGGGTAGTCCGGCAGCGCGTAGCCCTGCTCCCGCAGCTCGGCGATCGCGGCCTTCAGCTGGGGGATCGAGGCCGAGATGTTCGGCAGCTTGATGACGTTCGCACCGGGGGTGTCGACCAACTCGCCCAGTTCGGCGAGCGCGTCCGGGATGCGCTGGTCCTCCGTGAGGTACTCCGGGAAGGCGGCGATGATGCGCCCGGCCAGGGAGATGTCACGGGTCTCCACGGTGACGCCGGCGGTCGAGGCGTATGCCTGGATCACAGGCAGGAACGAATACGTCGCCAGGGCGGGTGCCTCGTCCGTGTGGGTGTAGATGATGGTCGAATCAGTCACCGGGTGCTCCGCTTCACGCTCAACAACATTCGTCAGCAACTCTCATACGAGACAGATGGGCGGGGTCGGCCGCCCTCAGCAGGTCTCAGTCGATCCCTCACGTTTCCTATCGACCAGACGGTCTTCGCGGAGCCCCAGGTGTACGGGGGACTGGAATGCGAACCACCCCGGCGCGGGGAGACACCCCGCGACGTCCAGCGACCGCGATGGGGGGACATTCCGATCAGCATGAGTGACCTGGCGCACATTTTCCAGTATCGCGACGGGCTCCTTACCTGCAGCCTGCATCATCCCACTGCCCATCCGCGGGTCGAGCAAAGAGGTCGGGCTTCCGGGAGGAGGCGCCGTCGGACGAGCGTCAACGCACCGCGCCGCCGGGCGGGCGTCAACGCACGGCGCCGAGCCGGGCGCACGGTGCCGGCGCCCTCGACTCCGGCAGTTCACTGCCCCTTCGCGACGAATGCTACGAGCGTGACACCGACCGCGGCGACCGTCATGAGCATGACGTCGACCCACCGGCGCCGTACCGCGAGCATGCCGGTCTGGCTCTCCGGGAGGACCAGCCGGGCGAGCGCGCCGATGAACACGGAGGCGGCGATCAGCATGCTGCCCCGCCGGAAGTGGTTGGTCGCGACCACGGCCAGGCCGGCGGCGACGCCGCAGAGGACGAAGATGTACGGCAGTTGCCCGAGCCATCGTGGCACCGCCGGACGGGCCGGCGCGCGCTCCGCACGCCGTGGGGACGGTGGCGTCTTCGGCCCCGGGGCGGGTTGCGCCGCGGCGGGAACGTCCCCCAGGGACGTGTCGTAGGACTCCGGTGGCCCGTACTGCTCCGACATACCCCCTATCTTGGCAGCGCCCGCGCGTGACCCGCTCACCTATGGCGCGGACGGCGGGCGCACCGCGAGATCCGGCGCGGCCCGTCGTTCATCCGGCGCGCGCCCGTCGCGCTCACCGGTGGCCACGCGGACACCGCCACCGAGCGCTCCCGTGGTGCTTCTCGGAGGGTCGAATGTCCCGTAATCTCCGGTGTACTCGGCCTTACCCACCGGTAGGCGGGTGTGACCATGGCCGGTCCGGGTAACCAGGCAGACAGGGGTCGCTAACTACTGGAGGGACCGCTGTGGAGGGCCCGTACATACGGATCGAAGAAACCGGCACGGTACTGCCACTGCGCTCTGAGGTCATGACCGTCGGGCGAGGTCGGGGCGTGGACATACGACTCGACGATCCCAGCGTGTCCCGGTTGCACGCCGAACTGGTCCGCCGCGGTCCGTACGTCTACGTCGTGGACCTCGGCCTGTCGCGCAACGGCACGCGCGTGAACGGACGGCCGATCGCCCGGCGCGTGCTCGAGGACGGTGACGTGGTCAGCTTCGGCGCCGCGCGCTGCCGGATGGGCGGCATACCGCGCGAGGACGTCGATCCGGACGTCGAGCTGCGCCGTGCCGTCGCTCCGGAGCTCACCCGCCGCGAGATCGACGTGCTGACGTCGCTGTGCCGGCCCGCCCTGTCCGACGAGGCGTTCGTCGCGCCCGCCACGGCCCGGGAGATCGCCACCGACCTGGTGGTGACCGAGGCGGCGGTCAAGCAGCACCTGCTGCGGCTGTACCAGAAGTTCCGCATCCCGGAGGGCGCCAACCGGCGGACCCGGCTGGCCAACGAGGTCATCGCGCTCGGGCTCGTCCGCCCGCTGCCGCCCGTGCACGTGCCGCCCCAGGGCGGCCGTCCGCCCGAGCCGGCCCGTCGCCCCGACGGCACCCGGCCGGGCACGCCGCCACAGCCCCGTCAGCCGACGGCGTCCGGTCAGCCCACCGCTCCGGGGCGGCGCGCGAGCTGACGCGGCCGGCCTTACCGGGACAGCGGCCGACGGCACCGCCGCGCCGACGGCCCACGACAGGCCGCGGCGCCCCGGCGGTGCCCTGGGGCCGTTCGGCTCAGGCCGTGGCCTTCTCCGCGGCCTCGACGACGTTCGCCAGCAGCATGGCGCGGGTCATGGGGCCGACGCCGCCCGGCATGGGCGCGACCCAGCCGGCGACCTCGCGGACGCCGGGGTGGACGTCGCCGACGAGGCCCTCGTCGGTGCGCGTGATCCCGACGTCGAGCACGGCCGCACCGGGCTTGACCATGTCCGCGGTGAGCAGGCCGGGCACGCCGGCGGCCACGACGACGATGTCCGCCTCGCGGGTGTGCGCGGCGAGGTCCTTCGTCCCGGTGTGGCAGGTGGTGACGGTGGCGTTCTCGGAGCGGCGGGTGAGCAGCAGGCCGAGCGCCCGGCCCACCGTGATGCCGCGGCCGATGACGGTGACGTCGGCGCCCCGGATCGGCACGTCGTACCGGCGCAGCAGCTCGACGATGCCGCGCGGCGTGCACGGCAGCACACCGGGCTGCATGAGCACCAGGCGCCCGAGGTTGACCGGGTGCAGGCCGTCGGCGTCCTTGGCCGGGTCGATGCGTTCGAGGACCCGCTGCTCGTCCAGGCCCTTCGGCAGGGGCAGCTGGACGATGTAGCCGGTGCAGGCCGGGTCGGCGTTCAGCTCGTCCACGGCCGCCTCGACCTCCGCCTGGGTGGCGGTGGCCGGGAGGTCGCGCCGGATGCTGGCGATCCCCACCTCGGCGCAGTCGCGGTGCTTGCCCGCGACGTACGCCTGGCTCCCCGGGTCGTCGCCCACGAGCACGGTGCCCAGCCCGGGGACGATGCCCTGCTCGCGCAGCGCGTCGACGCGCTGCTTCAGTTCCGCGCGGATCGCCGCCGCGGTCGCCTTGCCGTCGAGAATTCGTGCGGTCACCGTTTAATCCTCTCAGGCGGGGAAGGCTGAGGCTCGTCCGACCCGAGGGAGGTTACAGCTCGTCCTGATTCGCCCGCTGACGCCAGGCGACGAGGCGGTCGGTCAGGTGCCAGCTCGCGGATCCCGCGAGAACGGCGGCCAGCACGGCGGCGATGAGGCCGATCAAGGGGCGGACCTGGTCGGTGAGTGCCGCGCTGCGGATGACCGTTGCCACGCCGAACTCGAGGAATCCGTTCGCCACGAGGTGTCTCCCTGGGGGGTCGGTCGCCGGGGCGGAGGCCCCGGCGACCCTGCTGGGGTCAGTGGAAGAAGTGGCGGACCCCCGTGAAGTAGAGGGTGATGCCCGCCTTGGCGGCCGCTTCGATCACCTCGTCGTCATGAATCGACCCGCCGGGTTCGACAATAGCCCTGACTCCGGAGTCCGCGAGCACCTGAAGCCCGTCGGGGAAGGGAAAGAAGGCGTCCGAGGCACCCACCGAGCCGGTGGTGCGGTCCCCCGCGCGGGACACCGCGAGACGGGCGGAGTCGACCCGGTTGACCTGTCCCATGCCGACGCCGACGGTCGCGCCATCGGCGGCCAGCAGGATGGCGTTCGACTTCACCGAACGGCAGGCGCGCCAGGCGAACGCCAGGTCGCGGAGGGTCGCCTCGTCGGCCGGCTCACCCGTCTTGAGCTGCCAGTTCGCCGGGTCGTCGCCCGGGGCGTCGATCCGGTCCCGCGTCTGGGCGAGCAGTCCGCCGTCGATCTGCCGGGTGTCCACCTCGGCGGCCGGGCCCTCCGGGCAGACGAGCAGCCGGAGGTTCTTCTTCTTGGCCGTGAGGAGCGTCAGGGCCTCCTCCTCGAAGCCCGGAGCGACGATCACCTCGGTGAAGATGTCGGCGAGCTGACGCGCCATGTCGGCCGATACCGGCCGGTTGGTGGCGATGACGCCGCCGTACGCCGACACCGGGTCGCAGGCGTGCGCCTTGCGGTGCGCCTCGGCGATGTCGGCGCCGATCGCGATGCCGCACGGGTTCGCGTGCTTGATGATCGCGACGCACGGCTCGGCGAAGTCGTACGCGGCGCGGCGGGCCGCGTCGGCGTCGACGTAGTTGTTGTAGGACATCTCCTTGCCGTGCAGCTGCTGCGCCCCGGCCAGGCCGCCCTGGTCATCGGTGTAGAGCGCCGCCTCCTGGTGGGGGTTCTCCCCGTAGCGCAGGACGCTCTTGCGGGTGCGGACCGCGCCGATGACGTCCGGCCAGCGGGTGTCGGAGTCGGGCGCGTACGCGCTCGCGAACCACGACGCCACCGCGACGTCGTACGCGGCGGTGTGGGCGTAGGCCTGCGCCGCGAGCCGCTTGCGCTCCCGCAGCTCGAAGCCGCCGCGGCGCACGGCGTCGAGGACCTGGTCGTACGCGGACGGGTCGACGACGACGGCCACGGTCTGGTGGTTCTTGGCGGCGGCGCGCACCATCGCCGGGCCGCCGATGTCGATCTGCTCGACGATCTCGTCCGGGGTCGCGCCGGAGGCGACGGTCTCCCGGAACGGGTAGAGGTTGGAGATCAGCAGGTCGAACGGCTCGACGTGCAGGTCCTCCAACTGCTGGACGTGGTCGGGGTTGCGGCGGTCGGCCAGGAGCCCCGCGTGCACCTTCGGGTGCAGGGTCTTGACCCGGCCGTCGAGGCACTCGGGAAAGCCGGTGAGCTTCTCGACCTTCATGACCGGGACGCCCGCCTCGGCGATGCGCGCGGCGGTCGACCCGGTGGAAACGATCTCTACACCGGCCTCGTGCAGGCCCCTGGCGAGGCCTTCGAGACCGGTCTTGTCGTAGACGCTGATCAGCGCCCGCTTGATCGCGATACGGGTCACCCGATCCTCACTCTCCTGTTCTCGATGGTCCATCCCTCGCGGACCAGACGGCCCACGGTGCCGACGAGCAGCGGGCGTTCGACCGCCTTGATCCGCTCGTGCAGCGAGTCCTCGTCATCGTCGTCCAGGACCGGCACGGTCTCCTGGGCGATGATGGGTCCGGTGTCGACGCCGGCGTCCACGAAGTGCGCCGTGCAGCCGGACACCTTGACGCCGTATTCCAGCGCCTCGCGCGCCCCATGGGTGCCGGGGAAGGCGGGCAGCAGCGCGGGGTGCGTATTGATCACCCGGCCGGCGAACCGGTCGAGGAACCGCTTGCCGAGGATCTTCATGAAACCCGCGGAGACGACCAGGTCAGGGTCGTACGCGGCGACCGCGTCGGTCAGCGCGGCGTCCCACGCGTCCCGCGTCGGATGGTCCTTCACCCGGACGACGAAGGTCGGCACGCCGGCGCGTTCGGCGCGGCGCAGGCCTTCGATGTCGTCGCGGTCGGCGCCCACGGCAGTGATCCGAGCGCCATAAGCTGGATCGACACACGCGTCGAGCAGCGCTTGTAGGTTGGTCCCCGCACCGGATACGAGGACGACGAGCCGGGCGGACACCGTAACTCCCAGGAACGACTGGTGGGCGGGCCGTACCAGCCTATCGGCCGCCGCTCGGCTCGGCTCAGCCGACACCAGGAGGACCAGTGAGTGACGCGCCAGGCCACGACCAGGCCGGGCCGCAGACGCAGCTCCCCGAACCACCCCGTCCGCCGCTGCCGCCGACCGCACCCGAGCGCGGCGGCCCCCGCGCGCGGATTCTCGGTATCGCCGGGCTCGTCATGACGTTGCTGTTCCTTCCCGCCGGGGTGGCGCTGTCCACCTGGGCGGTCGTGGCGGGCCTGCGCTCCCGCAAGCAGGCCCGACGGGTCCTCGCCCCGGCGCCCGGCGCGGTCGCCGGGGTGGTGCTGGGCACGATCAGCCTGGTCCTGGCGCTCTCCCAGATCGGGCTGTACGCGGTGATGTGGGACGAGTTCAACGGCTACGTCAAGTGCCGTGAGTCGGCCCTCACGATCGAGGACAAGAATGCCTGCCAGGACGAGTACCTGCCGCGCATCGAGCGCAAGCTGCACCTGCCGAAGGACTCCCTGCGCAAGCAGCCCCCCGCCTGGCCCTGATCGGCCGGTCAGCCCCTGATCAGCCGGTCAGCCCCGGTCGCCCGGCGGCCGTCTCCGGATCGGTGAGCGCCCGCCGGGGCCGCCGTCCTCGCGCGACCGCGACGCCGCGCCCCGCGGGCCCGTCCAGTCCCCGATCGGGATGACGCCCTCGGGCAGCGGCTCGTCGACGGAGGCCAGCACCGGGTCCGGCTCCTCGAACTCGAGCTCCTCGGTGTCCGGTTCGTCGTCCGGGGGCTCCGGGGCGGCGGGCCTACGACGCAGCAGCCGCCAGTTGGCGATCCACGCGGCGATCGCCGCCGCCACGCCCACCTCCAGCGCGGCCAGCAGCCCGACCTGCCACGCGGACGGCCCCATCACGGCCATCCGGCCGCCGCCGAGCGGACCTCCGGACAACGCGGCGAGGAAGGCGATCACGCCGCCGGTGACCACGCCGGACACGAACCCCCACAGCGGCGCCGCCTCGGTCGCCTCGGTCGGCTGGTACCGGATCGTGAAGACGCCGCCGACGGCGCCGGCGACGAACGGCACCCCCAGCGCGAGCAGCGACACCGCCGGCGCCGGTCCCGGCTCCGGCAGCGCCGCGAACGGCGGGAACGCCGGGATCATGCCGACGAACACCCCGGACGGCGACACGCTCGTGCCGGCCCCGACCGCGAACCCGGGCCCCACGGCGTACGCGACCGCCCACAGCGCGGCGTTCGGCAGGTACACCACCCCGATCAGGACCAGCAGGATCCCGCCGACGACGCCCGGCTTGAGCACGTCGTAGAGGTTCTCGGCCTCGGAGAAGTGGAACAGCAGCGAGATGAGGAAGATCAGGACGCCGGCGCCGAGCAGGACGGCCGTCGCGCCGGTGACCCCGGCGGCCACCGAACGGGCCCGCCGGGGCAGCAGCCCCAGCATCGCGACCCAGGGCGCGCGGTTCGTCGTCGAGACGAGCGTCCGCGCCGCCCCGAGACCTCCGGCGAACATCGCCAGCAGGAAGCACAGCAGCAGACCCTGCCACGCGGAGGGCTGGATGGCCGATGAGCGCGCCAGGAGCGCGAGCAGGCCGGACAGCACCGCGTACGGGATGGCCAGCGCGAACGCGGCGTGCGTCACGCCGATCCGGTAGCGGCCCCGCACCCGGCCGGTCCGCGCGATCCACCCGCCGGCGCGGAACAGCAGCGCGCCCGGCAGGACGATCAGCCCGAGCGGCAGCAGGCCGACCCGGCCGTGCGGCACCGTGAAGCCGGCGTGGTGCGCCACGAGCCAGAACCCGACCGCCGTGCGGAAGACACCGGGCAGGCCGGTGCCGAGCGCGCTGCGCGGCGCGGCGATCCAGCCGATCAGCGTGATCGTGACGAGCACGGTCAGGCCGATGCCCGCCGCCCAGACGGCGGCCACGATGCCGGTGACGGCGAGCGGCCGCGTCACGGTCTCGGCCACCGGGGACGGGCCGGTGTCCTCGAGCTCCGCGTCGTCGTGATCGGTCGTGGTCATGGGGACTCCTCATTCGGTCCGGGGCCTGACCATGCTGGCAGCGCCGAACCGGCGATGCGATTCCGCGCACCCGCCCGGCGTGTCGCCCTTCCCCTACCGGGCGCACCGTGCAAGAAGCCCCGCCAGGCACCGGCGGTGCCTCGCCTGCCACTGCCTTAGGCGTACCGAATGCTCGGCAACCGCGATTCAGGAAAGGGTCAAAGCCTCCATGCCAGACCCCGGGCGAACGTTCTCCGAGCATTCGGCACCGGCCCGTACGCGAGCCACCAGGGATACAACGGACAACAGCCGCAGATCGAGCAATCTGACACGAGCGAACCCGACGATCATGCCCGACCTTCGGCTTCAGCGAGCGCTCTGCGGTACTCCCGGGTCCACTCGGCGTCTTGCTGATCCGCCGGAAGAGAGCCCAGACCAGCCGCGAGATGCTCCGCCGCGTCGGGAAACTCGCCGAGGGCCAGCAGCGCCAGGCCGATGTTGACGTGGTGGAAGTCGGGCGTCAGCCAGTATGCGGTTCCGGGCGGCAACTGCCGGATCGCTTCATCTTCTAAGGCACCCGCTTCGTTGAGGAGACGCCGTGCGGCCGCCTGCTCGCCGAGCAGGGCGTACCCCTGGGCCGCCTGGACAGCATCACCCAGCCGTTGCGCGGGGTGCGCGCCGGACGTGTGGTAGGCGGCCAGGAAGTGGCGGACGATCGCCCTCGGTCGACCCTGCTGGCGGGCGAGGTAGCCCTTGAAGTTCGCGGCCTGTGCGGCGAGTATGCCGTCTTCGGCGTCGTCGGCCATCTCTTCCGCTTCGGTCAGCGTGTGGGCAGCCGAGGTGTCGTTCCGTAGTTCGGCATGTAGCCATCCGCTGAACTGGACCCATTCGGCGGCGACAGGAGCAAGCGAGTCGCGCACCTTGCCGCGGGTCTCGCGAAGCAGCTGCGTGACAGTACGGGTTTGGGCGAGCGTGGCCGACAGGATCGCGGAAGGGCCGAGCGTGTCATCCAGACGGCGCTGCATGGCCAGGATGGTTGCGAGAGAGTCGACGACCGTCATGTCGACCCGTACCGGCTGTTGGATGGCGAGCGTGAGGCGTTCATGGTCATCGATAGTGAACGTGCCGTTCAAATCGACGCCCGGAACTGGCCAGGTGGACGCCCCTGCGCTCTCTGCGTCGTAGTCGCCGAACAATGCCTCCTCCGTCATCTCGAACACGGCGGTGTACAGCATCCGGTAACGGGGGCCAGGCGGATGCTCCCCGGCCTCATGGCCGCGGATCGTCCGGCATAGGTCTTTGAGCTTCGGCATGCTGCGGCGATCACGTTCGCTCGCGGCGTCGCGGAACGTTTCGGCGAGCGCGGCGATGGTCATATTGCGCTTCAGTCGTTCTGAGCGCAGGCGCGCACCGATGGCTTTCGGGTCGGCTGGCATGTTGCGTCCACCTCGGCCGATATCAGGGACCGCGGATACGCAGCGTTTTCGTATCCTCTCTGTCCCCCAGTATCACGCTTACAGCGGCGAATCCGCAGGTCTTCACCGTCAGTGACACATTCGGAACAGGCGCTGGGAGGTCAGGCACGCGGGGCGTGGCCGTAAAGGGAATGACCCGCACGATCCGGGCCAAAGCCCGGCAGCAACGCCAGCCGTGATCGAGCTTGTCGATGACCTGGACGTGTTGTTTGAGTCGACGCGGTCATCTGTGCCGAGGATTTCCGTCGCTCCAGCGACGAAAATCCTCGGCACAGGCGCGCGGGCACGCACCCGGGAGGTCGCGGACGCGAAGACGCCCGGCCGGGGTGGGCCCGGCCGGGCGTCTTCGGAGGCTGCCTCGCGTGGATCAGGCGGACATGATCTCGCGCATGAGGCGGGCGGTCTCGCTCGGGGTCTTGCCGACCCGGACGCCGACCTTCTCCAGGGCCTCCTTCTTGGCCTGGGCGGTGCCGGAGGAGCCGGAGACGATCGCGCCGGCGTGGCCCATCGTCTTGCCCTCGGGGGCGGTGAAGCCCGCGACGTACCCGACGACCGGCTTGGTGACGTGCTGCTCGATGTACGCGGCGGCGCGCTCCTCGGCGTCACCGCCGATCTCACCGATCATCACGATCGCGTCGGTCTCGGGGTCGGCCTGGAAGGCCTCGAGCGCGTCGATGTGGGTGGTGCCGATGACCGGGTCGCCACCGATGCCGACGCAGGTGGAGAAGCCGATGTCGCGCAGCTCGTACATCATCTGGTAGGTCAGCGTGCCCGACTTGCTCACGAGGCCGATGCGGCCCGGGGAGGTGATGTCGGCCGGGATGATGCCGGCGTTGGACTTGCCCGGGGAGGCGATGCCGGGGCAGTTCGGGCCGATGATGCGGGTCTTGCCGCCCTTCTCGACCGCGTGCTTCCAGAACCAGGTGCTGTCGTGCACCGGGATGCCCTCGGTGATCACGACGCACAGCGGGATCTCCGCGTCGATGGCCTCGACGACGGCGTCCTTGGTGAACTTCGGCGGCACGAAGACCACCGACACGTCGGCGCCGGTCTGCTCCATCGCCTCGGCGACGGTGCCGAACACCGGGAGGTTCCGGCCCTCGTGCGTGACGGTCTGCCCGGCCTTGCGGGCGTTGACGCCGCCGACGACGTTCGTGCCGGCGCGCAGCATGCGGGCGGTGTGCTTGGAACCCTCGCCGCCGGTCATCCCCTGGACGATGACCTTGCTGTTCTCGGTCAGCCAGATCGCCATCTCATGCCCCCTGCGCGGCCAGCTCGGCGGCACGGCGCGCCGCTTCGTCCATCGTCTCTACCTGTTGGATGACCGGGATCGCGGCCTCGTTGAGGATGCGCCGGCCCTCTTCGGCGTTGTTGCCGTCGAGCCGGACGACGATCGGCCGGTCGACGGTCTCGCCGCGGTCGCCCAGCAGCTTGACGGCCTGGACGATGCCGTTCGCGACGGCGTCCCCGGAGGTGATGCCGCCGAACACGTTGATGAAGACGCTCTTGACGTCGGGGTCGCCCAGCACGATCTCCATGCCGTTGGCCATGACCTCGGCCGAGGCGCCGCCGCCGATGTCGAGGAAGTTGGCCGGCTTCTGGCCGCCGAACTCCTCACCGGCGTACGCGACGACGTCGAGGGTGGACATGACCAGGCCCGCGCCGTTGCCGATGATGCCGACGGAGCCGTCGAGCTTGACGTAGTTGAGGTCCTTCTCCTTGGCCTTGGCCTCGAGCGGGTCGGCCGCGGCCTTGTCCTCGAGGGCCTCGTGCTCGGCCTGGCGGAAGGTGGCGTTGTCGTCGAGGGTGACCTTGCCGTCCAGGGCCACGACCCGGCCGTCCTGCGTGAGGATCAGCGGGTTGACCTCGACGAGGAGCGCGTCCTCGTCGACGAAGACGGCCCAGAGCCGCTCGATGAGCTCGGCCGCGCCGTCCAGGGCCTCGGCCGGCAGCCGGCCGGCGGTCGCGATCTCCCGGGCCTTGGCCCGGTCGACGCCGGCCAGGGCCGAGATCGGCACCTTGGCCACCGCGTCCGGGTTGGTCGCGGCGACCTCCTCGATCTCCATGCCGCCCTCGACCGAACAGATGGACAGGAACGTCCGGTTCGCGCGGTCGAGGAGGAACGAGAAGTAGTACTCCTGGGCGATGGCGCTGGCCTCTTCGACGAGGACCTTGTGGACCGTGTGGCCCTTGATGTCCATGCCGAGGATCTGCCGCGCCTTCTCCTCGGCGTCGGCGGGTGAGTCGGCGACCTTCACGCCACCGGCCTTGCCCCGGCCGCCGGTCTTCACCTGCGCCTTGACGACGACGCGCGAGGTGCCGGCCGCGGCGAACTCCTCGGCGATCGCGCGGGCCTCCTCCGGCGTCTTGGCGATCTTGCCGGTGGGGACCGGGACGCCGTACTCCGCGAAGAGCTCCTTCGCCTGATGTTCGAACAGGTCCACGGGGGTCCGTCCTTAACGGGATCGACAGATAACGACCGCGTCCAGCGGTCCGCTCCGACCAGGCAGCCTAGTCCTTCTACGACACGTCGGGGGCCGGTGGGTCCGCCGGAACGCGTCGCGCGCATGGCGGCAGGGTAAGGAGTCGAAGTCGTCAAAGTGCCCTGCGCGGTTTGATGTACTGGAACGTCATCGACGGCGGAAGCCGCTGGTACGGGTCGGAGACGGCACGGGAGGTGCGCGAGTGACGCGGAAGACCGCACGGAGCGTTCGCCGCGTCGCCCTGCTGCTCCTCGTGGCCTCGCTCAGCGCGACCTGCGCCGCGGCCCTCCCGCGGCCCGGCGACTCCCCGTGGCGCAGCCCCGGCCTCCTCGGCAACGGCGGCTGGCCGTTCGCGCGGGTCCCGATCGCGCCGGAGGAGGCGGCCGGCGGCTCGTACGCCCCGGACAGCAACGTCCTGCTGCTCCCCGACGGCCGGGCGCGGCTCGTCCCGTTCGGCGGCGACGAACCGGTGACCCTCCCCCGCGACGACTCACGGGTGACCGACGCGATCCACTCCGACCAGGCGTGGCTGGCCGCCGGCACGGTTCCCGGCGGCACGCCCGAACAGCGCGAGGCGGCCGGCCGTGCCCTGCTCGACCTGCGCATCCTGACCCTGCCGAACGGTGCCTCGACCGCGTCCTGGTACGGCGCGTGGAACTACGTCTGGCCGCGCGACGCGGCGTTCACGGTCGCGGCGTTCGCGGCGACCGGGCACGGCGGCGACGCCCAGCGGGTGCTGTACTTCCTCGCCCGCGCCCAGGCGCCGACGGGCCTGTGGGCCGCCCGCTACCTGCCCGACGGCACGGCCGTCGCGGACGGCCGGGAAGTGCAGCTCGACAGCCTCGGCTGGGTGCTGTGGGCGACCTGGTTCCTGCGCGCGAAGGACCCCCGTGCGGTCGACCTGGACACGCTGTGGCCGATGGTCCGCCGGGCCGCCGACCGGTCCGCGACCGCGCTGCGCGGCGACGGCCTGCCGCCGCCGTCCCCGGACTACTGGGAGCGCAGCCCGGCACGGGAGCAGGCGCCCCAGGCGCCGACGCTCGGCGTCTGCGCGCCCATGCTGGCCGGGCTGCGGGCCGCCGCCGCGCTGGCCGCCGACCACGGCGACGCCGGGGCGGCGCAGCGCTGGGACCGGGCCGCCGACCGGCTGGCCGCGGCCATCGAGCGGCGCTTCGGGCCGTACGGCTATCCGCGTTCGCCGATCCCCGGCGGGGCCGTGGACGCCTCCGTCACCTTCCTGGCCCCGCCGTTCGCGGCCCCCGCGCCCGGTGTGCTGGCCGCCGTCGCCCGGATCCGGGACCGGCTGCGGCTGCCGAAGGGCGGCGCGGTGCCCGGCGAGAGGTACGGCGCCGGCGCCGCGTGGACCCCGGAGACGGGCCTGTTCGCGCTGGAGGCGGCGGCGATCGGTGACAGGTTCGGGAAGCGCGACTGGCTCGACTGGCTGATCGCGCACCGCTCGTCACTCGGGTCGTTCCCGGAGAAGGTGGACGACGACGGCCGGCAGGCCGGGGTCGCCCCGCTCGGCTGGACGTCCGCCCTGGTCGTGCTGGCCCTCAGCGCCGAACGCTCCCCGCTGCCGGTCCCTCCGAGCTGACGCTCAGTCCTCGCCGCCGACGTTGCCGCGGACCCACTCGGCGATCTCCTGGGTGGTGGCGCCGGGCGTGAAGATCTTCGCGACACCGAGCTTCTCCAGCTCGGGGATGTCGGCGTCCGGGATGATGCCGCCGACGAAGACCGTGATGTCGAGCGCGTCGCGCTCCTTCAGCAGCTCGACCACCTTGGCGCAGAGCGTCATGTGCGCGCCGGACAGGATGGACAGCCCGATGCCGTCGGCGTCCTCCTGCAGCGCCGCCTCGACGATCTGCTCGGGAGTCTGGTGCAGCCCCGTGTAGATGACCTCCATGCCGGCGTCGCGCAGCGCGCGGGCGACGACCTTCGCGCCGCGATCATGGCCGTCGAGACCGGGCTTGGCGATGACGACGCGGATCGGACCCGCCATTACTGCCTCCTACCGGGGTGCGTGGACTGTTCCGCAGACTAGTCGTTACGCGCGGGAACGGCGCCGACCGGCCCCGCGCGCGGCACCGCGGGTCAGGCCGCGGGCCTGCCCGGCGCGGTGAACCAGGTGCAGCCCGCGGGCTGCCGGCGGCCGGGGGCGTAGCCGGCGCAGGCGGTGACGACCGCGGTCTTGGCGGGGTTGCCCTGCTGGGCGTACGGCCCGCCGGAGGAGGGGTGGTCGCAGTCGGGCAGCGCCGCCGGGTCGCTGCGCGGCCGGCCCCACGAGGAGGCGTTGTTCTGCCAGCAGTTGCCGTCGCCCTGCTCGTCCCACCAGAAGTCGACGCCGTTCGGCGCGGACGCCCCGAACGGCGTCACGCCCATCAGGTTGCCGACGTAGCGGTTGCCGTGCGAGGTGTCCCGCTGCTTGGCGGGGTCGGTCTCGCCGCGCCGGCTCGCCGGGATCCAGTACTGGGCGATGCCGTAGCGCCAGTTGTCGTAGACGAAGTTGCTCGCGTAGGTGTTCTCGTCGCCGCCCGCCAGGAGCATGCCGGTGCCGACGGGGACCGCGCGCGCCGGGCAGTGCGAGCCGCAGTCGCGGTAGGGGTCGGCGTTGTTGCCGAACACGCGGTTCGCCACGAACATCGCGTGGTTCTGCGGCATGCCGACCGCCTGCACGCTGCTGTCGAGCACCGCGCCGGTGGCGTTGCCGGAGAACTCGTTGTCGTGGACGTACACCGAGTCGCCGGCCGTCCCGGAGTAGCCGATCAGGTTGCCGTGCGATCGGCAGCCGCGGATCTCCACGGACAGCCGGTCGCCGCGCTGGTCGGAGGCCGAGGCCGTGGCGATGCCCGCGTCGCCGTTGCCGGACGCCTCGCAGTCGGCGATCACGCCGTGGTCGGTGGCGTACGCCGCGAGCCCGTGCTGGCCGTCGTCGCGCGCGACGACGCGGTCGAGGGCGAACCCGTCGGTCTCGACGACCGCCACGCCGTCCTCTTTGAACCCTTGGACCGTGACGCCCCGCAGGTAGAAGCCGTCGGCGTGGTCGGCGCGGACGCCGACCGGCCGGTCCCCCTGGACGACGACTCCGGCGCCGACGCCCTCGATCTGCAGATCCTCCAGGCCGGAGACGCTGATCAGGTTGCGCAGGTGGGGGCAGGCGCGCTGCTGGTCGTACGTCAGGGTGGCCGCGTCGGCGAGCGCGCGGCAGGCCCCGGACGGCGCGGCCAGGCTCGGCCGCTCGCGGTAGGTGCCGGGCAGGACGTAGATGGTGGTGCCGCGCTGCCGGACGGCGTCGACGGCCGCCTGGATGTCGTGGTAGCCGCACTCGGCGGCCAACTGCTGCGCGAGGCCGGTCAGGTGGGCGCCGGGCTTGCAGACCACCAGTCGCTGCGTCGCCGGCGCCGGGCGGTAGGCGGGGATGTGGTAGCCGCCGGCCGGCGGCGTCACCGGCCGTCCCGGGGAGGCCACGGCGGGCGGCGCGAGAACCGATGACGTGATTACGGTCGTGCTCAGCGCGGACACGACCGCGACGAGGAGACGCCGCGCGAACCGCCCCATTTTCCTCCCAACGGGCCGCAGGTGCTCCCAGGTGCATCATGACGGTCCGCGCGCCACATGTCGACGCCCGCATCCGGCCATATCGGCCGTGCAACCTTTTCGGCTGCTTGACGTACGTGTACCGGACGTCAGAGCTTTTCGATCGGCGCGTACCGGAGGACGAAGCGCTTCACCCCGTAGTCGCCGCCGAAGTCGACCGTCGCGGCGGCCTTCTCCCCGGCCCCGTCGACCGAGACGACGGTGCCGAGGCCGAACGAGTCGTGGACGACCCGGTCACCGGGGGACAGCGCGGGCACCACGCGGTTGCCCGGGGACCGCACGCCCGGCCGCTGCGACAGCGACGCCATCGCCGGGGTGGCCTGCGCGCCCTGGCCGCCGCCCTTCCACTCGACGAGCTTGTCGGGGATCTCGCCGAGGAACCGGGACGGCGGGTTGTACGAGGGGGCGCCCCAGGAGCTGCGCATCGTCGCGCGGGAGACGTAGAGCCGCTGCCGGGCGCGGGTGATGCCGACGTAGGCGAGCCGCCGCTCCTCCTCCAGTTGCTTGGCGTCGCCGAGCGAGCGCAGGTGCGGGAAGACCCCGTCCTCCATGCCGCTGAGGAACACGACCGGGAACTCCAGGCCCTTGGCCGTGTGCAGGGTCATCAGCGTGACGACGCCCTCCTGGCCGCGGTCGCTCGGCGGCACGACGCCCGCCTCACCGCCGGGGATCTGGTCGGCGTCGGCGACCAGCGCGACCTGCTCCAGGAACTCCACGAGCCGCCCTTCCGCACTGGCCGGCGCCGGCTCCTCCTCCTCGTCGGCCGGGCCAGCCGCCGGCGGGGCCACGCCGGCGGCGAGGCGCTCCTCGAACTCGGCCGCCACGGACTCCAGCTCGCGGAGGTTCTCGATGCGGGTCTCGTCCTGCGGGTCGCGGGAAGCCTCCAGCTCCGCGAGGTAGCCGCTCCGGGTCAGGATCGCCTCGATCAGCTCGGTGGGCGTCGCGGTCTCGACCATGTCCTGCAGTTCGTCGAGCAGTGCGACGAAGTCCTTGATCTGGTTCAGCGAGCGGGTGGCGATGCCGGGCGCCTCCTCGGCGCGGCGCAGCGCCTGCCAGAACGAGATCCGCTCGCGGCCGGCGAGGGCCTCCACGCACGCCTCGGCCCGGTCACCGATCCCCCGCTTGGGAACGTTGAGGATGCGGCGGAGGCTGACGGTGTCCTCGGGGTTGGCGAGCACCCGGAGGTAGGCGAGCAGGTCGCGGATCTCCTTGCGCTCGTAGAACCGGACGCCGCCGACGACCTTGTACGGCAGGCCGACCCGGATGAAGACCTCTTCGAACACCCGCGACTGGGCGTTGGTGCGGTAGAAGACCGCCACGTCACCGGGCGCGACGTCCTCCTCGTCGCTGAGCCGGTCGATCTCCTGGGCGACGAACGCGGCCTCGTCGTGCTCGTTGTCGGCGACGTACCCGCTGACCTTGGGGCCATCGCCCTGGTCGGACCACAGCCGCTTGGGCTTGCGGTCGGCGTTGCGCTCGATCACCGCGTTGGCCGCCGACAGGATCGTCTGGGTGGACCGGTAGTTCTGCTCGAGCAGGATGACCGCCGCGTCGGGGTAGTCGCGCTCGAACTCCAGGATGTTGCGGATCGTGGCGCCCCGGAAGGCGTAGATCGACTGGTCGGCGTCACCGACCACGCAGAGCTCGGCGGGCGGCACCTCGTCGTCACCGGACTGCCCGACCAGCTCGCGGACCAGGACGTACTGAGCGTGGTTGGTGTCCTGGTACTCGTCGACGAGGACGTGCCGGAACCGCCGCCGGTAGTGCTCGGCCACGTCGGGGAAGGCCTGCAGCAGGTTGACCGTCGTCATGATCAGGTCGTCGAAGTCCATCGCGCCGGCCTGCCGCAGCCGCGTCTGGTACATCGTGTACGCCTCGGCGAGGGTCTTCTCCATGTGCGTCGCGGCCTGGTCGCGGAAGGTCTCGTAGTCGATCAGCTCGTTCTTGAGGTTGGAGACCTGGGCGGAGAAGCTCCGCGGCGGGTAGCGCTTCGCGTCGAGGTCGAGCTCCCGGCAGACCAGCGCCATCAGCCGCTGCGAGTCGGCCTGGTCGTAGATCGAGAAGCTCGACGGGAAGCCGAGGCGCTTCGCCTCGCGGCGCAGGATGCGCACGCACGCGGAGTGGAACGTCATGACCCACATCGCGCGGGAGCGCGGCCCCACGAGCGCGTCGACGCGCTCCTTCATCTCTCCGGCGGCCTTGTTGGTGAACGTGATCGCGAGGATCTCGCCGGGCTGCGCGCCCCGCTCGGCGAGGAGGTAGGCGATCCGGTGGGTGAGGACCCGGGTCTTGCCCGAGCCCGCGCCCGCGACGATCAGCAGCGGACCGCCCTGGTGGGCGACCGCCGCGCGCTGGGCGTCATTGAGGCCGTCGAGGAGAGGATGGCTTACGAGCGTCGACACTCAATGAAGAGTATTGGGTGTCGGCGACAGCCGCGCGCCGCTCTCAGGTCTTGCGGAAGGCGTACGCCTCGTTCGCGGCGCGGACGACGGCGGTCATGTCGGCGCCGCCGGCCGAGGCCGAGGCGGCCGCGACGGCGCCCTCGACGAACGGCGCGTCGGCCAGCACGACCCTCGTCTCCGGCTCGCCCGGGCGGCCGGCACGGGCGTCCTCGAGCTCCTCCAGGTACGTCCGGGCGGTCAGCACGGAGGAGCCGAGGTCGGCGATCAGCACGACGCCGGCCCCGCCGTCGGCCTCCCGGACGGCCTGCTCGACGAGGTCGATGCTCGTGCCCAGGCCGCCCTCGCCGTCACCCCCGGCGGGCCGTACGGCGACCTCGCCGACACCCATCTGGGCGGCGAGTTCGGCGGCTCCCTCGGCGAGGGCCCGGCTGTGCGAGATCAGCACGATTCCCACGGTGCTCATGCACCAGATGGTGCCGCATTTCGGGACATCTGATGCATCCCACCTCATCCTGCTCGCGACCGATCGGGCGCGCGGCCGGTCCGGTTCGCAGGAGTTCGACGAGTTCGTCGACCGATGGCCCGGCCCCCTCGGCGTTCCGGGCCGACGCGTCGATGACGGCCAGCAGCGTGCGGCGCAGCCGCTCGGCCGCCGCGATCCGCTCCTCGGTCTGCTCGAGCTGCCGGCGCAACAGCCCCCGCAGATCGGTCCCCGCACCGTCCAGAACCTCGGCGATCTCGGCGAGGGACAGCCCGAACCCCCGCAGCGCGAGGATCCGATGCAGCCGGCGAACCTCGGCCGGGCCGTAGCACCGCCGCCCCACCGAGTCCCGGGCGGGCGACAGCAGACCGAGCCGGTCGTAGTGGTGGAGAGTCCGTACGGTCAGCCCGCAGGTCCGGGCGAGTTCTCCGACCGCCAGCGTCCGGCCGGCGTCCGTGTCCGGCGTGATGACGGCGACGCCAAGTCCTGACGTCGGGTCAGGCGCAAGCCGCCGATCACGACTCATCGGCGAGGTCGACGCCGTCGGGAAGGAGCGCCCGCCGCCGCCGGCTCATCTCCTCGAGCTCCTCGGGGCTGAGCCGGGACGCCGCCTCGGCGCGCCGCCGCTGTAGCCCGGCGACCTCCTCCGGGCTCAACCGGTCCATCGTCTCCTGGCGCCGCCGGTTCATCTCCTCGAATTCCTCGCGCGTGAGCTTGCGGTCCATCGTCATCATCACCTCGATGAGTTCGACGAGTTCGTCGAGCGACGGGCCGGTCCCCTCGTCGTTCCGGGCCGACGCGTCGATGACGGCCAGCAGCGTGCGGCGCAGCCGCTGCGCCGCCGCGATCCGCTCCTCGGTCTGCTCGAGCTGCCGGCGCAGCAGCGCCCGCAGGTCGGTGCCCGCACCGTCCAGGACCTTCGCGATCTCCGTGAGGGACAGCCCGAACCCGCGCAGCGCGAGGATCCGGTGGAGGCGGCGGACCTCGGCGGGGCCGTAACACCGCCGACCGGCCGAATCTCGGGCGGGCGACAGCAGACCGAGCCGGTCGTAGTGGTGGAGGGTCCGTACGGTCAGCCCGGTCAGCCGGGCCAGCTCCCCCACCGCCAGCGTCCGGCCGGCGTCCGCGTGTGGCGTCATGTCCGGGACGGTAGGTCCTGACGCCGCGTCAGGCGCAAGCCGCGAGATCACCCAACGCCCGCGGCGTCGGCGAGGGCGCGGAACAGCAGGACGGTCGAGGCGGCCCCGGGGTCCAGGTGGCCGACGCTGCGGGGCCCGAGATAGCTGGCGCGGCCCTTGCGCGCCTGCAGCGGCACGGTGGCCTCGGCGCCCTTCTCCGCCGCGTCCAGGGCGGCCCGAGCGGCGATGGCCGGTCCGTCACCGGCCGCGGCCGCGTACGCGGCGACCGCCGGCGCGAGGGCGTCGACCATCGTCTTGTCCCCCTCGACGGCCTTGCCGAGGTCCTGTACGGCGTCGAGCGCGGCGCGCAGGGCGCCGGCCAGCGCGGCGGCGTCCACGTCGGCGGCGTCGCCGAGGGCCTTGCCCGCCCTGCGCAGCGCGCCGCCGTACAGCGGTCCGGACGCGCCGCCCGTCTTGGACACCAGCGCCCGGCCGGCGGCCATCAGCACCTTGCCGGGCGGCAGGTCCGGCCCGACGGCCTCGACCGCCGCCCGCAGCCCGCGGTTCAGGTTGACGCCGTGGTCGGCGTCCCCGATCGCGGCGTCGAGCCCGGTCAGGCGGTCGGCGTCCGCCGCGACCAGCTCGGCGAAGCGTTCGATCCAGCGACGAGTGTCCATCAGCGCCCCCACCGCAGGCCGGGCGTGTCCACCGGCGCGTCCCACAGCTCGGTGAGCCGCGGCGTGAGGCGCAGGACCGAGATCATCACGCCCGCCATCTCCAGGCTGGTCACGTAGTTGCCGACGAGCGAGCGCGCGACCGTCACGCCGTGCCCGCCGAGCCAGTCCGCCACGGCGGCGTACGCGCCGTACAGCTCCATGAGCGGGGTGCCGCCCATGCCGTTCACCAGGACGAGGACCTCCGATCCGGACAGCGGCATGTCCTCGTCGATCGCCGACAGCGCCACGTCGACGATCTCCGGGGCGGGGCGCAGCTTCGTACGCTCGCGGCCGGGCTCGCCGTGGATGCCGATGCCGAGCTCCATCTCGTCCGCGCCCAGCTCGAAGGTCGGGCGCCCGGCGGCCGGGACGGTGCAGGCGGTGAGCGCGACGCCGAAGGAGCGGGTCCGCTCGTTGACCTCGCGGGCCACGGCGGCGACGTCCTGAAGCGTCCCGCCGGCTTCGGCCAGCGCGCCGGCGGTCTTCTCGGCGAAGAGGGTCGCGCCGGTGCCCCGCCGCCCGGCGGTGAAGGTGCTGTCCTGGACGGCGACGTCGTCGTCGATCACGACGGGCACGACCTCGATGTCCTCGTCCTCGGCCAGTTCGGCGGCCATCTGGAAGTTCAGCACGTCGCCGGTGTAGTTCTTCACGATGTGCACGACCCCGGCCCCGCCGGACGCCGCGGTGGTCGCGGCGAGGATCTGGTCGGGCACCGGTGAGGTGAAGACCTCGCCGGGACAGGCGGCGTCGAGCATGCCGTACCCGACGAAGCCGCCGTGCAGCGGCTCGTGCCCGGAGCCACCGCCGGATACGAGCCCGACCTTGCCCGTACGCGGGGCGTCGGCGCGGACGATGACGCGCCGGTCCAGGTCCACCCGCAGGGACGGATGGGCGGCCGCCATGCCACGCAGGGTGTCGAGGACGACGTCGTCGACCTCACCGATCAGTTTCTTCATGGACTCGGAATACCCCCGTGGACCCCTCTGGCGCCAGAGTTGTGGCTGATTGGTGGGTTAAAGCGGTTGATTTCCTATGATGACCACCGTGATCGACGACGTTCAGCGCGCCCTCGTGGTGATGGCCCATCCCGACGACATCGACTTCTCCTGTGCCGGCACGGTCGCCACCTGGGTGGACGCGGGCATCGAGGTCTCCTACCTCCTCGTCACCGACGGCGACGCGGGCGGCTTCGACGACGACGTCCCGCGCGAGGAGATGGGCCCGCTGCGCCGCGCCGAGCAGACCGCGGCCGCCAAGTGCGTCGGCGTCACCGACCTGCGCTTCCTCGGCTACCCCGACGGACGCGTCGAGGCCGACCTCGACCTGCGCCGCGACATCGCGCGGGTGATCCGGCAGGTCCGGCCCGACCGGGTCGTCATCCCCAGCCCCGAGCGGAACTACGAGCGCGTCTACGCCGGGCACCCGGACCACCGGGCGGTCGGCTCGGCCGCGTTCGACGCCGTCTACCCCGACGCCCGCAACCCGTACGCCTTCCCGGAGCTGCGGGCCGAGGGGCTGGAGGCCTGGACCGCCCGGGAGATCTGGATCACCGGCGGGCCGTCGCCGAACCAGTACGTCGACGTCACCGACGTCTTCGACCGCAAGCTCGCGGCGCTGCGCGCGCACGCCAGCCAGGTCTCCCACCGCGACGACCTGGAACAGATGCTGCGCACCTGGATGGGCGCGAGCGCCCGCCTCGGCGGCCTGCCCGAAGGCCGCCTGGCCGAGGTCTTCCAGGTCGTCCCGGCCGAGTGACCTTCCCCTATTCAAGATCTCCCCGAGGAACGGACGACGTGGCACCGAAGATCCTGCTCGACTGTGACACCGGCGTCGATGACGCGATCACCCTGCTCTACCTGGCCAGCCTCGTGAAGGCCGGGGAGGCGGAGCTGGTCGCCGTCGGCACCGTGCACGGCAACGTCGCCCCGGAGGTCGGCGCGCTCAACACCCTCCGGGTCCTCGAACGCGCCGGGCTGCCCGACGTTCCGGTCGCCGTGGGCGCCGTCCGCCCGATGGCCCAGGACGTGGACTACGCGCCGGACTGGCACGGCGCGGACGGCCTGGGCGACACGAACCTGCCCGCCCCGGCGGGCCGCCCGGTCGAGATCTCCGCGCCTGAGCAGATCATCCGGCTCGGCCGGGAACGCCCCGGCGAGCTGACGCTGGTGGCCGTCGGCCCGCTGACCAACCTCGCCATCGCGCTGCTGCTGGAGCCGTCGCTGCCGACGATGTTCCGCGAGGTCGTGGTGATGGGCGGGGCGTTCGACCACCAGGGCAACGTCACCAGCCACGCCGAGGCCAACATCTGGCACGACCCGGAGGCCGCCGAACTGGTGCTGAGCGCGGGCTGGCCGGTCACGCTGGTCCCGCTCGACGCCACCCACCCGACCGCGCTGGACGGCGTGTGGCTGGACCGGCTCGCCGAGGCGGACTCCGACCTCGCCCGGTTCGCCGCGCGGATCCTGGAGTTCTACACGGCCGCCTACACGGCCTCGCTCGGCACCCGGGGCGTGGTGATCCACGACGCGCTGGCCGCGATGCTGGCCGTCGACCCGTCCCTCGGCGAGTACGCCGAGCGGCCCGTACGCGTCGAGCTGCGCGGCGAGCGGACCCGCGGCACGACCCTGTGGGACCGCCGCTCGTACGCCGACGAGGGCGACCGCCCGGTCGTCAAGGTCGCCGTCGCCAGCGACGTGCCGGCCTTCCAGGAACGCCTGCTCGCCGCCCTGCTGTGAGGAGCGGGCCCGCCCGCTTTCTAGGATCGTCGGTCATGGGTGACACCGAACCGCGGGTGGCGTCGTTCGCGGAGCTGGACGCCGGCACTCTGTACGCGCTGCTGAAGCTCCGGGTGGACGTCTTCGTCGTCGAGCAGAACTGCCCGTACCCGGAGCTGGACGGGCGGGACACCGAGCCCGGCACCCGGCACGTCTGGCTGCCCGGCGACTCGGGCGCGCCGGAGGCGTACCTGCGCGTGCTGGACGACCCGGACGGCGCGCGGATCGGCCGGGTCGTGACGGCACCGCACGCGCGCGGGGCGGGGCTGGCAGGGCGGCTCATGGAGGCGGCACTGGAGGCCGTCGGCGACCGTACGGTGCGGCTCGACGCGCAGACGCAGGTCGCGGGCTTCTACGCGAAGTACGGCTTCGTCGTCGACGGCCCGGAGTACGTCGAGGACGGCATCCCCCACGTCCCCATGCTCCGCCGCTGACCGGAACCGTCCCGCGTGTCTCGGCGGCTCAGGGGAGGCGGCGAATTCCGGAAACAGACTTCGTGATGGAATGTAGTGATCCACTTTGAGTAGAGGAGCCGTCACCCATGTCCGTCACCGATGAACTCCTGCAGAACGCCCGGCGCTACCGCGAGGGCTTCGACGCCGAGGGCATGTCGGCCGCACCGTCGCGACACCTGACGATCGTGGCGTGCATGGACGCCCGCCTCGACATGTTCGGCCTGCTGGGCCTGGAGATCGGCGACGCGCACATCATCCGCAACGCCGGCGGGGTGGTCACCCCGGATGTGATCCGCTCGGTGTCGATCAGCCAGCGGATGCTCGGCACCCGCGAGATCGTGCTGATCCACCACACCGGCTGCGGGATGCAGGGCATCACCGACGACGGGTTCCGCGAGCAGCTGTTCGCCGACACCGGCCTCAGGCCGGACTGGGCGGTCGAGTCGTTCACCGACGTCGACGAGGACGTGCGCCAGTCGATCGCGAGGATCAAAGCGAACCCGTTCGTCCCGCACAAGGACGCCGTGCGCGGGTTCGTCTTCGACGTCGAGTCCGGTGAGCTGCGCGAGGTCACCGGCTAGACGAGGCGGCGGGCGGCGGCCCAGCGGGACAGCTCATGGCGGTTGGACAGCTGCAGCTTGCGGAGCACCGAGGACACGTGCGTCTCGACGGTCTTCACCGAGATGAACAGCTCCTTGGCGATCTCCTTGTAGGCGTAGCCGCGGGCGATCAGCCGGAGCACCTCGCGCTCGCGCTGGGTGAGCTGGTCCAGCTCGGGGTCGATGGACGGCGCGTCCGTCGCGGCGAAGGCGTCCAGCACGAACCCCGCCAGGCGGGGCGAGAAGACGGCGTCGCCCTCGGCCACCCGGCCGATCGCGCCGGTCAGCTCCGGCCCGGAGATCGTCTTGGTGACGTAGCCGCGGGCGCCGCCGCGGATCACGCCGATGACGTCCTCGGCCGCGTCGGACACCGACAGCGCCAGGAAGCGCGTCGTCGCGCCGCGGTCGGCGGTCGCGTGCTCGGCCGGGCCGCTCCGGGCCCCGCCGAGCACACGGCGCAGCACCTCGACGCCTCCGCCGCCAGGCAGGTGGACGTCGAGCAGCACGACGTCGGGCCGGGTCGCCGCGATCACCGCCACGGCCTCGTCGACGTCCCCCGCCTCGCCGACGATCTCCACGGAGTCGCCCAGCTCGGCCTTCACGCCGCTGCGGAACATCTGGTGATCGTCGACCAGCACGACACGGGTCATGAGCGCTTCAACTCCAGTCTCACTTCGGTTCCCTCGCCCGGAGCCGTACGGATCTCCGCCTTGCCGCCGTTGCGCTCCATGCGTCCGATGATGGACTCCCGGACGCCCATGCGATCCGCCGGTACCCCGTCGAGGTCGAATCCCCGGCCCCGGTCCCGTACGAAGATCATCACCTCGTCGCCGTCCACCTCGGCGTAGACCGAGACGGAGGGCGTCTCTCCGTCCGGCCCGCCGCCGTACTTGGCGGCGTTCACCATGGCCTCGCGGGCGGCCTGCAGCATCGCGCCGAGCCGCTCGTCCAGCGGGCAGTCGCCGACGCACACGACCTCGATGGGCACGCCGTGGTAGTCCTCCACCTCCGCGGAGATCTTGCGTACGGCGGGGGCGAGCGCCTGCTCGGCGTCGGCCTTCGGCTGGTACAGCCAGGCGCGCAGCTCCCGCTCCTGGGCGCGCGCCAGCCGCTGGACCTCTTTCGGGTCGTGCGCGTTGCGCTGGATCAGCGTGAGCGTGTGCAGCACCGAGTCGTGTACGTGTGCGGCCACTTCGGCCCTCTCTTGTGATCGGATCCGCTCCCGGCGCTCGTCGTCGAGGTCGTGCCACATGCGCAGCAGCCAGGGCGCCACGATGACGCCCACCCCGACGAGCACGATGGTCGAGCCCACCAGGACCTGGCCGAGGTGCTGGATGTTCTGCAACAGGAAGGCGGCCAGGCCCGCGATGACGAGGGCGGCGCCGACGACGCTGCGGATCCACAGGGAACGGGTGTTGCGGACCCAGCGCCGCCGATGCTCGGGGTCGGCCTGCTGCCAGATGAGGCCGACGCCGATGCCGCCCGCCACGAGGGGCCACAGCGCCCGGCGTTCGGTGACCGAGGTGAACGTGAACGCCGACAGCACGCAGACGACCACGCCGTACCCGAACAGCTGGGCCCAGTCACGGCGCGGCCGCACGTCGGCCCGCGGCGGGACGAGCAGCCACAGCGCGACGTACGGGATGACGCCCACGCCGACGCCGATGAGCACGGCGAACCCCACGCGGACGATGACGAGGTCGAGCCCCAGGTGGTCGGCCAGGCCACGGCAGACACCGGCGGCCACCCGGCCGTCGGCGCGTCGTTCGAGGCGCGGAGGAGCGTCGGCGGCCTCACCAGGGTTTTCGGGCACACCTCGATCGTCACACGTTCCGCGCGTGATCGCATCGGGGCTGTCCCTGGGCCGACCCCGAGATGCTCAGGGACGGGTCAGGGGTGTCCCGGATGGTGATCGGCGACGGCGTTCGCGACGATATCCCCATGACCGAGGACAGCGGCGCGCCGCCACGGCGGCTCACCCGGGCGCAGGAGGGCCGGCTCATCACGGGGGTGTGCGCCGGCCTGGCGCGTTACACGCGCATCGACCCGGTGGTGTTCCGGGTGGGGTTCGCGCTGCTCGTCCTGACGACGGGGGTCGGTGTCCTGCTGTACATCGGCGCGTACCTGCTGATGGGCGCGCCCGACGGCGGGCCTTCGAAGATCGAGCGGGTCGGCCGCCGGCTGTTCGACGGCGACGGGGCGCTGGCGCTGCTCGGCGCCGCGCTGGGCGCCGCGACGGTGCTCGCGGCCGTGGGCGACTGGGGGTCGCCGGACGCGCTCTCGGCGTTCGTGGTGTTCGCGCTGACGCTCCTGGTCGCGCGCTCCCGCGGCGTCGACCTGGTGGGGATGGCGCGCGGCCTGCCGGAGGCCGTGAAGGGCCGGCCGCTGTCGTCGTGGACTCCCCCGGCCGCCCCCACCCCTCCCCCGTATCGAGCGCCCGACGGTATGATCGATCTCGCTCGTCTGGCGCGCACGGAACCGCTCGAAACGCAACCGCTCGAAACGGAACCGTTCACGACGGAACCGTTCACGACGGAACCGCCTCCCCCCTCGCCGCCGAGACCCTCGCCGGTCGTTCCCCGTCGGCGCAGGTCCTACCTGACGGTGTGCACGCTGGTGACCGCGGTCCTGGTGGCGGGCGTGCTGTACGCCGTCGGCGACCGGCGACCGGATCTCGGCCGCCTTCAGATCATCATCGCCGGCGCACTCGTCGTGGTCGCGGCCGGTCTTCTCATCGGCTCCTGGTTCGGCCGGGACCGCAAGCTGATCATCGTTGGAGCGATCATGTCTTTGGCACTGGCATCGAGCTCGATCGCCGGCGACCCGGCCGTCGCGCGAAGGACGCACACCATGGCCTGGCGACCCGCCGACGTGTCGAGTGCCGAGCAGTCCCACAAGGTCGTCATCGGGGAGGGCACGGTCGACCTGACCACGGTGCCGCTCGCCCCCGGGCAGTTCGTCAGCGTCACCGCGACCGTGACGCTCGGCGTGCTCACGGTCCGGCTGCCCGCCACGGCGCGGGTCGAGCTGGACGCGCAGTCGTTCCTCGGCGACATCACCGTGGACCGGCAGATCACGAGCGGCCCGCGGGCCAGGGTGAAGCGCGTGCTCGACCCGGAGGTGCCCCCGGTGGGCGCCGCGCCGGTCATCGCGCTGCGGCTGCGCGGAAAGGTCGGGGACATGGAGGTCACCCGTGTTCCGGCATAGGTTCGACCCGTCGTCGCTGGTCGCGGGGGTGGTGTTCCTCGGCGTCGCCGTGCGCTACCTCGACGGGCGTCCCCCCGACTGGGTGGTCCCCGGCGTCGCCGTCGCGCTGGGCGTCGTGCTCGTGCTCCGGGGGCTGTTCCGCTCCCGGCGCCGCGAACCCTGACGAGCCGCCGCGCATCGAGGAGAACGATCGCGACGACGACACTGGAACTACACACGCCGTGTATAGCCTGTGTGTATAGTCGCGGTCATGTCAGTCGCACAGACTCTGCTCGGCCTTCTGGAGTCGGGCCCGAGGTACGGCTACGACCTCAAGCGCGCGTACGACGACCGGTTCGGACGGGATCGTCCGCTGCACTACGGGCAGGTCTACTCCACCCTGGCCCGGCTGTTGAAGAACGGCCTCGTGGCGGTGGAGAGCGTCGAGCCGGGCGGCGGGCCGGAGCGCAAGTGCTACACCATCACCGACGCCGGCGTCACCGACGTCGAACGCTGGCTCACGCAGCCGGAGAAGCCCGAGCCGTACCTCCAGAGCACCCTGTACACGAAGGTGGTGCTGGCCCTGCTGACCGGCCGCGCCGCCGCCGAGGTCCTCGACACCCAGCGGGCGGAGCACCTGCGCCTCATGCGCGAGCTCACCCGCCGCAAGACGCAGGGGGACCTCGCCGACAAGCTCATCTGCGACCACGCGCTCTTCCACCTCGACGCGGACCTGCGCTGGCTGGAGCTGACCGCCGCACGACTCGACGAGCTCGCGCGGGAGGTGCGCCGATGAGCTACGCGATCTCCGCGGAGGCGCCGATGGCGGGCGACCGGGCCGACGGCCCGCCGCTGCTGTACGGCGTCGACCTGTACAAGGCGTTCGGTCCGAGCAGGGCGCTCGACGGCGCCTCGCTGCACATCCGGGCCGGCGAGGTGGTGGCGCTCATGGGCCCGTCCGGGTCCGGGAAGTCCACGCTGATGCACTGCCTGGCCGGCATCCTGCGACCGGACTCCGGACGCGTCGTCTACCGGAACGATGACCTGACGACCCTGTCCGACGCGGACCGCAGCGCGCTCCGCCGCACGGAGTTCGGGTTCATCTTCCAGTTCGGGCAACTCGTACCGGAGTTGTCGTGCCTGGAGAACGTCGCGCTGGCACTGCGCCTCGGCGGCGCCCGGCGCCGTGTCGCCGAGGCGAAGGCCGTGGAATGGCTGGAGGTGCTGGAGGTGGCCGACGTCGCCGCCAACCGGCCCGGGGAGATCTCCGGCGGCCAGGGCCAGCGGGTCGCGGTGGCCCGAGCGCTGGCGGCCGGCCCCAGCGTGATCTTCGCGGACGAGCCGACGGGCGCGCTGGACTCGCTGAACGGCGAGAGGGTGATGGACCTGCTCACCGCATCCGCCCGGAGGACGGGCACCGCCGTCCTGCTGGTGACCCACGACTCGCGGATCGCCGCTTACTCGGACCGCGAGGTCGTGGTACGCGACGGCCGGACGCAGGGAGGCGAGCCCGCGTGAGCCGTCCGCACCGCAGCGCGCCGTCCGCGGGTTCGCGACCGGCGGCGCGCCCCTGGTACGCGCGGTGGTCCGGCGACCTCGCGCTCGGTGTCCGGCTGGCGTTCGCGGGCGGACGCTCCGGGTGGAGCAGGATCGCGATGACCGCGGTCGGCGTCGGGCTCGGCGTGATGATGCTCCTGGTCGCCGCCTCGATGCCGACGATGTTCCAGGCACGTCACGAGCGGACCTCGGCGCGCGACTACGCGACGACGGCTGAGCCGTCGGCCCCTTCGGACCGCTCGCTCCTCATCGGTGTGCAGGACACGGACTTCTACCGCAAATCGATCAGAGGCCGGATCCTCAGGCCGGAGGGGCCGCGGGCACCGCTCCCGCCCGGCGTGACGGCGTTCCCGAAGCCGGGCGAGATGGTGGTGTCACCGGCGCTGGCGGACCTGCTGTCCTCGCGCGAGGGGGCCCTGCTGCGGCCGCGTCTCGGCTACCGCGTCGTCGGCACGATCGGCCAGGCCGGCCTCGGAGGCGCGCAGGAGTACGCCTTCTACGCCGGCAGCGATCGGCTCACGAAGCGGTCGGGCGTCGTGCGCGTCACGTCGTTCGGCAGCCGCTCCCCCGGCGAGGGCCTCGGCCCGGTGCTGCTGCTCCTCGTGGTGATCGCCTTCGTCGTCCTGCTGCTGCCGATCGCGGTGTTCATCGGCACGGCCATGCGCTTCGGCGGCGAATCCCGCGACCGCAGGCTCGCCGCGTTGCGCCTGATGGGCGCCGACCAGCGCATGGCGCGGCGCTTCGCCGCGGCGGAGGCGCTGCTGGCGTCGGTGATCGGGCTGCTGGCCGGCGCGCTGATGTTCCTGGTCGTACGGGTGTTCGTCGCGCAGGTCACGCTGTTCGGCGTCGGCTTCTTCGCCGCCGACCTCCGGCCCGCGCTCCTGCCCGCGGTGCTGATCGCACTGGCCGTTCCCGTCTCGTCGGTGCTCGTCACCCTCTTCTCCCTGCGGAAGGTGATGATCGAGCCGCTCGGTGTCGTCCGCAGCGCGACTCGTGCCCGGCGTCGGCTCTGGTGGCGCCTGATCGTCCCCGTCCTCGGCCTCGCCCTGCTGTATCCGCTGTTCGGCGGGGTTCGCCGACTGGGACGCTTCAACGAGTACCAGGTCGCGGCGGGGGTGACGCTGCTGCTCATCGGCATCGCGGCCCTGCTGCCGTGGATCGTCGAGGCGGTCGTCGGCCGCCTCGGGAGCGGCGGTGGGCTGTCCTGGCAGCTCGCGGTACGCCGGCTGCAACTGGACGGCGGGACCTCCGTGCGCGCCGTCAGCGGCATCGTCGTCGCGGCCGCGGGAGCGATCGCGCTGCAGACGATGTTCACCGGCGTGCGCGGCGACTACGTGCAGCAGACCGGCCAGGACACCTCGCGCGCGCAGGCTGAGGTGACGTTCCGGCAGACCGTCGACGGTACGCGCGCCGCCGGGGCCGCCGCACGGCTGGGCTCCGCGCCCGACGTACGCGGGGCCCTGGCCAGGGCCACGACGAGCCTGCTCCTCCCGGGCTCGGGAAAGGACGCGTCCTCGGTGATGCTGACCGTCGCCGACTGCCCCGCTCTCCGGGAGGTGATCCGGATCGACCGCTGCGCCGACGGTGACGTCTTCCTCGCCGGTCTCCGGGGGCCCGACGCCCCACGCCCGGGCGAGACCGGCCGGGTCGACGCCGACGAGGACACCGGCGGAGGCCGTGGCCCGTCGTGGCGGATCCCCAGGTCCGCGCGCCCGGCGGAGCAGCGGACCGACCCCCTCGGCGAGACCGAGGAAGGCATCTTCGCCACCCCCGCCGCCGTCGGCCCCCGCGTCCTCCGGATGACGGACGTCACCATGCTCGTACGGATGAACACCGCCGACAGGGACGCCGTGGAGCGGATGCGCAACGCCGTGGCGGCCATCGATCCGATGGCCGACGTGATGATGATGACCGGGACCCGGGAGGACGACGGGTTCGGCGCGGTCCGCCGAGGCCTGTTCATCGGCGCGGTCGCCGCCCTGCTGGTGATCGGGGCGGTCCTGCTGGTGACCGTGTTGGAACAGATGAAGGAGCGGCGCCGCCTGCTGGCGATGCTCGTCGCCTTCGGCACCCGGCGCTCCGTCCTGAACCGGTCGGTGCTGTGGCAGACCACCGTGCCGATGCTGCTGGGCCTGCTGCTGGCGATCCCGGCCGGGACCGGTCTCGGCGCGCTGCTGCTGAAGATCGCCGAGGAGCCGGTCTCCATCAACTGGACGGCCGTCGCGGGCATCTGCGGCGTCGCCGCCGGCGTGGTGCTCCTGGTGACGGCGCTCAGCCTCCCGACCGTACGGCGCCTGATGGACCCGGAAGGCCTGCGGACCGAGTGAGCCGCCCGTACCACCCGCCGGGACGCGGTCAGGCCGGAGCCGGGGATGACGACGGCGGCGACACCGACGACGGCGACGTGAGTCCCGGCGAATCGGCGGGCGGTCCGGCGGCGGCGCGGCGGGTCCCCCACCAGACGACGACGATGAAGACGGCCAGCCAGACGAGGTTGGCCCAGCGTACATAGAAGTGCTGGTAGCCGTTCACCCGCACGCCGGGGAGCGTGCACAGCGCGAGCATGACCCCCCGGGCGATCAGCGTCCGGTCCAGGCGGCGGTACGGCAGCAACGCCAGGATCGGCAGCAGCATGGCGTCGTACCAGGGGTACTGCAGCGGCGAGACCAGTGTGGTGCCGAACGCCAGCACCGCCACGGGCAGCACGTCCAGCGGCAGCCGCCGGGTCGCTTCGGACGGCCGTCGCCACAGCGCGAAGGGCAGGCCGGACCGCCACCACAGGAATGCGGTCAGCGCGACCGCGAGCGCGCCCATCCACACCACGTACAGGCCGTGGTGGGTCAGGATGTACTCCGGAACCGGCAGGTACCGGTCCTTCTTGCGGCCGAGCCGCGCGCCCAGCGAATGCAGCGCCGCCGGCCCGGCCAGCAGGTAGCCGCCCCCGCCGACCAGCAGGAGGCCGGCCACGGCGGCCGACGCGCGCCGGAACCGCGCCGGGGACAGCCACGCGGCGATGACGAGGCCGGCGGCGGGGAAGAGGAACGACGCCTTGACGGCGACCGCCGCGCCGCCCAGCAGACCGCCCGCGAAGGCCGAGCGCCGCGCCGCGTACAGGGCCGCGACCAGGAAGAAGACCGCGAAGGCGTCCGCGTGCCCGCTGCCGACCATCCAGAACAGGATCAGCGGGTTGGCCGTCCAGAGCAGGCAGGCCCGGAGCCGGCGGACCGGGTCGGGGCCGGTCATCCGGTGCAGGATCACCCCGGTGCCGATGAACGCCGCCGCGTTGGCCCACTTGAGCAGGAAGATGATCCGCGCCATCGAGTTGCCGCCGAAGTGCGCGGCGAGCCACTGGATGAACGTCATCACCGGCCCGTACACCGTCGGCACCCGCTGCCAGCCGCTGGGCAGGAGCAGGCCGACCGGGTCACCGGTGTGGGCGAGGCGCAGGGGCGTCGTGACGTACGGGTCCCGGCCCAGGTCGGCGATCCGTCCGTAGATGGCGTAGTTCATCATGTCGACGGAGCCGGTGGGCGGCAGCAGCGCGTAGACGCAGGCGGCGACCGCCCCGGCGATGAGCAGCCGCCGGGGGCTCACCCACGCGCCCCGGCGCAGGGCGTACAGCCCCGCGAGCACCCCCGCTCCCGCGGCCACCGCCGCGGTCCACGTCAGGGTCGTGACCGTCGTCGAGGACGGAGATCCGCCGAAGGTCAGGAACGGCCAGGTCGGCCCGAAGTACGGCACGGCCGCCGAGGTGCCGAGCGTCATCGCCGCGCCCATCGCGACGATGCTCACCCCCAGCATCACCCAGGAAAAGACGCGGGACATGTGACATGACCGTAAGGGCGGAATATCGGAGTTGCAGCGGGTCAGAGACGGTGTTCACCGAACGCTCACCTGACGGTCGCGTGCGGGCCGACGTCGTACGCGGTCGCCGCACGGATCAGACGGTGGCGTGCAGGCTGACCGCGTACGCCGGGCCGGGGTTCAGGAGCTCTCGCGGGTGCCCGGCGCCGTACACGCGGATCCGGTTCGCCCGTAGCGCGCGCTCGGCGACCCCGTGATCGGTGATCGTGCGTTCGGACAGCTCTCCGGCGAGCACCGCGAGCACGTCGGCGGCGGGAGCGGCGCGGTACCCGGGCGGCCACGCGGACAGCCAGATCTCCGCCTCGCCCGGCAGCCGTACGGGCACGCCGTCGAAACGGGCGAGGTGCCACCAGTCGACGGGACTGGCGGCGAGCGTGCGGACGAGCCCGGCCAGGCGGCCGATCGTGACGGTCGGACGGGTGGCGTACGGGCTGTCGGCGCCCTGCAGGGTCAGATCCGGGATGACGGAAAGATTCACCGGGAAGTCCTTCGGTGGCGCGGCGCATGCCGCAGGCTGACGGTCGGTCTGAGCGGGGTCAGCGACAACAACACGAAGGACACAGCGCGGCGACCGCGTGGCAAGGGGCCACGTGGGCGGTCGGCATGAGGCGCGCTGGCATGACACCAAGTGTGCAGGCCGCTACCGCGCCGCGTCAAACGCCGCGCCGTCCCGACAAGATCCGCTACGCCGTCGCCCGCGATGCGCAATAATGATCACCATTGGTGGTAATGGCCGATTATTGCCATACCGAAAACCGATTTAAATTCTGCGCCAATATCGAATTTTCACACAGAGCCACCTTCACATCTTCCGACCGCGCTCCCGCAAGGTAAAATTTGCGAAAAGCGGGGCGCGTGGGGGTGCTGCCGTGGGCGAGCAACTGGACGTCACACCGGCCGGGATCCGACGGATCGCCGGTGAGCTGGAAAAAGCCGTCGACAAACTGGACTCGGAGCTCGAGGCGCTGGCCAACGACATGACCGGCCAGAGCGACCCCTTCGGCGGGGACGACATCGGCAGCCTCATCGGCATGTGCTACCAGGCGATCCACGACATGGCGATGGACAGCTACTCGTCGAATGTCGAGGAGCTCGACGCGCACGTCGAGGCCCTGCACGGCCTGGCGAACGGCTACGAGACGGCCGAGTACGCCGGCAAGGACGCCGCCACCGACGCGGGCAAGACCGTCCAGGCGGCCGGACTCGAGATCAACCGCGTCCGCCAGGTCCTCGGGTAGCCGCGCATGGGCCTGCAACTACCGGGAGAGCTGGTCTCCCTCTTAGGAATGCTCGGCTACAACTGGCCCGAATCCGATGAGACCAGGCTCTTCGAGATGGGTCAGCGCTGGCTCGGTTTCAACAGCACGCTCACCAGCGCGGTCGGCGAGTTCAACAGTGTCGCGCAACGGGTCTGGTCCGACAACAAGGGCGACGGCATGGCGGCCTTCCAGAACAGGTGGGGCGCCGAAGGATCGCCGGCCCCCAACCTGGACACCGGAAGCCTCGGCGCCGCCGCGATCGGCGGGGGCCTCATGCTCACCGCGGGCGTGGTCCTCGTCTTGAAGATCAATGTGATCGTGCAACTGGTCCAGCTCGCGATAGAGATCTTCGAGGCCGTCGCCACGGCGATCGAGACCTTCGGCGCCTCGCTCCTGGAGATCCCGATCTTCAAGGAGATCACCAGCCTCCTACTCGACCAGCTGATCAACCTGGCACTCAACCAGCTGATGGGCGGGTAGCACACGTGGGCAGAGGCAAGAAGGGCCGCTACAAGGCCGCCGTGAAGGCGGGCGAGGGCGCGGCGAAGGGCGTCTACAAGAAGCTCGGCGTCGACCGGATGCTCCCGAAACCGCGAGGCGGCCCCCGCGGCCACGGCCCGCTGAGCGTCCGCCACGGCAAGAGCGACAATCCCCGCTTCAAAAACCTCGTCGAGCGCAACAAGGAGCTCCGATCGAGGCTGCCGAACTCCAAGAAAGAGTCCAACGTCGCAACGTCCGATTTTCACGTGTACGACAAGAATGGGCGCAGCCATACCGGGACAATCGACGCGGTCAGCGGGAAGAAGAACTACGCCGACAGGGGATTTACCGACGTCGACCGGAGTGGACCCGACATATTCCCGAATCGCAATGCCGGCCGCCATTCTCGAGAGTACGACTCCGAGAAGAAGATCTACGAGGATTTCGCCCGTAAGTTCCCGGACACCAACACCCGGGGTCGTATCACCCTCTACACGGAGCGACATCCCTGTCCGGCCTGTGCCCGGTCAACTCAGGACTTCTTACAACGGTATCCCAATATGAAAGTGGACATCGCCTACACTTACCGCGAGGGAGCCGGCCCGCTCACGGAGGGCCGACAGAACAATTTCGTCTCTGATCCGGCGAACAGCAGGATCAACGTCAGTCATCACAAGCGAGCGCGGACGTGAACCCGAAAACCTTCTCGATCGAAGAGTTCAGAGACCATCTGCTCGACGAGGGACTGGTCCGTTCGAAGGATGTGGTCGGCTGCTCCGAGGCGGAGATCGACGAGCTGATGCGGGTACAGCGGGTCTCCCGCATTCCAGGCCTGTATCGCGACTTCCTCCGCGTCATGGGCAAGAGCCCCTACCCGCTGCTGAGCGGCACCGACTGGTCCTACGAGGATCTCCTGCGGATCAAGGAGTCGGCACGGGAGATCCTCGCCGAGGACGGGGCCGACCCGGGGATCCTCGATGACGCCCTGGTCATCGCGATGCATCAGGGCTACGTCATCTACTACCTCCCGGCGATCGGCGCCGCCGGCGACGATCCGGGCGTGTGGAACTACATCGAAGAAGAGCAGCCGACCAATCCGTGGCCGACCTTCCGCGCCTTCCTCCTGTCGTTGATCGAGCTGCGCCGAGAGGAGTTGGGCGTCTACCGTGACCTTGAGGCCGGCGGACGATTCACGATGACGCAGGTGGAGGAGAACGGCGATCCCCTGGACTGAGCGCCGTCCCGCAGGCCATCACCCCAGGCCCCATCCGGGAAAGGCAGCATGGAGAACGTCGTCACGGCCGACTACAAGGTGTCCGGCAAGCGCGGATCGCTGGACGCCGTCACCGGTCCGGACAACGATGACCCCGATCTCGCGCCGGTCCCGTCCTCCCCCATCTTCACCCCGCCCCCGTGCGCCGCCGGCCCTGATCCGAGCGAGACGCACGCGGAGTACAAGGTGATCGAGGCGTTCGTCCGGCTGCATCCGGATCGCCGCGTCAAGGGCCGGCTGCGGATGTACAGCGAACTGTTTCCCTGCCCGGCGTGCCGGGACGTCATCCAGCAGTTCCTCCGTGCCTATCCGAGGATGCGGTTGGAGCTCGGCTACAGCTACGACTCGGCCGGGACGCCGATCGGCGAGGAGATGACCGAGGAGTTCCCGCCCGACCCGGTCAACCCCCGCATCGAGCTGTCGTTCATCGAACCGCCGTCCGAATAGTTCATCCGGTGCGGCATCTCCCACCCTTCGGCGAGCCGGGACGGGTGGACGTTCTGGCCGCCGCCGAAGAACTCGCAGAACTTCATGATCAGCGGGTCCCACCGCAGCGGGTCGACGTAGTGCGTGCCGGGGATGATCAGGTTCTCCTCGACGTGCGCGCGGACGACCCTCACCTGGAACGCCGTCGCGCGCAGATCCGGGCCCTCGAACGGGTGGATCGCCTCGACCACGCACTCGAGCTGAATCGGACACTCCGCGACCCGCGGCGCCTTCACCAGGTCGGCGGGCTGCTCGGTGAGCCCGGCCACCCCGAACTTGTCCCGCTCGTGCCGGTACCCCTGCCGCAGCTTGTACTCGGACACCTCGGGTTTCCCGGTGAGCAGCGCCAGCCGGTCGACCGCGTCCACCATCGCCGAGGACGCGAGGTTCAGCACACACTCGCGCTCCCGCCGGAGATTCGCGGTCGTCTGGCCGCTGTTGCCGAGGCCCAGCATGGCGCAGTCGCCCAGCCACCACGCCGACGACATCGGCGCGAGGTTCGAGGAACCGTCCTCGTTCCGCGAGCCGATGAGGACCACCGGCGTCCCGAAGTAGAGCACCTTCAACTCGGCGACCTTGTGCATGTTCCCCGTCCTCACGCCGCTTCGATCATCGACCCTGGACGACCTTGCCCCTTTTCGTACGCGACCGCTGGCGAAAATCCGACCCGAGGTTCGAGGCGTACGCGAACGTTCGGGCGACCGCAGGAGCCCGGCGCGGAGCCGACCACCGATCGGTACGGCTTTGAGGACCGCCCCGGGGAACGGAACGGGCGGCTCCGGCAAAGCGCCCGCCGAGGTGACATCGTGTCCGCCAGGACTGTCTACTGAGCGGAGAGATTTCTCCGCTCAGTAGACAGCACGAAACGCGATGGGCCGCCCAGCGAGACCCAGGCCCCCCTGCCACGGCCGCGACCTCGTCCCGGAGGATTGGGGCATGAGTGATCAGCCCGACGCCTTCTACCTGCCGGCCGGCGACGACGTCTACGAGCCGACGATCGCCACCGAGAGCCCCTGGGACGGCAGCGCGCAGCACGGCGGACCCCCGACCGCGCTGCTGGCCCACGTCATCGACGCCACCGTCGGCCCCGGCATGCGCCTGGCACGGATCTCGGTGGACTTCCTCGGCCCCATCCCGCGCCGTCCCGCCCGCATCGAGGTCACCACGCTGCGGCCCGGCCGGCAGGTCCGCCTCACCGAGGCGCACATGGTCATCGACGGGAAGACCGCGGTGACCGCCCGCACCTGGCACATCGCGACCGGCCCCACTCCCCCGGCGGAGACCGAACGGATCCAGCCGCCGCCGATCCCGCAGGACCCGGACGAGTGGCACGAACTGCTCGGCATGGGCGACTGGGGCTATGGTCAGGCCATCGAATGGCGGTTCATTCGCGGCGACCGTGAACCGCGCGGCTTCGCCGAGGTCTGGACCCGTGTACGCATCCCGTTGATCGCGGACCAGAAGATCACCGGCCTGGCCCGTACGCTGATCGTCGCCGACGCCGCCAACGGGCTGTCGGCGACGCTGCCCATCCAGGAGTGGCTGTCCATCCCGCCCACGATGACCACCACCCTGCTGCGCCACCCCGATGGCGAATGGGTGCACCTGGCCTGCCGCACCCACCTGGCCGACGACGGTCTCGGCGTCACCCACGCCACCGTCTCCGACCTTGACGGCCGTATCGGCGACGTCAACCAGCCCCTCCTGATCCGCGAGCGCTGATCCCGCCGCAGCGGCCGGACATGAGAAATCCCCCGCCCTTGGCTCCGGTAAGCAAGGACGGGGGACGTCCGGGGGAACGACGCCTATGCGGCGCCGCTCACGTCACTTGCCGCTCTCCTCGACAACGGCGACCTCGACGCAACTACCGCCGTTGTTCGTGCTGCGCGTCGACTTACGCCAGCTCAGGTTGCCCATGTTTCCGCTGCCTTCGTGATGAGCTCGATGGATGCCTCTTCGTGCAGCGCCTTGGCGCTCAGCATCTGCCAGAGCCGCCGGATAGCCGCCACGTCTTCCGTTTTTTCTATCACGTCCCCGCGGAGCGCATTATCGACGTAGGCGACCTCCGCGCCGTCGATGCTCGCCAGTTCGATCGGGCCACCGGCGAATCCGGCGTGCGCCCCCACGCTGAACGGGATCACCTGGACGATGATGTGATCGCGCCGTGAGAGCTCCACCAGTCGCATCAATTGATCGTGCATGACCTCCGGGCCGCCGACCGGGCGCCTGATCACCGCCTCATCGAGCACGGCGTGGTAGAGCGGCGGGTCCTCGCGGGTCAGCACCTTCTGTCTCGCCAGTCGCACGCTCACCTGCCCCTCGAGATCAAGGGGAGCCGGTTTCCCGAGACAGAGGACCGCGCGGGCGTAGTCATCCGTCTGCAGGAGACCGGGCACCACGAGCGGCGCGAACGCGAGCAGGGCCGACGAATCAGCCTCCGCTTCCGTCCATTTGCCGAGCCACTCGGGTGCGACCTCCCTGCTGACCAGATCGTCGAGTATACGCAGGATTAGGGCGGGAAGCCCCAAAGAGCTTATTAGGTGAGGTAGGTATTCCGGCTTCGGGATGAGTCGCCCGTTTTCCCACGATGCGACGAGGGATTCGGAGACCGGGAAGGTCTTCGCCAGCTCGGCGCGGGTGAGCTGCTTCGATTCGCGGGCGCGACGGATCTCCTTGCCGACGAACTGCCGCGCGGTCATTCGGTTTCCCGACATCTCCTGCACACCTTTCGCACTACCGGGGGACGTGCCTCTTGTGCGCTCACGGTCAAGCATTTGGGGGCTCCCAGCGTACGACTTCTCGGTCAATCTTTGTAGTCAATCGACGACAAGGAGTGACGAGGATGGGAAATCCGACCGAGGACGTTCACGAGCTCGCCGGAAGACTGACCATCGCCTGCCAGGAGGCCGGCCTGGACGCCCAGCAGCAGGGGCCCACCCGGATCTACGTCCACGCCCCGGGGACCAGTAATCACCTCGCCGAGATCATCACCGCCAAGCCGGACGAGAACGAACGCCTCTGCTGGTGGTGGAGCTGGGACAAGCCGATCTGCGGCGCGGAGGAGATCGAGACGGCGGTACGGCTCATCAAGAAGGTCATCTCCGTTCCCCTCCCGCCGAAGCGATGACCTCCCCCGACGAGCTGATGCGCTCGGTCAACCGGTTCCGCGCGGCTCTCGACGCGATCGATGCGCCGGATGGCTCCGTGGCCGTCGAGCTGATCCGGCTCGACCGGCTCGTACGCCGGTATCCGGAGGCGGCACGCAAGAGCCTCGAACTCCACGACCGGCAGCACCGCCCGCACCGCATGGAAACCTAGAATGGCCCCCTTCCGGGGGCCGTCCTTTCGCAGCCGCCGCGACACCCTCCCCATCGAGCCAAAGAGCGCCCAGCCCGAGGCGCACCGAAGGCTCGGTGATCGACACCCGAAACCAGTGGATAACGGTTCAGACCAGCGGGCGATCCACCCGCTTCACCGAGCGTTCCGTCCGCTCCGCTGTGGCGAGCGGGCCGTCGGAGGTTCCGTGAGGTCCACTCGCGAGAACCCCAAGCAGGGCATATCCGAACATAGGCACGTCGCACCACACGGTCGGCCGCACCGGGCGAGAATCCAGCGACGTCGGACGCGCGCTACCGGCGGCGCTCCTCCGGACAGTGACCATCAGCGTCTCTATAGAGCGCCATCAACGGATGAACGACTGAGAGGACGGCTGACATGGCCGACAACCACAGCAAGCAGACCGGCGGCTCCGCCCGCGAGTTCACGACGGAGCGCGACGAGACCCACACCGGCGGCGCCGCCCGCGAGCGCACGGCGGACCGCACGTCCGGGACCGACACCGGCCGCTCCAGCGACCACAACACGCTGGAGCGCTGAGCCCGGCTCCGGGGCCGGCGGCTCCGTCGGCCACAGGACCCTCGGGCGGTAGCGCTGATCCGCTACCTGAGAACGACGAACGGCCCCCTTCCCGGGGTCGTTCTTTTCGCAGCCGCCGCGACGACCTTCCCGACGAGCTGATGCGCTCGGTCAACCGGTTCCGCGCGGCCCTCGACGCGATCGATTCGCCGGAGCCTCGAACTCCACGACCGGCAGCACCACCGGCTCCGAACGAAAACCCAGCCCCACCGGCTTGCGGGCACGACGATCACACGGACGGTGATCAACGGTGTCTCTAAAGAGCGCCATCAACCGATGAACGACTGAGAGGACGGCCGGCATGGCCAGGAACAACGACGGGCAGACCAGCGGCGCCAAGACCAAGACGCTGGAGAAGACCGGCACCGAGACCCCCATCCGGACCAAGACGCTGGAGAAGACCGGCACCGAGACCCCCATCCGGACCAAGACGCTCGGGCGGAGCTAGCCGATCGGCTGGCGTCTGAACGACGAACGGCCCCCGGAAGAGGGACCGTTCTTTTGCAGTCGCCGCGATGACCGCACCGACGCGGGCGTCCGGTTCACGGACCTGGAGCCAACCAGAAGGGTCCCGGCCGCTTCTCGGTGTCCGGCAAGTTCGTGAGGTAGTGGCCCTCTCTCCGGAGAGGGCCACGAAGTAGTGCCCCGGCGGATGGAGACGGCTCGTGCCGCCTCCGCCGCCGGGGCATTCTGGTCCATGCGATGTCCGAGTCGTTCGCCCCCCGCCGAATTTGGCGGAGGGTCACACCGCGCGGCCCCGGTCGCTCCGGTCGATGAAGTCATCGGTGTCGCCGTCCCGCCGGGTGAAGGCGAGGGCGGCGGCGAGGCAGGCGGCGGGCAGTGCGGGGATCACATAGCGGTAGTCGAACTCGGCGGTGGTCGGCGGCACGACGATGGCCACCACCGCGATCGTCCAGGGCAGCAGGGCGTCCCACCGCCGGCGCACCAGGGCGCCTGGGCCCAGCAGCAGGATCAGGCCGAACACCGCGCCGCGCACGAAGAAGTAGCGCTGGTACACCCGCATGACCGAGGCGTACGGCCGGACGACCTTCGTCTTGACGTGTCCGGGGTCGTACGGTCGCATCCGCGCCACCGCGACCGACGGCGGCTGCGGCGGGTGCGGCTGGAAGAGGTAGTAGTCGTACGTGTCCGAGTCCGGGAACGGCGGGTGGTGCCACCGGAACGTCCGCAGCAGGTCGGAGGTCACGGTCTCGGCGTAGTCGCCCGGCTGCGCGATGATGGCCCGCTGGGCGAAGTCGCCGGCCCGGTTCTCGATGTCCGGGGTGAACTTGCGCGCGCCGAGCCGGTGGAACGGCGAGACCCGGCCCCAGATGTAGAACTGCGACCGGCCTCGCTGCGCGGGAGGCGTGTCGATGCACAGCGGCAGCTCGCCGACCGGCGGCTTGATCTTCCGGCAGTCCGCGAACGGCATGGTCCTGCTGTAGAGGAAGATCCCCGTGCTGTACGTCAGCCCGAACCGGTTCGTGCGGGAGGAGAACCACCCCGCGTACAGCGCGACGGGCAGCAGCCCGGCGACGAGTCCCGCGACGACGGCGCGGCGCCCGGCCCGTCGTACGACCAGCCAGGCGAGGGTGACGACGAGGATCGGCAGGCCCACCGAGCGGGTGACCGCCGCGAGGCCGACGAGCAGGCAGACGAGGGCCATCCGCCGGGCGCTCGGCTTCTTCTCCCACAGCGCGAGGGTCATCGCCAGCGTGAGCAGAAAGGTGAACGGCGTGTCGGACATGATCATGTGCTCGAGCTGCATGCCGAAGGCGTCGAACAGCGCGGGGACCGCGGCCACGGACGCCGCCCAGCCGGGCAGCCCGAACCGGTGCCGCAGCAGCGCGTACACCATCACGCCCACGGCGACGCCCATCGCGTGCTGGACGAGCACGACGAGGGTGAAACTGTGGAACGGGAACAGCAGCCAGAGGAACAGGGAGTAGCCGCTCGGCCGGATCAGGTTGGGGGTGAGGCTCAGGGCTCCGCTGACGTAGTCATAGGAGTCGGGGAACCACATGGCGCCCTGGAAACCCAGCATCGCGACCATGCGGAGCACGACGGCCGACGCGAGAACGGCGAGAAAGACGCGGTGGCGACGAGCGAACGCCAGGGTGCGGGCCAGGCGGCCGAAGGCCTCCCCGTCCGCGACGGCCCGGCCGGGATCACCGGCGACACGCTCCTCGACACTCGTCACGGCCCCTCCGTTCAAACGCGACGGAACAACACCATGCCACCGCTTCGGACAATTCGCTGGAAACCTTCCGACGAAAGCCCGGTCACGGCCGCCTTCTGCTCCTTACGCGGTGCCGAAACGCCGTTCATGCGCGTCGTGTCGACGACGACCCATTCGACCGGCGCGTTGTCGGCATTGGGAAAGAGAACCACATCGCAACGGCCGGTGAGCCACGGCGCCAGATGATTGCCCGCGGCCACCTGCGCCCGGCCGGGGACGAACCGCGGTATCCGGTCCGCGGCCGGGGCTCGAACGCCGCCCCCGGATGCTCTTTCACCGAGCTTTCCGTTCGCTCGTACGGGGGCGCCCGCCTTCGGCGAGGGCGACCCGGGACAGCGCGGGCGTCGGGCGCGTGGTGACGCGTGTCGGCGGGGGGGTTCGCCGGACGGCCGAGGCAGGGTCAACCCGCCGTCAGGTTTCGTTCTCCCTCTGGCCTTTCGCGGCGTTCCGGGCTTACGTTGACAACACGTCATGCCTCCTGCCACTGGAGCAAGCGATGTCGCGAAGCCGTGCGAAACGCATCAGACGAGCCGCCGCCAAGATCCGTCGCAAGCACCGTGAAGGCGCCCGACGCAGTCACAAGGTGAACAGTCACCACCAGTTCAACCACGACTGACGCCCGAGCACCACCCGTGCACCGGAAGCCGGGCGCGCGGCCGGTGAGCGCCGCCTGCCTCGCGTACGCGACCGGCGGGTCCGGCCCGCCTCCCGTACGCGATCGGGTGTCGTTCCGGCACGCCCGCAGGGCCTCCCGGGCACGGCCTGCCCGTATCGGAATCCGCACATCCTGGAGGGACGTATGCCGCGCGTGTCGGTAGAGGTCGACGGCGTGAGATACGACGACGACGTCGAACCACGTCTCCTGCTCGCCCACTATCTTCGCGACCGGCTGGGCAAGGTAGGCACCCCGATCGGCTGCGACACGTCGAACTGCGGCGCCTGCACCGTCCTGGTGGACGGCCTCAGCGTCAAGAGCTGTTCCGTCCTGGCAGTACAGGCGGACGGGCACGAGATCACGACCGTCGAGGGCCTCGGCGACGGGCAGAACCTGCATCCGATGCAGCGCGCGTTCCACGAGGAGCACGCCCTGCAGTGCGGCTACTGCACCCCCGGCATGATCATGGCCGCCCTGGACCTGCTCCGTGAGAACGCCGACCCGTCCGACGAGGAGATCCGCGCCGGGCTCGAGGGCAACCTGTGCCGCTGCACCGGCTACCAGAACATCGTCCGCGCCGTCCGCCGCGCCGCCGACGACATGCGCCAGGCCGGGTCGACCGAGCAGCGCGAGGAGGCGCGCTCATGAGCGAGCGAACCGAAAGCACAGCGCGCCCGGTCACTCCTCCGACGAAGGAGGTCTCATGAGCGAGATCGCCCCCGAGGCCGTGGCCGAGCAGGTCACCCCGGGTACGCCGGACGCGAAGGCGGAGGTCGGCCGCGCCCGCAGGCGTACGGAGGACGCCCGGCTGATCACCGGGCGCACCACCTGGACCGACAACATCCAACTGCCCGGCCTGCTGCACGCCGCGTTCCTCCGCAGCCCGATCAGTCACGCCCGGATCACCCGGATCGACGTCGAGGCCGCCCGGGCCCGGCCCGGCGTGATCGCCGTCTTCACCGGCGCCGACCTCGCCGACGAGCAGGGCAGCCTGCCGTGCGCGTGGCCGGTCACCGAGGACATGGTCCTGCCCGACCACCCGCCGATCGCGGTCGACGAGGTGCGCTACGTCGGCGAGCCGGTGGCGGTCGTCGTGGCCCGGGACCGGTACGCCGCCGTCGACGCGCTGGAGGCCGTCGACGTCGACTACGAGCCGCTGCCCGCGGTGGTCGACATGGAGCGCGCGGTCGAGGAGGGCGCCGACCTCGTCCACACCGACAAGGGCACGAACAAGAGCTACACCTGGGTGTTCGAGGCGGGTGAACTGGACGCGGCCTTCCGGGACGCGCCCGTGGTGATCGAACGCCGGTACGTCCAGCAGCGGCTGATCCCGACCGCGATGGAGCCCCGCGCCGTCGTCTGCTCTGCCGTCGGCGACGAGTACACCCTGTGGTCGGCCACCCAGATCCCGCACATCCTGCGGCTGATGCTCGCGACCGTCACCGGCATCCCCGAGCACAAACTGCGGGTCGTCGCGCCCGACGTCGGCGGTGGCTTCGGCTCGAAGCTGCAGGTGTACGGCGAGGAGGTCGTCTGCCTGCTGCTGGCCCGGCGGCTGGGCCGCCCGGTCAAGTGGACCGAGTCGCGCAGCGAGGGCAACATGGCCGTCCACCACGGCCGGGACCAGATCCAACGGCTGGCGCTCGCCGCCGACCGCGACGGCCGGATCCGCGGGCTGAAGGTCGACCTGCTCGCCGACATGGGCGCCTACCTCATGCTGGTCACGCCCGGCGTCCCGCTGCTCGGCGCGTTTATGTTCAACGGCATCTACAAGATGGACGCGTACTCCTTCACCTGCACCGGCGTGTTCACGAACAAGACGCCCACCGACGCGTACCGGGGCGCGGGCCGGCCGGAGGCGACGTTCGGCATCGAGCGGCTGATGGACGAGCTCGCGAACGAGCTGGACCTGGACCCGCTCGAGGTGCGCCGGCGCAACTGGATCCGGCACGAGGAGTTCCCGTACGACACGATCTCCGGGCTGACGTACGACTCCGGCAACTACGAGGCCGCCACCGAGAAGGCCGTACGGCTGTTCGAGTACGACAAGCTGCGCGCGGAACAGGCCGACCGGCGGGACCGGGGCGACCCCGTGCAACTGGGCATCGGCGTGTCCACCTTCACCGAGATGTGCGGGCTGGCGCCGTCCCGGGTCCTGGGCTCGCTGTCCTACGGCGCGGGCGGCTGGGAGCACGCGTCCGTACGGGTGCTGCCGTCCGGCAAGGTCGAGGTCGTCACCGGCTCGTCCGCGCACGGGCAGGGGCACGAGACCGCGTGGGCGCAGATCGCCGCCGACCGGCTCGGCGTGCCGTTCGAGGACGTCCGGGTGCTGCACGGCGACACCAGCGTCTCGCCCAAGGGCATGGACACGTACGGCTCGCGTTCCCTCGCCGTCGGCGGGGTCGCGCTGTTCAACGCCTGCGACAAGGTGATCGACAAGGCGCGCCGGATGGCCGCGCACCTGCTGGAGGCCGACGAGAGGGACATCGAGTTCTCCGCCGGGTCGTTCGCGGTGAAGGGCGTCCCGGGCCAGGCCCGTACGCTCCAGGAGGTGGCCCTCGCCGCGTTCGCGGCGCACGACCTGCCCGAGGGGTTCGAGCCGTCGCTGGACTCCGAGGCGACCCACGACCCGGAGAACTTCTCCTTCCCGCACGGCACGCACCTGTGCGCCACCGAGGTGGACACCGAGACCGGGTTCGTGAAGATCCGCTCGTACGTCGCGGTCGACGACGTCGGCAAGGTCGTCAACCCGCTGATCGTCGAGGGTCAGGTGCACGGCGGTCTGGCGCAGGGCATCGCGCAGGCGCTGTACGAGGAGGCGGTGTACGACGCCGACGGCAACCTGACGACGACCACGATGGCCGACTACCTGATCCCCTCGGCGGCGGACCTGCCGACGTTCACCACCGACCGTACGGAGACCCCGGCGACCACGAACCCGCTGGGCGTCAAGGGCGTCGGCGAGGCCGGCACGATCGCCTCGACCCCGGCGGTCGTGAACGCGATCGTCGACGCGCTTCGCCCGTACGGGGTCGACGACGTGCCCATGCCCTGCACGCCCGAGCGGGTCTGGCGTGCGCTGACCGGCGCGCGCCGGGGCTCGGCCCCGCCCGAAGGCGCGCCCGAACCCGGCGCGGGCGGCGGCCTCGGTTCCGCGGGAGGTGCGGCATGATCCCGGCGACCTTCGACTACGTACGGCCGTCGTCGCTGAGCGACGCGGTCGCGGCCCTGCGCGAGGCGGACGAGGAGGGCAAGGTCATCGCCGGCGGGCAGAGCCTGCTGCCGCTGCTCCGGCTCCGGCTGGCCTACCCCGAGGTGATCATCGACGTCTCCGGCCTGTCGGAGCTGCGCGGGGTGCGCGACGACGGCGACTCGGTGCTCGTCGGGGCGATGACCACGCACTACGAGGTGATCCGCGACCCGCTGATCCAGGCGCACGCGCCGCTGCTCGCCGCGGCCACCTCCACCGTCGCCGACCCGGCGGTCCGGCATCGGGGCACGATCGGCGGCTCCCTCGCGCACGCCGACCCGGCCGGTGACCTGCCCGCCGTGGTGCTGGCGATGGACGCCGTGTTCGTCACGTCGGCGCGGGAGATCCCCGCCCGTGACTTCTTCGCCGACTACCTGACGTCGGCGCTGGAGCCGGACGAGATCCTCCTGGGCGTCCGCCTGCCGAAGGAGTACACCGGCTGGGGATTCCACTACGAGAAGTTCCACCGTACGGCGCAGGCGTGGGCGATCGTCGGTGTCGCGTGCCTCGTCCGGCGCACGGACGGCGAGATCGCCGAGGCACGCGTCGGCCTGACGAACATGGGCTCGACGCCGGTCCGGGCGTATGCCGTCGAGACGGCCGTCGCCGACGGGCCGGCCTCCCGCGAGGCGTTCCAGGCCGCGGCGCAGGACGCCCCCGAGGGCACGAGTCCGCCGAGCGACCTGCACGGCTCGGCGGAGTACCGGCGACACCTCGCCCAGGTCCTGACCGCCCGCGCCCTCGCGGCCGCCGCGGGCGTCTGACACCCCGGTGTCGCCCCGCTCACCTCGGGTACGCACCGGAATGCGCCTGAGGTGGGCGGGGCGCGGGTCACCGCACCATTTGCCCTGTAATGTCACCCGCAGACCGCCGATCGCGAGGAGGCAACGATGGAACTCGATCACGAGTTCACCGTTCCGGTGCCGGTGGACCAGGCGTGGCGGGTGCTGCTCGACGTCGAGCGGATCGCGCCCTGCATGCCGGGGGCGACGCTGGACGAGGCCGACACCGACGAGTTCACCGGCCGCCTGAAGGTACGTCTCGGCGCGATGACCGTGACCTACCGGGGCACGGCCCGCATCGCCTCGCGTGACGAGGAGACCCGCACGGTCGTGATCGAGGCGTCCGGCAAGGAGGCGCGGGGACCGGGCACCGCCTCCGCCACGGTCCAGGCGCACCTGCACGAGGACGACGGCCGGACGCGCGTCACCGTGCACACCAAGCTGAACGTCACCGGCCGGCCCGCGCAGTTCGGCCGGGGCATCCTCGCCGAGGTCGGCGGCAAGCTGATCGGCCGGTTCGCCGACAACCTCGCCGCCGAGCTGGCGTCCGAGCCAGCGGCACCGGAAGGCACCGGCACTCCCCCCGAGAGCGGACCGACCGAGCCGCAAGACGTCCGCGCGGCCGAGACGGCCACCGGCGCCCCCGCCGAAGCCAGAGCCGAGGCGAAGACCGCGGGTGCCCCCGCCGAGTCTGGTGCCGGGACGCCTGTCGAGCCGGGCACCGAGGCGTCCGCCGAGGTCGGGGGCGAGAAGAAGACCGCCGGCGTGCCCGCCGAGACGGACATCGAGTCGGCCCGAGCTGCCACGACGCCGGTTCGGCGTGAGGCGGAGCCCATCGACCTGCTGGAGGTCGCCGGTCCGGCCGTCATCAAGCGGGCCGCTCCGGTCGCCGCCGCCGTCGCGGTGCTGCTGGTCCTCTGGCGTCTCATCCGGCGCCGCCGCTGATCCGGCCCGACCGCCATCGGCCGCCCCCTTGCGGCCATGGCCGGGCAAAAAGCTCGGTTAACACCCTGGCGGACGAGCCGCCCTGCGGCATTCGCCCCACTTCGCCACCGCGTTCACCGAGCATCCGTCCCGCCGCCAGCGGGCTCAGGGCCGGGGGCCGAGCCCGTCGAGGGCGATGTCGATGAAGCGGCGCCAGTCACCCACGGCGTTCCGGCTGATGGCGGCGACCGCTCCCGCGATCATTTAGAGGTCGGCGACCTCGGCATCGGGGCGCAGCGTGCCGTCGGACCGGCCGCGTTCCAGCAACTCCGCACCGACCGCCAGCAGGTCGGCGCCGACCTGACCGCGTGGTTCGGTGTCGCCCAGGGCGGCCTCGATGGCACTGGACACCCCGCGCTCCTCCTCGTGCACGCGGCCGATGCGCGCCAGGAAGCCCGCCAGGGCCTGGCGCGTGTCGGGCAGGGGCAGGCATTCTTCGCGCACCTTGCCACCGGGGACGACCATCAAGGCGGGCGTCGCCGACACCGGCGGGCGCTTCACCCTCCTCGAGAACCGCGACGGCGACGACGCCCTGCCGCACGTCCACACCTTCGACGAGATCGTCTACGTGCTCGACGGCGAGCTGGGCGTCGAGTTCGCCGGCCGGGGTTCACCGGGCCACGCCCGGGCGGTTCGTTCTGCTGCCGCACGGTGTCCCGCACGCCCTGCGCCCGGGTTCGACCCCGCCTCCGCGCGTGCTGCAGATCTCCTCTCCCGGCGGCTGGGAGTGCTTCGTCGAGGACCTCATCGAGGCCAGGCCGCACATCACCACCGGCGGAAGGTTCGACGCGCGCAAGCTCGACCCCATCGCCGCCAAGTACGACATCACCTACGAAAGAGCCGTCCTGACGGAGTGGCTCTCCGCCGGGGCCCGGGTGCCCGCTCGGCGCGCGGCGGCGCGGTCAACCGAGCGGGCGGATGCTGGCCGGGAAGCGTGGATTCGGACGATCAACCCCTCTTTCCGGGATACGGCTCGGGGAGCGTCCGCGGCCTCAGCCGGTGCCGGCCGGGGCCGCCGCGCGGCCGGCGTCCCCTGGGCCGGTGACGTCCTGTAGCCGGACCCGCCAGCGGCGGGCGCGTACGGCCGCCCGGACCGTCTCGGCGAGCAGCGCGAAGTCGTCGGCGCGCGGACTCGTCGGCCGATAGGCGATCCCTATCCGGCGGTACGGCGCCGGATCTTCGAACCGGGTCACGGTGAGGCGCTCGTCACGGCGCGTCTCGACCGGCAGCGCCGACTCGGGCGCCAGCGTCACGCCGAGACCGCCGGACACCAGTTGGACGAGCGTCGCCAGGCTCGTCGCGTACGTGGCGTCGCCGGGCCTGGCGCCGGCCTCCCGGCAGATCTCCAGGGCCTGGTCCCGCAGGCAGTGCCCCTCGTTCAGCAGCAGCACGTCCAGGTCGCGGACCACGTCGCGGCCGACCGGCCCGGGACCCAGCCCGTACGACTCCGGCGCGAGCAGGACGAAGTCCTCCTCGTACAGCGGGAGCTCGGCGAGCCCCTCATCCGCCGGCAGGGCCAGGATCGCGACCTCGAGCCGGCCGCCGCGCAGGTCCTCCACCAGGGCGGCGGTCCGCTGCTCGCGGATGGCGAGCCGCAGGTCGGGGTACCCGCGAACCAGGTCGGGCAGCACGGCCGGCAGCAGGTAGGGCGCGACGGTCGGGATGACGCCGACCTGCAGCGGGCCGCTCAACGGGCGGCGCGGCGCGGACACCTCCTCGACCAGGCCGTCGAGCTCGGCCAGCACCCGCTGGGCGCGGCGCGCGACGCGCTCGCCCTCGGGGGTGAGCAGCACCCGCCGCGTGGTGCGCTCCACCAGGCGGGCGTTCAGCGTCTCCTCCAGGGCCGCCACCGCGCCGGACAGCGCGGGCTGGCTCAACCGGAGCGCCGCCGCGGCCTCCCGGAAGTGCAGGTGCTCCGCCAGGGCGAGAAACGCGCGAAGCTGGGCGACGGTCGGGCGACTGATAGTAATCTCCTATCGAAATCCTTCGGGGGAGCCGATTTCGCAGATCAACGATACCTAAGGCACCCTGGAACACATCCAACACCCGTCTGGCAAGGAGGCCTACGAGTGCTCACGGTCGGTGATCAGTTCCCGGAGTACGACCTCACGGCGTGCGTCTCGCTCGACCCCGACAACGCGTTCGAGCGGATCAACCACAAGTCCTACGACGGCAAGTGGCGCGTCGTGTTCTTCTGGCCCAAGGACTTCACCTTCGTCTGTCCGACGGAGATCGCGGAGTTCGGCCGGCTGAACGAGGAGTTCGCTGACCGGGACGCGCAGGTGCTCGGCGTCTCCATCGACTCGGAGTTCGTCCACTACGCCTGGCGCAAGGACCACCCGGACCTGCGCGAGCTGCCGTTCCCGATGCTGTCGGACGTCAAGCGCGAGCTGTCCGCGGAACTCGGCGTGCTCACCGACGAGGGCGTGGCCCAGCGCGCGACCTTCATCGTCGACCCGAACAACGAGATCCAGTTCACGATGGTGACCGCGGGCTCGGTCGGCCGCAACGTCAAGGAGGTCCTGCGGGTCCTCGACGCGCTGCAGTCCGACGAGCTCTGCCCCTGCAACTGGAACAAGGGCGAGTCCACGCTCGACGCCAAGAAGCTGATGGCGGGCGCCTGATCGACCGCCTCATCGCCGGCCGGCCGCTGGTGCTGCGGCCGGCCGTCGTCATGACGGGGCTCTGGGGGCGAGCCCCGTCAGCCTTTCTTCGGAGCATTGGAGGATGAGATGAGTGGTGTCGAGACCCTGAAGAGCGCCCTGCCGGCGTACGCCAAGGACCTCAAGCTGAACCTCGGATCGGTGACGTCCACGTCGCAGCTGTCGGAGCAGCAGCTGTGGGGTTCCGTCCTGGCCGCCGCGCTGGCGACCCGCAGCCCGCAGGTCATCGCGGCGCTGTCGGAGGACGCCGCCGACCGCCTGTCCGCGGAGGCGTTCCAGGCGGCCAAGGCCGCCGCGGCCATCATGGCGATGAACAACGTCTACTACCGCGCGACGCACCTGCTCGAGGACGAGACGTACTCGACGCTGCCGGCGAAGCTGCGGATGAGCGTGATCGGCAACCCGGGCGTCGACAAGGCCGACTTCGAGCTGTGGTGCCTCGTCGTGTCGGCGATCAACGGCTGCGGCCGGTGCCTGGACTCCCACGAGAAGACGCTGCGCGAGCAGGGCCTCTCGCGGGAGCTCGTGCAGGAGGGCCTGCGCGTGGCCGCCGTCGTGAACGGGGTCGCCGCCACCCTCGACGCCGAGGGCGTGCTCAGCCCGGCGTGACCCGCGCCCCAGCCCGGTCGGCGAGCGCCGCGCCGGGCCGGGGGCACGGCCGGGGAGTCACTCCCACTCGATGGTGCCCGGCGGCTTGCTGGTGATGTCGACGACCACGCGGTTGACCTCGGCCACCTCGTTGGTGATCCGCGTGGACATCCGCTGCAGCACGTCGTACGGCAGCCGCGCCCAGTCGGCCGTCATGGCGTCTTCGCTGGTCACCGGGCGCAGCACGACCGGGTGGCCGTACGTGCGGCCGTCGCCCTGCACCCCCACCGAGCGGACGTCGGCGAGCAGCACGACCGGGAACTGCCAGATGTCGCGGTCGAGGCCGGCGCGCGTGAGCTCCTCGCGGGCGATCGCGTCGGCCTCACGGAGCACCTCGAGGCGGTCGCGGGTCACGGCGCCGATGATCCGGATGCCCAGGCCCGGGCCGGGGAACGGCTGCCGCCACACGATCTCGGCCGGCAGGCCGAGCTCCTCGCCCAGCCGGCGCACCTCGTCCTTGAACAGCGTGCGCAGCGGCTCCACCAGCGAGAACTGAAGGTCCTCGGGGAGCCCGCCGACGTTGTGGTGGGACTTGATGTTGGCCGCGCCGGTGCCGCCGCCGGACTCGACGACGTCCGGGTAGAGGGTGCCCTGCACGAGGAACTCGACGGCCTCGCCGTGCTCCTCGACGATCTCGCGGGCGGCCTCCTCGAAGACCCGGATGAACTCCCGGCCGATGATCTTGCGCTTGGTCTCGGGGTCGGTGACGCCGTCCAGCGCCCCGAGGAACCGGTCGGCCGCGTCGACGACCTTCAGGTCGACGCCGGTCGCGGCGACGAAGTCCTTCTCGACCTGCTCGGCCTCGCCCTTGCGCAGCAGCCCATGGTCGACGAACACGCAGGTCAGCCGCGATCCGATGGCCCGCTGCACGAGCGCGGCGGCCACCGCCGAGTCGACGCCTCCGGACAGCCCGCAGATCGCCCGCTTGTCGCCGACCTGGGCGCGTACGGCCTCGATCGACTCCTCGACGATGTTGACCATCGTCCAGGACGGGCGGCAGCCCGCCGCCTCCAGGAAGTGCCTGAGCACCTGCAGGCCGTGCTCGGTGTGCATCACCTCGGGGTGGAACTGCACGCCGTAGAGCCCGCGGGCGGCGTCCTCCATGGCGGCGACCGGGGCACTCTCGGTGCTGGCGGTCACGATGAAGCCGGTCGGGGCGGCGCTGCACGTGACACGGTGCGACATCCACACCGACTGCTCCGTGGGCAGCCCCGCCAGGAGCCGGCCCTGGTCGAGCACCGTGAGCGGCGTCGCGCCGTACTCGGCGATGTCGGAGTTGGCGACCGTGCCGCCGAGCTCCTTGGCCATCGCCTGGAAGCCGTAGCAGATGCCCAGGGTGGGCACTCCGGCCTCGAACAGGCCGGTGGGCACGGCCGGCGCGCCCGGTTCGTACACCGACGCGGGACCGCCGGACAAAATGATCGCCTTTGGCCGCTTGGCCAGCATCTCCTCGACCGGCATGGTCGAGGGAACGATCTCGCTGAACACGTGGCACTCGCGCACGCGACGGGCGATGAGCTGCGCATACTGCGCGCCGAAGTCGACAACGAGGACCGTGTCGAAGGACTGCTCGACTGACTCGACGGACACCGAGAACGCCTTTCGGAAGTTCGGGATGTCCCCAGTCTAGGGGCCTGCTGCCTGCGCGAACGCCGCGCCGTCGGACCAGCGTCCCATACTGACCGCGTGAACCCTTCCGACAGCCTCGTCGCCGAGCTGCGCACCCTCGGGAATCCCGCCCGCGCCGAGCGGGAGAAGTGCTATCTGAAGAGCGACCTGCCGCACCTCGGCGTCCCGGTTCCCGCCATCCGCGAGGTCGCCGTCCGCGCCGCCGCCGGAAGGGACCGGGAACAGACCCTGGCCCTCGCCCGCGACCTCTGGCACGAGCCCGTGCACGAGTCCCGGATGGCCGCCGTCGAGGTCCTGGTCCGCAACTGGGCGCTGCTGAAGGCGAGGGATCTGCCGATCATCGAGCGGATGATCCGTGAGTCGCACACCTGGGCGTACGTCGACGTCCTCGCCATCAAGATCGTCGGCGCTCTCATCTGGCGGTACCCGCGGCTGGCCACGACGCTCGATCTGTGGCCGGGCGATGGCAACCTCTGGATCCGGCGAACCGCGCTGCTCGCCCTGATCCGGGGCATCCGTACCGGCGAGGCCGACCTGACCCGCCTGTCGGAGTACGGGGACGCGCTCATCGAGGAGCGGGAGTTCTTCGTCCGCAAGGCGCTGGGCTGGGTCCTGCGCGAACTGTCCAAGCGGGACCCGGGCTGGGTGACCTCCTGGGTCCGCGAGCGTACCGACCGGATCTCCGGCGTCGCCTTCCGCGAGGCCGTCCGCCACCTCCCGGCCGAGGACCGCGAGTCCCTCCTGGCCGCCTACCGGTCCTGACGTGGCTCGGCAGGTCTTCGCCGTCGCCATCGACGGGCACAGCAGGGCGATCAGGAGTCCATGGCGACGGCGATGCGGTACGTCCGGCCGCTACTTACATGCCTCCGCGAGGTGGACGATCGCGTAGGCGGCCTGCATGTACTTGTTGCGGCCCATGTCGCCGATCGTCTTGATGCCGAACGCCTTCTTCAGCATCTCCGCGTCACTCTCGCTGACGCCGGCCAGAGCCTCCACCGGGGCGTCGACCAGCTTCTTCATGTCCATGTCCTCGTAGTTGCGGTCCAGCACCTTGTTCATGTCCATCGAAATGGCCATCGTCCAACACCTCCGCGTAGTCTGATTACGTAGCGTGCGTATCGCATCGCAGTACGCAACCTTCCCCAGAGCCGCCATTCGGGCACGCCACCCCGAGGAGATCGTTCTTGGACATCTCCCCGAATCGATGACCCGACGAGATTCTGCATGCTTTGTGCATGCAGAAGAGCTAAGCTGGAGTCATGGGAACCGTGGTTCAGGTGCGCGACGTCCCCGACGACGTCGTCGTCAAGCTCAGGCAACGTGCGGAGGCCCGGGGGCAATCCCTCGCCGCCTACCTGCGTGATCTCATGACCGAGGCGGCCGCCAATCCGTCGATCGAAGAGGTCATGGACCGAATCGCGACCCGCGCGCCGATCACTTACAGCCTGGACGACGTGCGAGAGTTCATGAACGACGGCCGCCGATGACCTTCGTCGTGGACTGCTCGATCATCGTCCGGCTGCTGGCCAACGTCGAAGGCGACGACCTTCTCCGTCGGCGCCTCGCCCGGCGAGTACATGCCCCAACGCTCATCGACGCGGAGGTGTCCAGCGTTGTCCGGGGCTTCACGATCACGTCCAAGCCCGAGGTCCGGATCAGTGTCGAACGGGCCGGGCAGATGCTCGCGGACTACGCCGACCTGAGCATCACCCGATATCCGATGCAGCCGCTCCAGCCACGAGTCCTGGAGCTGCGGCACAACCTGACGGCCTACGACGCGATGTACGTCGCGCTGGCCGAAGCGCTGGACCTGCCACTGCTCACCGATGACGCCAAGTTCGCCGCCGCGGCGGGCCATCTCGCCGAGATCCACCACTACCCGAACTGACGACCGGCTCCTGTCGCAGTCGAGGTCAGGCGGGGGTGATGGGGAGATGGAGGGCGGCGGGGGCGTCGGCGGGGACGGCCGGGTTCTTCGGGGCCACGGGGGTGATGCGCGTGTACGCCGCGCCGAGGTCCGGGCGGGGGTCCGGTTCGCCGCGGTTGGGCCAGAGGGCCATGGCCCGCTCGGCCTGGGCGGTGATGGTGAGGGAGGGGTTCACGCCGAGGTTGGCCGAGACGGTGGAGCCGTCCACGACGTGCAGGCCCGGATGGCCGTACACGCGGTGGTACGGGTCGATGACGCCCTCCTCCGGCGAGTTCCCGATCGTGCAGCCGCCGATGAAGTGCGCGGTCGTCGGGATGTTGAACAGGTCGAGCCAGGTGCCGCCCGGGAAGCCGCCCACCTCCTCGGCGAGCATCCGGACCGCGCGGTGCGCCTGGGGGATCCAGGTCGGACTCGGCTCGCCGTGCCCTCGGCGGGCCCGCAGGCCGCGCCCGGACGGCGACGGCTCGACCGTGATCGAGTTGTCGTTGGTCTGCATGACCAGCGCGATGATCGTGCGCCGTGACCAGTTGCGCAGGTTCGGCAACCGGACGAGGTCCCAGGGGTGCGTCACCACCTGTCCGAGGAACCTGACCCAGCGGGGCACGCGGCCGCCGCCGTCGATGAGCAGGGAGCGGAGGCCGCCCATGGCGTTCGAGCCGGGGCCGTACCGGGTCGGTTCGATGTGGGTGTGCTCGTCCGGGTGGAACGACGAGGTGATCGCCAGCCCGCGCGAGTGGTCCTCGCCCTTGCTCCGGAACCGTTCGACGCCGAGGATCGCCTCGGAGTTGGTCCGGGTCCGTACGCCGAGGCGGTCGGACAGGTGCGGCAGCGTGCCGGAGTTCTTCATCCGGTGCAGCAGGCGCTGGGTGCCGTACGTGCCGGCGGAGAGGACGACCTGCTCGGCGGTGAGCGTGCGCCGCCAGCGCGCGCCGCGCCGTCCGGTCCGCGTCACCTCGACCTCGTAGCCGCCGCCGGGGCGCGGCCGCACGGCGGTGACGGTCGCCATGGAGATGATCTTCGCGCCGGCGTGTTCGGCCAGGTAGAGGTAGTTCTCGGTGAGCATGTTCTTGGCGCCGACGCGGCAGCCGGTCATGCACGAACCGCACTCGGTGCAGGTCGTGCGGCGCGGTCCGGCACCGCCGAAGTACGGGTCGTCGACGGCCTCGCCCGGCTCCGCGCCGAACAGGACGCCCACCGGGGTGAGGTGGAACGTGTCGCCGCGGCCCATGCGGTCGGCGACCCGCTTGATCGCCCGGTCGGCGGGGGTCATGGTCGGGTTGGCGCGGACGCCCAGCATCCGCTTGGCCTGCGCGTAGTACGGCCGCAGCTCGGCCTTCCAGTCGGTGATGTGCCGCCACTGCGGGTCATCGAAGAACGGCTGCGGCGGCTCGTACAGCGTGTTCGCGTAGACGAGCGAGCCGCCGCCGACCCCCGCCCCGGCGAGCACGAGGACGCGCGAGCCCCGCTCGCCGCGCAGCAGGTGGATGCGCTGGATGCCGGTCATCCCGAGGCCGGGCGCCCAGAGGTAGCGGCGGGTGCGCCAGGACGTCTTCGGCAGGTCCTGGTGGCGCCGGCCGGGCGGGCCGTCGGGGTCGTCGAAGCGGCGCCCGGCCTCGAGTACGCCGACGCGGTGCCCCTTCTCGGTGAGGCGGAGGGCGGTGACGCTGCCGCCGAAGCCCGATCCGATGACCAGGACGTCGTAGTCCATGCGTGCGCTCCTACCTGAGGCGAAGGCGTTTCAGCAGCTTCTGGCCGTTCGTGAGCAGGGCGGCGTACGTCTCGTACGACATGCCGAGGACCGGTTCGAAGCCGAAGCCGTGCTGGCTGGCGACCGTCTGGGCCTCGGTGTAGCGGAGCAGTCCCTCGGCGCCGTGCCGGCGGCCCACCCCGGACTCCTTCATCCCGCCCATGGGCGCGTCGTAGGAGCCGTACGCGGCGGCGTACCCCTCGTTGATGTTCACGGTGCCGGCCTTGATCCGGGCGGCCAGCCGGCGGCCCCGCCCGACGTCGCCGGTCCACACGCTGGCGTTGAGCCCGTACGGCGTGGCGTTGGCCAGGCGCACCGCCTCGTCGTCGGAGGAGAAGGGGTACAGCGCGACGACCGGGCCGAACGTCTCGCCCGCGCACACCTCCATCTCCGGCGCGATGTTCTCCAGGACGGTCGGTTCGAAGAAGTACGGCCCGACGCCGGGGCGCGGCCGCCCGCCGGCGAGGATCCGCGCGCCCTTCGCCACGGCGTCCTCCACGTGCCGGGTGACGGTGTCGAGCTGGCGCTGGGAGGTGAGCGAGCCCATGTCGGCGTCGAACCCGGCGCCCAGCCGCATGTTCTTGACCCGGTGCACGAAGCGCTCGGCGAACCGGTCGTAGATCTTCTCGTCGACGTAGAGGCGTTCGATCGAGATGCACAGCTGGCCGGCGTTGGTGAAGCAGGCGCGCAGGGCGCCCTGCGCGGCCCGGTCGACGTCGGCGTCGTCGAGCACCAGCATGGGGTTCTTACCGCCGAGTTCGAGCGAGTAGCCGATCAGCCGGTGCGCGGCCTTGTCCGCGATGGCCCGGCCGCCGCGGGTCGATCCGGTGAAGGCGACGTAGTCGGCGCCCTCGATCAGCGGGTCGCCGATCCGCTCGGGATCGCCGATCACCACCTGCCACAGCTCTTCGGGCAGTCCGCACTCGATGAGCAGGTCGAGCGCCCACAGGGTGGACAGCGCGGTCTGGGTGTCCGGCTTGTGGACGACCGCGTTCCCGGCGAGCAGGGCGGGCACGGCGTCGGTCAGGCCGAGGGCGAGGGGGTAGTTCCACGGCGAGATGACCCCGACGACGCCCTTGGGATGGCGCAGCTCGATGACGCGGGTGGCGGCGGGCATGATGCCCTGGCGGCGGCGCGGCCGCAGCAGGCCCGGGGCCCGGCGCGCGTGGTAGAGCGTGCAGCCCGCGGCGTCGAGGACCTCCTCGAAGGCGTGCCGGCGGGCCTTGCCGGTCTCGAGCTGGACGAGGTCGAGGATGTCCGCGCGGCGGTCGAGGATCGCGTCGTGGAACCGCAGGAACGGCTCGGCGCGCCGGGCCGGGGACAGCCGCGCCCACGACTCCTGGGCGGCGCGGGCGCGCTCGTACGCGGCGGCGACGTCCGCCCCGGTCGAGACCGGCAGCGTGGCGACCGGCTCTCCGCTGAACGGCGCGGCCATCCGGACCGTCGCGCCGCTGGAGGCGACGCGGGAGGTGAGCCGCTCGACCACCTCCGCGGGCAGGTCGGGAACGGTGACGCGCGCGTCGGTGGACGCCGCTGCGGGTGCGTTCATGCACGGAACTCTAAGACGCGAGTCCTCCTCATGGCTACTGCCCGGTAATGATTCGCCTGCGTGGTCAGCGCCACATCTCCTGTCCTCAATGCCATTTCGGTGCGTTCCGGAGTCACCTTGTTCTGCATTTGCTGGCTCGGATTGCGGTACACGGTGTATTCCGGAGAGTGAGGCGAGGAACCGTCGAGACGAGGGGGCAGAATGATCTCCGGCCCGGACCGGTCCACAGGCAACGAAGAGGTCCGCACACCCCGGCAGGAACGGCGGGCCCAGACCCGGGCCGCCCTCCTGGACGCGGCGGAGCGGCTGTGGGCGGAGCGGGGGATCCGCGGAGCCTCGCTCGACGAGATCGCCGGCCAGGCCGGGCTCACTAAGGGCGCGGTCTACTCCAACTTCGCCGGCAAGTCGGACCTGGTCCTCGCCCTGCTGGAGCGCTACACCCAGGCCGAGCCCGGCCTCGGCACCTGCCCCGCCCTGCGCGACTCCGAGCGCTCGCCGGACGAGCGGTCCGCCGACATCGGACGGCACTACGTCGAGCGGATGTCGGACGAGGAGACCCGGATGCGGGCGCTCCTGCTGGTCGAGCTGTGGCTGTTCGGGATGCGCGACTTCTCGGCGGGCTGGCGGATCGCCGACTGGTACCACGCCCGCCGGGAGGAGATCGCCGCCGGGCTGTCCACCGGCTCGTCAGAGATGTCCCCCGAGGACCGGGCCTCGCTCGCCATGGCGATCGAGTTCGGGCTGGCGCTGCAGCACCTGCTCGACCCCGACCGGGTGCCGGCCGAGCTGTACGGCCCCGGCGTCGGCCTCCTCCTGGGCTCGTCCCCGGAGTGACGCACGCCCCGGGCCGTACGGTCGGGCGTGCTCACCCGTACGGCCCGGGGCCCGGCGTCAGTTGTCGCTCTCGGCGGTGTCGTCGGCGTAGTCCGGCTCCACGACGCCGGACGCCTTCATCCCGGCGTCGGCGGACGTGATGGCCTTGCCGCGTCCGAAGACCGTGCCGAAGTTCGTGACGTAGCTCTTCTCCAGGGCGGCGTCGGCGATGGTGATCATCGCCTCGTCGTGGGCGTGGAAGCCGGGGTCGGTGTAGTTGCTGCTGCCGGTGAACACGACCTTCTGCGTCTTGCCCTGGTAGCGGCCGTCGAGCAGCAGGTACTTCGAGTGCTCGTACGCGTGGCCGTTCTCCGGCAGGTACCGCACCTCGGGACCGCCGTGGCGGCCGCCCTTCTTCGTCAGGTCCCGCAGGGCCGACTGGCCCACGTGGCCGAACACGACCTGGACCTGGCACCCGGCGTCGTCCAGCTTCCAGAGGCGCTGCGCGATCGGCCGCCAGGTGAAGTGGCCCATGACGATCCGGAGGCGGGTGCCGCCGGTGCACGACACCTTGTCCAGCGCCTGGCTGACCGGGTCGCCCGTCGACCAGGGGAAGAAGTCCATCCGGTACTTTCCGGCGCGCACGGTCCGGTGGTAATTGCCGGTGTGGTGCTGCTTGGCGAGGTCGTAGAAGTAGCGCCGGTAGGCCGCGTACACGCTCGCGCTCTTCAGCGTCAGCGCGTCGTTCCACTGCAGGTCACGCGCGTTGTACGTGGCGTTCGCCGAGGTCTGGACCACGACCTTCTTCGACTTGCGCGTGGTGGAGAAGAGGAAGAACTTGTTGTGGTTGAACTGCGGCCCGATGCAGCCCCGCCCCTTCGCGCACAGGGTGACCCAGGAGGACTTCTTCCGGTTCGTGCCCAGCGCCTTCTTCAGCGTCTTGTACGCCTTGTAGCCCGCGGACTCATTGTCCAGGACCACCCGCACGTTGACCTTCCGCTTCTTCGCCTTGACGAGCTGCGTGGCCAGGTCCTGCGTGGAGAAGTGGTACATCGCCACGTAGATGACCGCGCCCTTGGGCGCGCCGGCGATGAGCTGGGCGACCTGGGTCGCGATCGCGTGCTGCCTGGTCTTGCTGCCCGTCGGCGAGTTGAAGACCGGACCGGTCCGTACGCTCACCTTCTTCTTCTTCTTTTTGGCCTGAGCGCCGAGCAGTTCGGTCTCACTGAGCGCCTGCGCGTCGATGCCGGACCCGGCCGCCCGTACGGCGGCGGCGGCGCGCCCGTGCGCGGAGGGGGCGGCGTCACCCTCCGCCGCGATTCCGGCGACCAGCAGGCCGGTCGTCAGTACTGCCACCGTGCGCGTCAGCGACCTTGCCACGCGAACTCCTGTCCAAGCCGGATTTTTCGGGCATTAGCACCATTAGCCCGGAAACCCTACAGGAGTCGCTGCTGTCAAAAGCCGACATATGCCGGTATTCGTGGCGAACTGAACGGCCGGATCCGGCCGCCGGAATCTCAGATTCTCGGTAAACCTCAGGGAGTGGCGACCGGGACGATGTCCGGCGCCCCGCGACGGGTCGCGTCGGCGTCCTGGTCGTCCACCTGCGCCTGGGAGTCACGCTCCGCCTCGACGCGCTTGTGGTAGTACTCGATCTCCCGCTCGGTCTGCTCCGTCGACCAGCCCAGCTCGGGCGCGAGCAGTTCGGCGGCCTCGCGCGCCGCGCCGATCCCCCGGTCCCACGTCTCGATCGCGATCCGCGTCCGCCGGGTCAGCACGTCGTTGAGGTGCCGGGCGCCCTCGTGGGTCGCGGCGTACACCACCTCGGCGCGCAGGTAGTCGTCGGCGCCCTCGAGCGGCCTGCCGAGGTCCGGCCGCTCCTCGATCAGCGCGAGCAGGTCCTCCGTCAGCGTGCCGTAGCGCCGCAGCAGGTGCTCGACGCGCGCCACGTGCAGCCCCGAGGACTCGGCCAGGCGGTGCCGGGAGTTCCACGCCGCCTGGAAGCCGTTGCCGCCGACCAGGGCGATCTGGTCCGTGCAGGACTCCGGGACCTTGCCGTCCAGCCCGTGCGCGACCGCGTCCACGGCGTCCTTGGCCATCACCCGGTAGGTGGTGTACTTGCCGCCGGCGATCACGACCAGGCCCGGCACCGGGTGCGCGACCACGTGCTCGCGGGACAGCTTCGAGGTCTCCTCCGACTCGCCGGACAGCAGCGGGCGCAGCCCGGCGTACACCCCTTCGACGTCGTCATGGGTGAGGGGCGTGTTCAGCACGGCGTTGACGTGCTCGAGGACGTAGTCGATGTCGGCCTTGGACGCGGCCGGGTGGTCCTTGTCCAGGTCCCAGGCCGTGTCGGTCGTGCCGATGATCCAGTGCCGGCCCCACGGGATGACGAACAGCACCGACTTCTCCGTGCGCAGGATCACCCCGCTGGAGGAGTGGATGCGGTCCCGGGGCACCACCAGGTGCACGCCCTTGGACGCGCGGACGTGGATCTGACCGCGCCCGCCGACGAGCTCCTGGATGTCGTCGGTCCACACCCCGGTCGCGTTGACGACCTGCTTGGCGCGCACCTCGAGCTGCCGGTCGGACTCCAGGTCCCGCACGCGCACGCCGGTCACCCGCTCGCCCTCGCGCAGGAAGCCCACGGCCTGCGTGCGCGAGGCGATCTGCGCGCCGTACGCCGCCGCCGTGCGCAGCGCCATCATGACGTAACGTGCGTCGTCCACCTGGGCGTCCCAGTACTGGATCGCGCCGACGAAGGAGTCCCGGCGCAGCGACGGGGCGATGCGCAGCGCCTGGGTGCGCGTCAGGTGCCGGTGATGGGGCACGCCACGGTCCTGCCCCATCGAGAGCGACAGCGCGTCGTACAGGGCCACGCCCGCCCCGATGTAGGCGCGCTCCCACACGTGGTGGGTCATCGGGAACAGGAACGGCACGGGACGTACGAGGTGCGGCGCGATCCGGCCGAGCAGCAGCCCGCGCTCGGTCAGCGCCTCGCGGACCAGCTCGAAGTCGCGCTGCTCGAGGTAGCGCAGGCCGCCGTGGATCAGCTTGGACGACCGGGAGGAGGTGCCGGCGGCGAAGTCACGGGCCTCCACCAGCGCCACGCTCAGGCCCCGGGTCGCGGCGTCCAGGGCCACCCCGGCACCGACGATCCCGCCGCCGACGACGACGACGTCGAACTCCTCGCCGCCGCCGATCCGGTCCAGCGCCGCCGCGCGCTCGGCCGGGCCGAGCCGCGACCGGTTCACCTGGTTCTCAGCGTCCTCAACCGCCATGCCCTACTCCCTCGACGTCTGCGTCACCACGCTACGTCGGTACCCCGGCCGTCACAAAACACTTACCGGCCGACGCACTGCGTCAAAGGGACGGATGTGAGCTTCGGCACGCGTCTCCGCGCGGAGGGCTCAATACGGCTTAGTGCGGCGCCACCACGACCTGAACGCGCTGGAACTCCTTGAGGTCGGAGTAGCCCGCGGTGGCCATGGCCCGGCGGAGCGCGCCGATGAGGTTCATCGAGCCGTCGGCGACGTTCGACGGGCCGTACAGGATCTGCTCGAGCGTGCCGATCGATCCGAGCTCGACGCGCTTGCCGCGCGGCAGCTCCTCGTGGTGCGCCTCGCTGCCCCAGTGGTAGCCCCGGCCGGGCGCCTCCGTCGACCGCGCGAACGGCGACCCGACCATCACCGCGTCCGCGCCGACCGCGAGGGCCTTGGCGATGTCACCGGACTGGCGCATGCCGCCGTCCGCGATGACGTGGACGTACCGGCCGCCGGACTCGTCGAGGTAGTCGCGCCGGGCCGCCGCGACGTCGGAGACGGCCGTCGCCATCGGCACCGCGACGCCGAGGACCGTACGGGTCGTGTGGCCCGAGCCGCCGCCGAACCCGACGAGGACGCCGGCCGCGCCGGTGCGCATCAGGTGCAGGGCCGCCGTGTACGTGGCACAGCCGCCGACGATCACCGGGACGTCGAGGTCGTAGATGAACTGCTTGAGGTTGAGCGGCTCGGCCCGCCCGGAGACGTGCTCCGCGCTGACCGTCGTGCCGCGGATCACGAACAGGTCGACCCCGGCGTCGATGACCGCCTTGTGGTACTGCGCCGTGCGCTGCGGCGACAGTCGCGCCGCGACCGTCACGCCCGCGTCCCGGATCTCCTCGATGCGCCGCCCGATCAGCTCCTCCTTGATCGGCTCGGCGTACAGCTCCTGCAGCCGCCGCGTCGCCGCCGCGTCGTCCAGCGAGGCGATCTCGGCCAGCAGGGAGTCGGGGTTCTCGTACCGGGTCCACAGCCCCTCGAGGTCGAGCACGCCCAGGCCGCCGAGGCGCCCGATGGCGATCGCCGTCGCCGGGCTGACCACGCTGTCCATCGGGGCGACGACCAGCGGCATCTCGAAGCGGTACGCGTCGATCTGCCAGGCGACGCTGACCTCCTCCGGATCCCGGGTGCGCCGCGACGGGACGATGCCGATCTCGTCGAGCGCGTACGCCCGACGGCCGCTCTTGCCCCGCCCGATCTCGACCTCAGCCATGTACGTCCTCTCCATGCGCCGGCCGTGACCGCAGCGGGCCACGGCCGGAGGAAACTCTCAGCGAACCTGGTAGTTGGGCGCTTCGACGGTCATCTGGATGTCGTGCGGGTGGCTCTCCCGCAGGCCCGCCCCGGTGATCGGCATCAGCACGCCGTTCTCCTGCAGGTCGCCGATGGTGCGCGAGCCGGTGTACCACATCGCCTGCCGCAGGCCACCGATCAGCTGGTGCGAAACGGCGGCGATCGGCCCGCGGTAGGGCACCTGGCCCTCGATGCCCTCGGGGATCAGCTTGTCCTCGCCGGTCACGTCCTCCTGGGAGTACCGGTCCTTGCTGAAGGAACCGCCGCGCTCGCGGTTCTTCATCGCGCCGAGCGAGCCCATGCCCCGGTAGGTCTTGTACTGCTTGCCGTTGATGAAGATCAGCTCGCCGGGGCTCTCCTCACAGCCCGCGAGCAGCGACCCGAGCATCACCGTGTCGGCGCCCGCGGCGATCGCCTTGGCGATGTCGCCGGAGTACTGCAGGCCGCCGTCGCCGATCACCGGTACGCCTGCGGGCCGGCACGCCAGCGCCGCCTCGAAGATCGCGGTGACCTGCGGCGCCCCGACACCGGCGACCACCCGGGTCGTGCAGATCGAGCCCGGGCCGACGCCGACCTTGACGGCGTCCGCACCGGCGTCGACGAGCGCCTGCGCCCCGGCCCGCGTCGCGATGTTGCCCGCGATGACGTCGGCGCCGCTGTTGGCCTTGAGCTTGGCGACCATGTCGAGCATGCCGCGGGAGTGCCCGTGCGCGGTGTCCACGACCAGGACGTCGACACCGGCCTCGATCAGCGCCTTCGCGCGCAGCTCGGCCTCCTCGCCGACACCGACGCCCGCGCCGACCACGAGGCGGCCGGCGGAGTCCTTGGTGGCGAGGGGGTACTGCTCGCTCTTGGTGAAGTCCTTCACCGTGATCAGGCCGCGCAGCCGGCCGGCGCCGTCGACGAGCGGAAGCTTCTCCACCTTGTTGGCGCGCAGCAGCGCGAACGCCTCGTCACGGGAGACCCCGACCGGGGCCGTCACCAGCGGCATCCGGGTCATCACCTCGCGCACCGGGCGCGCGGCGTTGGTCTCGAACCGCATGTCGCGGTTGGTCACGATGCCGACGAGCACGCCGTCGGCGTCGGTCACCGGAACACCGGAGATCCGATAGTGGGCGCACAGCGCCTCGACGTCGGCGAGGGTGTCGTCCGGCGAGCAGGTCACCGGGTTGTTCACCATGCCGGCCTCGGAGCGCTTGACGAGGTCGACCTGCTGGGCCTGCTCGTCGATCGACAGGTTGCGGTGCAGCACGCCGAGCCCGCCCTGGCGGGCCATGGCGACGGCCATCCGCGCCTCGGTGACGGTGTCCATCGCGGCGGACACGAGCGGGATGCGCAGCGTGATCGATCGCGACAGGCGGCTCGTCGTGTCGGCGTCACCCGGTCCGAGATCGGAGTAGGCGGGCACGAGCAGCACGTCATCGTAGGTGAGCCCCTGGGGGGCGAACTTGGCGTGCTCGGGCGCGGAAGTCATGGGCATCATCCGGAAGGGGTCGCGGTGTCGGGCCTGATCAGCGAAGCGTTCCTCCCATCCTAGTCCGCCGCGTCGAACGACCGGCCAAGCGCGGCGACAAGGCACGAATCGGCGGCCGATACTCGGGTAGCGTGGGTTTGTGCACGATGACGCTCCGCTCGATCCGTTCGCGAATGATCCCGAGGACCCGGCGTCGGCGCTCGGCGACCCGAGCGACGAGACCGCTCCGCTGAGCACGACGGAGCGGGAGGACGTGCTGGCCGACCTCGCCGACCTGGAGGTCTTCCGCGCTCTCCTGGAGCCTCTCGGCATCAAGGGCCTCACCGTCGAGTGCGGCGACTGCGGTCGCGCGCACCACATCGACTGGGACCTCCTGCACGGCAACCTGCGCCACCTACTCGACGAGGGGTTGCCCCGGGTCCACGAGCCGGCCATCGCCGCGGCCCCCGAGGACTACGTCAGCTGGGAGTACGCCCGCGGGTACGTCGACGGCGTCATCGACAGCGAGGAAGGCCAGTCGAGCTAGGCGTCCAATGCCTGGCCGGTGGATCATGCGCTGGTCGACCTGTGCGTGTGCGGACCGTGTCGGCCGGGCAGAGTCCGCCCGCCGGGCGGAGCGTCGTTTCTGGTGGTGTCTACTCAGGGGAGAGAATTCTTCTCTCAGTAGACGCCGATAAGACAGGCCGGACGACCCGGGTGGGTGATCTGTCGAGATCGCCCGCCATCTCCTTGGGGCGGTCGTGCGGGGCCGTACCGGATGCTCGGCAAAAGCCCCGCCCATGGTGCCCGACATGCGGGGAAATCCGCCGCTACCGGACGCGTCGCTCCGGTGCCTTACCGGGCGCGTACCGTCCGGTCCGGCGCGCCCGCCTTCGGCTCGGTGACCTGGTGCCGCGCCCGGCGCTGCGGCGCGATGGCGGTGTCATCAGGCTGCGGGGTCGCGGTCGGAGTCGAGACCGGCGAGGGCGACTCGGTCGGCGTACCCGGCGACGGGGTCGAGGTCGGGGTCGCCGAGGGGCTGCCGGAGGGCCGCGCCGAAGACGGCGCCACGAAAGCGGAGCCGCGCCCCTTCTTCGGAGTGTGCGACGCGGACGCCTTGGTCGTGGTCGGTGTGGGGTCCGCCTTGCCGGCGGGGGTCCGGTCCACCGCGGGCCGGGGTCCGCTGGGGAGCGGCCGGCCGATCGACTCGATGCGGGCCTTGGAGCGTTCCGTGAGCTGGTGCCGGGCCGATGGAGCGTGCGCCTTCGGCCCGCCGCCGCCCGCGACCGCGGCGCCGGCCGTCGTCAGCATGACCGCGACCGCGCCGAAGGTGACGAACGCCCGGACCACGGGGCGTCCGGAGGTCTTGGACGTCGCGCAGGAGACGCGGGCGGGGGCGGGCAGTGGTGGTGCGCCCGCGTCCACGTCGGCGACCAGGGCGGCCAGCAGACGGGCGGCCGGGTCGTCGGAGACGGCGGATCCGGAACCCGGATCGGTGACGCGGCGTGCGGCCAAGGCGTCGAACAGATCGCCGCTGCTGGTGATCTCACTGAGGTCGAGCGGCTCGGGAGTGGCGGAACCCCCACCGGTCAAGCGATCGACTCCTCACTCGCCATCGCTCGAAGACGGGCGAGAGCCCGGTGCTGGGCGACGCGTACGGCCCCGGCTGACATGCCCAGTACATTACCGGTCTCCTCGGCGGACAGACCCGCCACCACCCGCAAGAGGACCAATTCCCGTTGATGATCCGGCAACCGGTCGAGAAGGTCCCGCGCGCGCTCCGCCTCGATGTAGCGGACGACCGTCTCCTCCGGGCCCGGGCCCTCGTCGGGGCCGTCGGGCAGGTCCTCGGTCGGCACGGCCGCCCGGATGGCGCTGCGCAGCGCGTCGGCGATCTTGTGTGACGCGATGCCGAAGACGAAGGACGCGAAGGGGCGGCCCATGTCGCGGTAGCGCGGCAGCGCGCCGAGGACGGCGATGCACACCTCCTGGGCGACGTCGTCCGCGATGTGGTATTGCCCGGACACCCGGCCGAGCCGTGCCCGGCAGTAGCGCACGACCATCGGGCGGACCCGTCCGATCAGGGATTCGACCGCTTCGCGGTCTCCCTGGACGGCAAGGATCGTGAGTTCCCTGAGGTCATTGTCGTCCGCCTTAGCCGGTCGTCTCCCCCGTAGTTCGGCGGTGGCACCCCGAACCGCGGCCCCGGCGATCGCTCCCTCGGTCACGAAAGCATGATGCCCACCGAGATCGCGCCTGTCTGCATCGTTGACGACAACGGAATGGTCACAGTGCTGATCCCAACGCGATTGCGGTCGCTGAGTGTGACCACGCGAACGATCACGGTCGCTGAGTGTGATGGCAGCGTCGATCGCGGTCACCGACCGTGCCCGATGAACGACGGATGCCCCCGCCAGGCGCGTGGCGAGGGCATCCGTGTGATCCGCCGGCCGCGGTGTCGCGGCCGATCGATGATCAGTGACCGTGGCCGTGGCCGTGGCCGCCCGCGGCGGCGTCCGGCTCCTCCTCGGGCTTGTCGGCGACGAGCGCCTCGGTGGTGAGCAGCATGCCGGCGATCGACGCGGCGTTGCTGACCGCGGAGCGGGTCACCTTGACCGGGTCGATGACGCCCTGGGCGATCAGGTCGCCGTACTCACCGCTGGCGGCGTTGAAGCCGGAGCCGACCGGCAGCGTCTCGACCTTGGCGACGACGACGTAGCCTTCCCAGCCGCCGTTCTCGGCGATCCAGCGCTGCGGCTCGACCAGGGCGCGGCGGACCGCCTCGGCGCCGGTGGCCTCGTCACCGGACAGGCCGAGGGCGTCGAAGCCCTCCTTGGAGACGTGCACCAGCGCGCTGCCGCCGCCGGAGACGATGCCCTCCTCGATCGCCGCGCGGGTGGCGGAGATGGCGTCCTCGAGGCGGTGCTTCTTCTCCTTGAGCTCCACCTCGGTCGCGGCGCCGACGCGCAGGACGCAGACGCCCCCGGCCAGCTTGGCGAGCCGCTCCTGGAGCTTCTCGCGGTCCCAGTCGGAGTCGCTGCCCTCGATCTCGCGGCGGATCTGGCGGATCCGGTCCTCGATCGCGGCCGCCTCGCCCGAGCCGTCCACGACCGTGGTGGCGTCCTTGGTGACCGTCACGCGCCGGGCGCGGCCCAGCACGTCGAGGTCGACGCTGTCGAGCTTGAGGCCGACGGCCTCCGTGACGACCTGGCCACCGGTGAGGACGGCCATGTCCTCCAGCATCGCCTTGCGGCGGTCGCCGAAGCCCGGCGCCTTCACCGCGACGCTGACGAACGTGCCGCGCAGCTTGTTCTGCACGAGGAGCGCCAGGGCCTCGCCCTCGACGTCCTCGGCGACGACCAGCAGCGGCTTGCGGGTCTGGGCGACCTTCTCCGCCAGCGGCAGGAACTCCGTGACGTTGGAGATCTTGCCGTCGTGGATGAGGATGTAGGCGTCCTCGAGGACCGCCTCCATGCGCTCCGGGTCGGTCACCATGTACGGCGACAGGTAGCCCTTGTCGAACTGGAGACCCTCGGTGAACTCCAGCTCCAGGCCCATCGTGTGGGCCTCCTCGACGGTGATGACACCGTCCTTGCCCACCTTGTCGAACGCCTCGGCGATGAGCTCGCCGATCTTGGCGTCCTGGGCGGAGATGGTGGCGACGTGCGCGATCGACTCCTTGTCGGTCACCTCACGGGCCGACTTGAGCAGCTGCTCGGAGACGTAGTTGGCGGCGGCGTCGATGCCCCGCTTGAGGCTGATCGGCGACGCGCCGGCGGCGACGTTGCGCAGCCCCTCGCGGACGAGCGCCTGCGCCAGGACCGTCGCGGTGGTGGTGCCGTCACCCGCGATGTCGTTGGTCTTGGTGGCGACCTCCTTGGCGAGCTGCGCGCCAAGGTTCTCGTACGGGTCGTCGAGCTCCACCTCACGCGCGATGGTGACACCGTCGTTCGTGATGGTGGGGGCGCCCCACTTCTTGTCGATGACGACGTTGCGGCCGCGCGGGCCGATCGTCACCTTGACGGCGTCCGCGAGGGCGTTGACGCCACGCTCAAGGGCGCGGCGCGCTCCCTCGTCGAACTCCAGGATCTTCGGCATTGGGAAGCTCCAAGTATGGATGTCCGGGGACGTGCGCAGCCCCGGCCACCCTCAATGGGGTACGACCGGGGCGGCGCATCTGTTCGGGTGTCTTACTTCTCGACGACGGCGAGCACGTCGCGGGCCGACAGAACGAGGTACTCCTCGTTGTTGTACTTGACCTCGGTGCCGCCGTACTTGCTGTAGAGGACGACGTCCCCGACCTTGACGTCGAGCGGTACGCGCTTCTCGCCCTTGTCGTCGAAGCGACCCGGCCCAACGGCGAGGACGGTGCCCTCCTGGGGCTTCTCCTTGGCCGTGTCCGGGATGACCAGACCCGACGCGGTGGTCTGCTCGGCCTCAAGAGGCTGGACGACGATGCGGTCCTCGAGCGGCTTGAGAACAACCTTGGTGGCGGTCGACACGATCTGACCTTCCCCTTCGATTGCGTATCCTCGGCCGACCAGATCGGCCAGCCGCATGTTGGAGACGCGACGATGGTGGCCTGCCGTCGCGGGTGCCAGACCAGCCTGTCGCTTGATTGGCACTCTCATAGGGAGAGTGCCAGTTGGAGATTATGCCGGGGTCCGGGAACCCGTCAACACGGACCCCCGCGCGCCGCCCACCTGTCGTTATATGAGCCGTTTGTGAATCTTCGCCGGTGGCCAGCTGCGTCCCGGGTGCGTCCGGCGACTACCGTCGTCGGGTGGACATCGCCGCGTTCGAGGAGCTCCTCACCCCGGAAGGTCAAGAACTGCTCGGCGAGATCGGCGCCGCCGGTGCCGACGAGCGCACGCTGCCTGCCATGGTCGCCCGCCTGCGGGCCCGCCACCCGGCCGACCTCGTCGGCGCCGCGCTGACGCAGGCCCGGCTCCGGGAGCGCGGCCGGGCGAAGTTCGGCGCCGACGCGGACCGGATGTACTTCACCCCGCAGGGCCTCGAACAGGCCACCCGGGCCAGTGTCGCCCGCCACCGGGCGCGGCGGTTCGCCGACCGGCTCTCCCCGGGTGGCCGGGTGCTCGACCTCGGCTGCGGCATCGGCGGCGATCTCCTCGCCCGCGCCCGTACGGGCGTCGGCGGCGTAGGCGTCGAGCTCGATCCGCTCACCGCCGCCGTCGCGCGGGCCAACCTCCGCGCCTTCGGCCTGGCGGACCTGGCGGACGTACGGACCGGCGACGCCGCCGCGCAGGACCCGGGCGGGTACGCCGCCGTCTTCGCCGACCCCGGCCGCCGTACGGCCCGCGGGCGGGTGTTCGACCCGGACGCGTACCTGCCGCCGCTCGGCACGGTGCTGGACCTCGCCGGCCGCGCGCCGGGCGCCTGCGTCAAGGTCGCCCCGGGCATCCCGCACGAGGCGGTCCCGCCGGGCGCGGAGGCGGAGTGGATCTCCGACGCCGGAGAGGTGAAGGAGGCGGCGCTGTGGCTCGGCGACCTGGCGGGCGACACGCCGCGCCGGGCGACTCTGCTGCGACAGGACCGGGAGCCGGCGACCCTGGTGGCCGATCCGGCCCTGGGGGCGCCGCCGGTGGCCGGCTGGCGCCGTTATCTGTACGAACCGGACGGCGCCGTGGTCCGGGCCCACCTCGTCGCCGAGGCCGCGGCCCTGCTCGACGGGGCCCTGGCCGACCCGCGGATCGCCTACATCACCTCCGACGTGTCGCGCGCGACGCCGTTCGCGCGCCCGTACGAGATTTTGGACGTCCTGCCGTTCGGCGTGAAGCGGGTACGGGCGGCGCTGCGCGCCCAGCGGACGGGCACTCTGACGATCATGAAGCGCGGCTTCGCCGGAGACGTGGAACGGCTGCGCCGCGACCTGCGCACCGACGGCACCGAGGCGCGCGTCCTGGTGCTCACCCGCGTGGGCGACGCCCCGACCGCCCTCATCTGCCGGGAGGCCTGAGCGCGCGGGGCACGCGCGGCGCGGGCGAGATCGCGAGCGCCCGCATCCGGCGGCAGGGCAGGTCGTCCGTCCAGGGCTGGGGGCGACACGCCAGAGTCCGGCAAAGACCACGGTGACGGCGGTGTCCGCCTGACTACTCTTGGCGACCGGCAGGTCGCGCCGCGGGCGCGATGACGGGCGCCCGCGATCCGGGTGCGGGCGAAGACGGGGGACGACGATGGCCGACGCCGTACTGCGGTGTCCGAAGTGCGGTGCCGGAATGGTGACCTTCCAGCGAAGCGGCATCGTGTTCGAGGAGTGCTCCCGCTGCCGCGGGGTGTTCCTCGGACGGGGCGAGCTCGACCGCCTGATGTGGCGCGGCACCTCCCACACCCCCGCCGTCTGCGGCCACCCGGCCGGGATCTCGTACGAGGGCCGGCATCGCCGCGCCTGAAAAAGGGCGCTTTGCCGCACCGGACATAATCTCTTTCCCCTGAATTTCTTTTCTCCGGCTCGATGACCTTGGTCAGCTCAATAGAGTGTCTCCTCGCGATCCATGCCGCCGCCATTTCCGGCAGGGCGAACGAAGGAGTACCCGGGTGGACACCAATCACAACTTCCTGCAGACAGGGGGTCAGCCGGTCTCGGACCGAATGCGAGAATTGCTAGCCCGCGCGGCGCAAGATCATGTCTATGAGCAGCGTTCGACGGGCCAGCTGCTGGACGAGATCCACCAGCGGCTGGAGGGAATAGAGTGGCTGCTCCGTGAGGTCCGGGAGCGTGAGCTCACCGGGCTGACGACCCAGCTCGACACCGTCCGCGGACAGGTCGACGAGCTGTGCGGCAAGCCCCCGGAGTGGGCCGAGGGGCTGGCCGAGCACATCGAGTCGGTGGGCGAGAAGGTCAAGCCGGTCGCCGAGCTGCCCTCCCTGTGGGCCGACGTGGGCGTCATCGCCGAGAACGTCGACGAGGGGCTGGCCCGGATCCAGGCCGTGCTGGACTCCAGCCGGAGCATCACCGAGGCGACGCTGCAGGCCGCCCAGCAGATGGACGACCTGACCAAGCGGCTCGACCGGCTCGCCGGCACCATGGAGGCCGCGTCGGTCCGGTTCAACCGGCTGGACAAGACGCTCGCCGACCTCGGGCACCGGTCCGAGAAGCTCGAGCACGAGATCAACGGGGTGGCCGGCAAGGTCGACCAGTCGCTGCACGACATGGCCGAGCGGGTCGAGCAGGGCCTGGAGGCCGTCAACGGCCGGGTCGAGGGGGTCGGTGGCCGACTCGACGGCATCGACGGGCGGCTGGAGGGCCTGTCCGGCAAGATCCGCGGTGTCGAGGGTCATTTCCAGGCACTGGAGGCGAAGGTGGACGGAGCCTGTGACCGCGTCGAAGGGGTCGATCAGCAGCTCGACCGGCTGCCCGCGACGCTGGAGATCAACGAGTTGCACCGCAAGATCGCCGCGATCGGCGACCGCCCGTTCATCGACCCCACCGACCGGTTCGACGCCCTGGAGAAGCGCCTGTCCGAGGCGGTCGACCCCCTCCTCGACGAGTTGCGGGCGCGACCCGATCGAGACGAGACCGAGGAGACGCTGTCGAAGATCATTGAGGCGTCCCGGGTCGATCTGACCAAGCACATGGAGATCCTTCGCGAGGACCTTCTGCGCCAGGTGGTCGGGGTGCACGACGACGTCTCCCAACGGGTCGTCGGCGTGCAGCACGACGTGACCAAGCAGGTGACGACCGTCCATGAGGACCTGATGAAACGGCTCGTCACGCTGGAGGAGACGATGCTGGCACTGGCCGAGGCGCTCTTGCGGCCGCGACGGGACGGCAAGGACTGAGGGGATGGCCGCTCGCAATTCACCCCAGAGCGGCCACTCTCCATTAATTGCATCATTAACGGCAATTCACTCGCCGAGCCCGCAATGACATGCCGTTCGGTCTGCCTCCTGTCGTCAAAATCACTACCGATCCTCGGCCGAATCCGTTTTCATGGAGGTCGTGACCTTCCCCACGCTCTCCGATCCGCCGAGCACCGCCACGCTGCGCTGGATCGAAAAATGCCTGGGGCCCGGCAGTGAGGTGAAAATGGTCCGGCCCATGATCGGCGGGCTGGCCCATGTCAACCACGCGGTCCTCGCCGAGAGCCGCTCGGGCACCGTGCATCGCCTGGTGCTGCGCCGCTGGGCGTCGTCCGGCTGGCCGGTGCTCGACATCGACTTCTCCCCCGAGCTGGAGATCGCGGCCCTGACCCTGCTCACCGCGTGCGAGATCCCCACCCCCGCGCTCGTGGCGGCGGACCCCTCCGGGGCGCACTGTGACGTCCCCGCACTGTTGATCACCCGGCTGCCGGGCCATCCGCCCCGCCCCTCCTGCGCCGAGCTCTCCGAATACCTCATCCAGTTGGCCGCCGCGCTGCTGCCCGTCCACGCCGTCGCCGGGGCGTCGACCATGCCGCCCTACCGGCCGTACAACCGCCTGGAGATCCGGCTCGCCCCACGGCACGCCCGGCGACCGGCGCTGTGGGAGCACGCCCTGGACGTCGCCGCCGGGCCCACGCCGGGCGCCGCGGCACACTTCATCCACCGCGACTACCACCCCGACAACACGCTGTGGGCCGGCGGCCGCCTCACCGGCATCGTCGACTGGTCCAACGCGTCGTACGGTCCGGTCGCCATCGACATCGCCCACATGCGCCGCGCGCTGGCCCTCCGCTACGACGTCACGGCCGCCGACCGCTTCTCGGCCTCCTTCGACCAGGTGTCCGGCGGCTACCGGCACGACCCGTACTGGGACCTGCGCACGGTCCTCGACCTGCTGCCCGAGCAGCCCGATCGAACGATCGCCGCCCGCGACATCCCCGCCCTGGAGGACCTGCTCGACCACGCGCTCGCCGACCTCGGCGCCCCGGCCCGCTTCTGAACCTGCTCTCGCCTCAAGGGAGGGGGGCGGGTACGGCGTGCACCCGCCCCGTGCGGCCGCGTGGTGACCGGTCCGCAGCGGTCAGGCTCCGCCGGGCCCGACCGGTCGCACGCGGGCCCGCAGCCCGTCGAGCCGCGCGACGGCAGGCCGCCAGTCGCGGGGTACGACGTGACACCTGCGCGCCCGCCGGTCGCCGTAGGTGATGGAGTAGGCGAGGTGGTCCGCGATGTCGCATCCGGCCGGCGAGGACCACCAGGTCCGGATCCGGTCCAGGTCGGCGCGGAGGCCGTCGAGTTCGTCCGGGGTGAGGGCGACCGTCGCCTGCTCGGGCGAGATGTGCGCCACGCCGGTGGCGTCAACGGTCACGGTGTCGTGGAGGCCGGCGAACCCGCCCGTCCGCGTGTAAGTGACGATCGGATCCTCGCTCGGGGCCTCGATGGAGGGCCTGCCGCTTGCGGCGTTCGCGCTCGGTGCCGTAAAGGTCGCGGCGGCCGACAGCGTGCAGCCGAGAAGAATGAAGCGTCGCATGTCCACCTCTTTGTGGCGTGCGCCGACGAATTGCGGCGAAAGAATAAGAACAGGGGCAGCGAAACCGCGTCCGGCGTTTAGGAACCGGCGCGGGAAGGGAGTTCCGTGGGGGCGGGGGGCCGCCCGCGCCCGCCCCGCCGCCCCGGCGGGCGCGGGATATTTTTTAAAAGAGGAGG
>NZ_JBFAUT010000017.1:0-144795 GCF_040679475.1 Actinoallomurus sp. NPDC052274
CGAGTGCTTGCGGCTGACCGATTCTGGACTAACATTTGACCTTGCGGCTTTTGACCGCCGCGGGCGTGCTCGCGTCCAGGCCCACCGCGGTGACCGGCCAGTCCGGGCACCACACGACGAGCGCCCGCGGCGCGGTCACCGGCCCACCACCAGGGCCGGCGCATCGGGGAGTGACACGCGCCTCATCCGGCGACGGCCTCCAGACGTGCCGGTCCCTCGTGTTCGGCGATGGTCACGGCGCCGTCCGGTCCCGGCAGCCACAGCCAGACCCGGCGGCCGGGAGCGGCCGCGCCGCGCCCGGAGAGCGCCACGAGCGCGCGGCGTCCGCGCAGGTGGCCGGTGCCGTCCCCGACGCCGGACCACTGGTTCGCCTCGACGCGCAGCCGCAGGGCCGCGCCCGCCCACGGACCGGTCGTGACCAGCGCGCAGCCGTTCCGGCGCGCCAGCGTGGTCAGCCGCCGGGCGACCGGCGCGGGAGGCTCCTCCGGCGGCCGTACGATCACCATCGCGCACCCGTCGGTCAGCGCGGCGACCACGTCGGCCCACCGCCGGCCCGGGTCGTCGACGAGCAGGACCCGCATCGGGTCGAGGCCGCCGTCCGCGCCGCCGAACGCCGCGGCGGCCGGGACGTACGCCTCCGGGAGGCCGACGACCGCGCACCAGCGGTCCCCGAGCCCGGCGGCCAGCGCGAGGGCCAGCGCGGTCGAGCCGTCCACGCCGGTGACCGTGCCGGGGCGCAGCCCGCCGCCGGGGATCACCGCGCGCAGCGCAGGCAGGACAGGGATCAGGTCCATGCCCGCCAGAGGCGAGAAGCCCGCTGTGACCTGCGACGATAGCTCGCTCACCCGTTAATCATCGAACATCTATTCGACTGAAATCAAGTCGATCGTCACGTGCAACGGCGGTTTCGGTCGCATGATCGGAACGTTCCAGTGTCCTGGATGCCATGGTCACGAGGGATGCGTCAGGCGCGTGACCGTGATCTTGCGGTTCCGGATCCCGCCTCCCGGGTGGCGAGGTGAGGCTGCGTACGGCGAGGCGGCCGTGGGCGGCAGGGCGGCCGTACGAAACGCTCGCGCCGGCACTGGTCCTCGGCGAGCCCGGGCCCGTGGTCGGTCACGGAGATCTCCACCTGGCCGCCGGCGACATCGATCCGCACGGCGGCGGGGGCACCCGCGGGCGTGTGCCGTCGTACGTTGGCGAGCAGGTTGTCGAGGACCTGGCGCAGGCGCATCGCGTCGCCGAGCACCACGGCTCCCTCCGCCGCCTCCAGGTCGATGGGCCGGTCCGGCTCGACGGCGCGGGTGCCGGCCACGGCCTCCGCCGCGATCCGGGCCAGGTCCACCGGTTCCCGGTCGAGCGGGCGCCCCTGGTCGATCCGGGCCAGGAGGAGCAGCTCGTCGACGAGCGCGCCCATCCGTTCGGCCTCCGCCTCGATGCGGGCCATCGCCTTGGCCAGGTCGTCCGGGCGGTCGGCCGCGCCCCGGCGGAACAGCTCCGCGTACCCGCGGACCGTCGCCACCGGCGTGCGCAGCTCGTGGGAGGCGTCGGCGATGAACCGCCGGAGCCGCTCCTCGGACGCCTCGCGTTCGCGGAAGGCCGTCTCGATCTGGCCGAGCATGTCGTTCAGCGCCTGGCCGAGGCGTCCGACCTCGGTGCGCGGTTCGGCGGGTTCGACGCGGCGGGACAGGTCGCCGGCGCCGATCGCGCGTGCCGTGCCGCTGATCTCCTCCAGCGGGCGCAGGTCGCCGATCTTGAGGATCCGCGCGCCGTCGGGGTTGCGCGCCGTGACGGCCGAGGGAGCCGGGTGGGACGGCAGCGGTGGCGCGTCCTGCGCGGCGAACGTCTGGACGATCCGGCCGTCCGCCGTGCGAACCTGCATCAGGGACGGGATGGCGCCGCTCTCGGCCAGCACCTGGGCCAGCCACGCGCCGTGCGGGCCGACCGGGAGGGCGCCGCCGGGGCCGGCGCGGTCGCCGATCGCCGTCTCCAACGCCTGGCCGACCGCGTTCAGCTGCCGGTCGGTCCGGCGGACGATGTCCGCCCGCAGCGTCGCGAAGCTGCCCGCCGCGGCGACCGCCAGGCCGGCGGCGAGCAGGCCCAGCAGGGTGAGGACGAGGCGTCTGCGCAGGGACATCACAACGGCCGGGGCAGGCGCAGGACGTACCCGACGCGGGGCACCGTGTGGATCAGCGGCGGGTCCACGGCGTCGACCTTGCGGCGCAGGTAGCTGATGTAGGTCTGGACGACGCCGTCGTTGCCGCCGAAGTCGTAGTCCCAGACGTGGTCGAGGATCTGCCGCTTGGACAGCACCCGTCCGGCGTTGATGACGAGGTACCGCAGCAGTTTGAACTCGGTCGGCGTGAGCTCCAGCGGCGTGCCGCCCCGGGACACCTCGTAGGCGTCCTCGTCGATCTGCAGGTCGGCGAAGCCGAGCCGTGCCGCGTCGGTTCCGCCGGGGCGGCTCGTCCGGCGCAGCACGGCGCGGATCCGCGCGATGAGCTCCTCCAGGCTGAACGGTTTGGTCACGTAGTCGTCACCGCCGACCGTCAGCCCGGCGATCTTGTCCTCGGTGGCGTCGCGGGCCGTCAGGAAGACGACCGGCGCCTCGCACCCCTCGCGGCGCAGCCTCCGGCAGGTGTCGAGCCCGGACCCGTCCGGCAGCATCACGTCCAGCACGATGAGGTCCGGCCGGAACGCCGTGACCCGGGCGAGCGCCTCGGCGCCCGTGCCCGCCACGGCGGACTCGAATCCCTCGTAGCGCAGCGCGGTCGCGACCAGGTCGGCGAGGTAGGGCTCGTCGTCGACGACGAGAACCCGGATGGGGCGGTCGGTCACGGGGCCAGTGTCCCGCGTCGCCCTGTGAGAACGCTGTGAGAATCCTGTGACAGAGAACTCCCAGAACCGGCACACGGCGCTGGAAGAGCGGATCGGGCCGCGGCCCTGACGTCCTGTCCGAGACGCTGGTCGGCGGACTCGGCGCGCTGGCCGTTCTGGCGTTCGTCTTCGGATCGCTGCTCGCCCTCGTCCCGCTGCTGATCGCGGCGTGCTCGATCCTCACGTCGTTCCTCGTGGTGTACGGGCTCACGACGGTCACCGACGTGAGCGTGATCGTGCAGTTCATCGTCGCGCTGATCGGCTTGGGGGTGGCGATCGACTACTCGCTGCTGCTGGTGACCCGATGGCGCGAGGAGCAGGCCGCCGGGTACGAGGGCGACGAGGCGGTACGCCGCGCGATGGCCACCGCCGGGCGCGCGATCGTCTTCAGCGGCGGGGCGGTCGCCATCGGACTGGTCGCGATGGTCGTCCTGCCGGTCCCGTTCCTGCGCAGCGTCGGCTACGGCGGCATCATCATCCCGATCGTCAGCGTGGTCGCCGTGCTCACCCTGCTGCCGGTGCTGCTGGCGAGGTTCGGATCGCGGATCGACCGGCCCCGGCTGCGCAGGGGCGGCGGCGCCGGGCGCGGCTGGTCCGCCTGGGCGCGGGGCGTCGCACGGTTCCGGTGGGCCGCGGTCGCCGCCTCCGGCGCGGTCCTCGTCACCCTGGCGGTCGCGGCCCTCGGCCTGCACCTGGGCGACCCGGAGAGCGACGCCCTCGCCTCGTCCGGGCCCGCGTACGAGGGCCGGGCCGCCCTCGTCCACTCCGGCGTGCCGACCGGCGTCCTCACCCCGATCGACGTCCTCGTGCCCCGAGGCGTAGATCCGGCGGCGACGGCCGCACGCCTCACCCGGCTGCCCGGCGTCGTCACCGCCATCGCTCCGGACACGTCCGCCTGGCGTCGCGACGGAACGGCGCTGGTCGCGGTACTGCCCGCCGCCGAGGGAGGCTCCGCCGCGGGGAAGGACACGGTCCGGCGCGTCCGCGCCGCCGTGCCCGCCGGGGTCGGGGTCGGCGGCTCCGCGGCGGTCGGCGTCGACTTCGCCAAGGCCGTGTACGGGGCGTTCCCGCTGATGCTGACGCTGATCGCGGTGGCGACGTTCCTGCTGCTCGCCCGGGGGTTCCGGTCGCTGCTGCTGCCCCTGAAGGCGGTGCTGCTGAACCTGCTGTCGCTGGCCGCGGTCCTCGGCACCATGGTCCTGGTCTGGCAGGACGGCTACGGGTCCGAACCGATCTGGGGGATCGCCGCCACCGGCTCGATCACGGAGTTCGTCCCCGTGATGGTGTTCGCGTTCCTGTACGGACTGTCCATGGACTACGAGGTCTTCATCCTGGCGCGGATGCGCGAGGAGTACGACCGGACCGGGTCGACGCGGACCGCCGTCGTCGAGGGCATCGGCCGCACCGGCCGGCTGGTGACGAGCGCGGCGCTCATCCTGTTCCTGGCGTTCGCCTCGCTGGCGTCCGCGCCGATCACGGAGCTGAAGGTGTTCGCGACCGGCCTCGGCCTCGGCGTGCTCCTGGACGCGACGGTCATCCGCGCGCTGCTGGTGCCGGCCCTCGTGTCGCTGTTCGGCCGCTGGAACTGGTGGCTGCCCCGCTGGGCCGCCTGGGCGTTGCGGGTCCGTCCCGCCCGGCTCCCACCGGAACCGGTACCGGACCCCGTCCCGGCCGGCCGCCCCTAGGACCTGCCCGGTGGTCTTGTGACAGTACGGAGACCAGGCTGATCACTGTCCGGTAGCGGCGGATTCGTCACCCCGGCCGGCCGGGCCGGCCCCCGGGACGGCGTCGGTCCGCCGCCCACGGCGTACCGAATGCTCGGCGACCGCAGTCCAGGACGAGGGCAAAAGCCCCTATATCGGCAGCACGGGCGGGCCTTTGCCGAGTATCCGGTACGGCCCCGCACGGCCACCCTCAGGGAGATAACGGGCAATCTCCACAGGTCGCACCCCCGGGTCGCCCGTCCTCTTCCACCGGTGTTTACTCAGCGGAGAATTCTCTCCGCTGAGTAGACACCACCAGAAACGACGCCCCACCAAGCGGGCGGACCGACCGGTACCGCACGCATGCCTCGCCGTCACAGATCGACCAGCACGTGATCCACCGGACAGCACACCTAGCCGGCGCGCCGGACGTCCCGCGTCCGGCGGACCCGGGTCGGCCGCTCCTGACCGGTGCGCCAGACGTCCCGTTTCCGATGGAACAGGGCCTGCCGCTCCTGACCGGCGCACCAGAAGTCTCGCGTCCAGCGACCCGGCCGGCCGCCTCCCGGCCAGCGTGCCGACCCGTCGGGTCACCGCGCATCCCACCGGGGACCCCGGACCGCCGCCCGTGACGGGCGGATCGGCGAATCCGCCGAACGGTGCGGGGCGCGCCCGCGCTCGAGACCGGTCGTCCCCGAGTGCGCGGGCGGGTCAGCGCAGCGGCGGCACCCCACCACAGGGCGCCCACGCGACGGTGACCCCGCGCAACGTCGAGGCCCAGGGCTCGGCGATCGCGGCGAGCCGGACGGCGTCCGGCGGCGTACGGCACAGCCCCACCGCGAAGCGCGTCGCCGCCGGTCCCGTCTCGAACGGACGGAGCCAGGCGTGCCCGTCCGCGATCCCGGCCTCCCGGCCCCCGGACAGGCCGGCGGCGCGCACGTCGTCCGCCCCGACTCCCGGAGACCAGGGCAGGTGGGGAGTGCGGGGATAGTGCACTCGCATGATCCACTCCTACCGGCGACCTGACGACCTCGGGGCCGCGACGACCCTAGGGGAGGCGGGTCGGCGAATCCATCGAATTAGTGGCGATCCGCGCGCTCGTCGGCGGCGTTCGGTGAGAGGGTCGGTGACAACGCGCGGGCCGGATGGGGGATACCGCGTGACCCATCGGACATGTCGGGGTCGGGCCCCTCCAGTGTCCTACGGCCCGTAGACTGCCCGGGTGTCGCTCACCCGGATCACGCTCTCCCGCGTCCCCGCGCCACTGCGCCCGCTGCTGGTCAAGCACCGTGAGCTGGTGAAGTTCGCCTTCACCGGCGGTGTCTGCTTCCTGCTGACCGCCGGGGTGAACTACGGGCTCAAGCTGACGGTCATGCGGACCAAGCCGGTGACGGCGCTCACCATCGCGATCATCGTCGCGACGATCGCGTCGTACCTGATGAACAGCGGATGGTCGTTCCGGGCCCGTGGCGGTCGCAGGCGGCACGTCGAGGCGGTGCTGTTCTTCGTCGTGAGCGCCCTGGGCATCATCGTCAACGACATCCCGCTCTATCTGGCGCGTTACGCGTTCGACCTGCAGTACCCGAACGTCAGCCATGTCGGCCAGGAGGTCTCCGACTTCCTGAGCGGCATGATCATCGGCACGCTGCTCGGCATGGCCTTCCGCTGGTGGGCGATGAAGAAGTGGGTCTTCCCGCACGAGAAGACGGCCGGCCCCGCCTCCTCGGCGAGCGTCGGATCGGCCGCGGCCCGCTCCGACGAGGAGTCCGAGCTCGTCGCCTGAGCCGCGCGCCCGGCCATCGGCCGGACCGACCCCGCCCGGCGCCTCGTCGGGCGGGGCGCATCCTGATCCGCGCCTCGTCAGGCGGGCTGGACCTCCACCGGCACTCCGTTGAGAACGGCGTTGCCGGACAGCGGGTCGAGGGCGAGGGGGTCGATGAGGGCGTTGGCGTTGACGCCGGGGTGCGCGGCGGCGACGGCCATCCGCGTGCCGGGCCGGCCGTGACCCCAGCCGTGCGGGAGGCTGACGACGCCGGGCATGATCTCGGCGGTGACCTCCACCTCCGCCTCGATCGTGCCGCCGGCGCCCGTCACCTTCGCCGTTCCCGCGTCCGTCAGCCCGAGGCGGCCGGCGTCCTCCGGGTTGACCTGCAGCGTGCAGCGGTTCGAGCCCCGGACCAGGCCCGGCACGTTGTGCAGCCAGCTGTTGTTGGACCGCAGGTGGCGACGGCCGATGAGGACCAGGCCGGTACGCCGCCGGGCGAGGCCGCCGCGGAGCCGTACCGCGTCCTCGGCGAGCGGCGGCGGGCACAGCTCGATCCGGCCGGACGGCGTCCGCAGCACCTCGGGCAGCCGGGGCCGCAGCGGGCCGAGGTCGACGCCGTGCGGCGCGTTCCGCAGCGCGCGCAGGGACAGGCCGTCCGGCACCGCGCCGAACCCGTCGCCGTACGCGCCGAGGCGCAGCATGAGGTCGAGGCGGCGCAGCGCCGGGGTCTCGCCGGTGAGCCGCGGCAGCAGCTCCGCCGGGTCCCGGCCGTGAACGGGCGAGGACGGGTCGGCGATCGCCCTGCCGAGCAGGTGGGCGATGGCCGACTCGTCGACGTCGGTGTCCTGCCCGGACACGATGCCGATGAGGCGGGACAGGATCGCGCACTCCTCGAGCTCGCCGTCTCGGAGCGGGACCGCGGGCGGGGAGTACCGCGCGGTGTTGCGCACCGCGAGGTCCCCGAACGCCAGGTCGTAGTGCGGTGACCGGCTCGGCGGGGGCGGCGGCAGGATCACGTGCGCGTGCCGCGTCGTCTCGTTCAGGTACGGGTCGACGCTGACCATGAACTCCAGGTCGCCGAGCGCGTCGCCGAGGCGCTCGCCGCCGGGCAGGGACAGCACCGGGTTGCCGGCCACCGTGATCAGGGCGCGCACCCGGCCCTCGCCGGGCGTGCGGATCTCGTCGGCCAGGGTGGTGGCGGGCAGCTCGCCGCGCACCTCGGGGAGGCCGCGGACGCGGCTGTGCCAGCGGCCGGTCCGGAACCCGCGCCCGCTGCCCGTGCCGGGGCGGCGGTGCGGGGCGAGGGGGAACATCGCGCCGCCGGGCCGGTCCAGGTTGCCGGTCAGGACGTTGACGACGTCGACCAGCCAGTTGGTGAGCGTGCCGAACTCGGCGGTGCAGGTGCCGATGCGGGCGTAGACGGCGGCGCTGGGGGCGGCGGCCAGTTCGCGGGCGATCCGCCGGATCTCCTCGGCCGGGATCCCGCAGACGTCCGCGACGTCGTCGGGGGCGAAGTCGCGGCTCAGCCGTTCCACGTCCGCCACGCCGTCGACTCCGGGGGTGTCGGCGACCAGGCCCTCGGTGAACAGGGTGCGCACGACGCCGAAGAGCAGGTACGCGTCGGCGCCCGGCCGGATCGGCAGGTGCCGGTCGGCGAGGCGCGCGGTCCGGGTGCGGCGCGGGTCGACGACGACGAGGGTGCCGCCGCGCCGGCGCAGCGCCTTCAGCTTTCCGGGGAAGTCCGCGGCGGTGCACAGGCTGCCGTTGGACTCCAGCGGGTTGGCGCCGAGGACCAGCAGGTACGAGGTGCGGTCCAGGTCCGGCACCGGGATGGCCAAGGGGTCGCCGAACAGCAGGCCGCTGGAGACGTGCTTGGGCATCTGGTCGACCGTGCTGGCCGTGTAGAGGTTCGTGCTGCCCAGCGCGCGGGCCAGCGGGCCGGCGTACAGGCCGCCCGCCAGGGTGTGGACGTTCGGGTTGCCGAGGTAGAGGGCGAGCGCCTGCCGGCCGTGGCGTCCGGTGACCTCGTCGAGGCCGCGGCGTACCGCCGCGAACGCCTCCTCCCAGCCCACCTCGCGCCAGTCGTCGCCGTCGCGGACCATGGGGGAGCGCAGCCGGTCGGGGTCGTCCTCGAGCTCGCCGATGGTCGCACCCTTGGGGCAGACGAAGCCGTGGCTGAAGACGTCGGCGCGGTCGCCGCGGGCGCCGGTGACCAGGCCGTCCGCGATCGTCAGCTCGAGGCCGCAGGTGGCCTCGCACAGGGGACAGATCCGGTACGCGGTCGTCTCGGCCATCGACGCCTCCGGCAGCACTGAGTTGTTTCACGAAACGATAGGGCCGCGCGTCCGGTAAGGGAACCCGTGATCACTGATCCGGCGCGGGCTACCGGCGCACGGCGGCGCTCGGCCGGGCCGGGCGGAGATACCTCACCTGGGGCGCCCGCCAGCGCGGATCGACCAGCCGCGCGCCCTCGGGACGGAATCCGGCTCGTTCGTACAGCGTGCGCGCCCGGTCGTTGTCCTCGAACACCCACAGCCGGACGTCCACGCCGGGCATCGCGTCGATCGCGTACTGGAGCAGGCCGCGCCCCACGCCCGCCCCCGAGGCGGCCGGATGGACGTAGAGGGCGGCCAGATAACCCCCGCCGGGGTGGTCGGCGTCGTCGCCGTAGCGGGCGAACCCCACCGGCCGCCCGCCGGCGTCGACGGCGAGCACGGTCGCCAGCCCGGGGGCGCTCAGCCCCGTGGCCAGGTCGGTCGCGACGGTGCCGGCGTCGAGGGCGTCTATCACCTCGTCCGGCACGACGCCCCGATACCCGGCCCGCCACGCCGCCACGAATACATCGGCCATCCCGGGCAGGTCGCCGGTGACCGCCCGCCGATAGGTGATCATTTGACGCACATCCGGCGCGGCCGCACGGTCGCGGGTTCCGGCAGCCGCAGCGGCGTCGCGCCCGGTGTCAGGGATCCCAGGATCGAGCCGGTACGCGCGCCGGTCGCGGACGCGATGGTGCCCTCGAGCCCGTGCACGGAGAGGTAGCCCAGCAGACCGAACAGGTACGCCTCCTTCGCCTGCGCCGACAGGCCGAAGTCCTCGATCGGCCGAACGCGCACCGGCGCCGAGAGCTCGGCGATCCGCCGCATCAGGGTCGGGTTGCGGACGCCACCGCCCGCGACGACGAGTTCGGCGAGCGCGTACGCCCGGCAGGCGTCGGCCACGAGTCGTGCGGTCAGTTCCGTGAGCGTCGCGAGCAGGTCGTCGGTTCCGAGGTCGAGCCCGCCGACCGCCGCACGGACGTAGTCGGCGTGGAAGAGCTCCTTGCCGGTCGACTTGGGCGGTGCGGCGCGGTAGTACGGCTCGGCGAGCAGCCGGTCGAGGAGCTCCGCGTGCACCGTTCCCCGTGCCGCCCGCGCGCCCCCGGCGTCCATTCGCTCGGCGCCCGCCGTGGCGTCGGTGACGGCGCTGTCCATCAGCGCGTTCGCGGGGCCGAGATCGTACGCGATCACGTTTCCATCCGCGTCGCGCACGGTGATGTTGGCGATGCCGCCGAGGTTGAGGGAGCCGCGCCGTACCTCGTCCGACAGCACGAGCAGCGCGTCCAGCGTCGAGGCGAGCGGCGCGCCGTGGCCGCCCCGCGTCAGGTCGCGCGTACGCAGGTCGGAGACGGTGGTCACGCCGGTCGCCTCGGCGATCCAGGCGGCGGCGCCCAGTTGCAGCGTGCCGAGCGCGTGCGTGCCCTCGACCCAGTGGAAGACGGTCTGCCCGTGGGAGACGATCAGGTCGGCGCCACCGCCGGTGAGGCGCTCGTTGGCCGCCGCCGCGACCGAGCCGAACAGCCGGCCCAGCTCGGTGTCGAGCCGGCACACCTCTTCCATGGTGGTGGGGTGCGGTGGCAGGGCGGCCGCGATCCGGGCTCGGAGCCCGTCCGGAACGGGTTCGCTGTACAGCCCGCGCGGACGGCAGACGATCTCCTCCCCGGTCAGCGAGAAGTCGGCGGCGGCGGCGTCGACCGCGTCATAGGACGTGCCACACATCATGCCGATGACGGTCAGGTCCATCAGGGCCTCCTCAGGTGGGCCTCGGCCGCGGCGAGCACCCGCAGCCACATCGGTTCGGTCGCTCGGGGCGGGCCGCTCGCGTGCAGCCGGTTGGTGATCATCGCCACGGCGGCCCGGCGCTCGGGCAGGACCGCGAACGCGACTCCGGGAAAGCCGGTGTGCCCGAAGGCGGGACCCGACGGAAGGTCCCACACCCGGAATCCCAGCGCCTGATGAGGGGCGGCGCCGGCGGTGAGGAACCCCGCGACCGTGTCACGCCGGATCGGCCCGGCACCGTCCAGCCGGCTCAGCAGGCCCGTCGCGAACCGCAGGAGGTCGGCGGCCGTCGTGAACAGCCCGGCGTGCCCGGCGACTCCGCCGAACGCGTGGAAGGCGTTGCCGTCGTTCACCTCCCCGACCAGCACGTGGTCACGCCAGCCGGCGAAGTCGGTGACGGCGCCGTCGACCGGGTACGGGGTCCCGGAGGTGATCATGCCTTGTTCGATCGTGTCGCCGTTCGAGCTCGCGGCCACCGGCCCGCCGGGCGCGGGCGTGGCGTAGCGCGTTTCGGTCAGCCCGTAAGGCCGCAGCACCAGGTCGTCCACGGTCGCCGCGAGGTCGCCGCCGACGCGTGCGACCAGCGCGCCGAGCAGGATGAACCCGAGGTCCGAGTAGTGCCGTCCCTCGCCCGGCCGGTAGCGGAGCGGCAGGCCGGCGGCGAGTGAGACGGCGTCGTCACCGCGAGCGCCCTTCAGGTACAGCGGCCACCATTCCCACAGACCGGCCCGGTGTTCGAGCAGGTCGCGGACGGTGCCGTGCCGGTCGAGTTCCGGAAGGTGACGCGCGATCGGCGCGTCCAGAGCGACCTCGCCGGCGTCCACCAGCGCCATCAGCGCGGCCGTCGTACCGACGATCTTGCTGACCGACCCGGCGTCCGTCCTCGTGTCCCAGCCCATCTCGACCGGCGGGCCGGTCGCGTCGTGCCGTGCGACACCGCCGGCGGCGTAGCGGATCCGGCCGCCTTCGGCGACGGCGACGAGCGCCCCGGGGGGCGCGGCTCCCTCGTCGAAGGACTCGCTCAGCAGGTCGGTGACGACGGTGACCAGCGGGTCCGCGGTGAGGCGGGTGATTTCGGACACGGGCACAGGTTAATGGTTCACCTATTGTCTGTCATCAAGGTCAACCGTTAACCTCTGCGGCAACCCGTTGCTCGGAGGACCTCGTATGACACCCCCCAACTCGCCCGGTCGTGGCGGTATCCGGAACCGGATCACCTCCGTCGCCGTCACCGCCGTCGCCGCGACCGCCGTCGCGGCGCTGGCCGCCTGCTCGCCCAGCGGTTCGCAGAACTCCTCGTCCTCACCGGGCGCCTCGACGTTCGTCGTCGCGCGAACGGGCGACATCGACAAGCTCGATCCGCACCTGGCGACGGCGTTCCAGACGCAGCAGACACTGGGCCTCGTCTACTCGAGGTTGGTCGCGACCAGCCCCACCGGTCAGATCCAGCCGGACCTGGCGACCCAGTGGAAGATCTCGCCCGACGGGCGGACCGTCACCTTCACCCTTCGCACGGGCGTGACCTGGCAGGACGGCTCGCCGTTCACCTCAAGCGACGTCAAGGCGTCGATCGAGCGGATCCTGAACCAGAGCACCGGCGCGGTCGCCCGCTCCAACCTCACCGCCATCGAGAAGGTGGACGCCCCGGACGCCGCGACGGTGGTGCTGCACCTGTCCAAGCCGTCGGCGTCGCTCCTCTACTCGCTGGCGTCGGTCAACTCCTCGATCGAGTCGGCCAAGGACATCGCCGCCGGGACGGTCGGCAAGAAGCCCAACGGCACCGGAGCGTTCGCCTGGAACGGCTGGAACCCCGGCCAGCAGGTGGTCCTCACCGGCAACGCGAAGTACTACGGCGGCGCGCCGAAGATCAAGAAACTTGAGTTCCGGGTCATCCCGGACGAGTCGTCGATCCTGTCCGGCATGAAGGCCGGCGCGTTCCAGCTCGGCCTGCTCTCCGACCCCGGCGTCGCCCGCCAGGCCGGCAAGTCCGACAAGTACGCGCTCGCCAAGCAGCCGGCCCTGGCGTACCACGTCCTGATGCTCAACGGCCAGAAGGGCCCGCTGCGCGACCAGCGGGTGCGGCAGGCCATCAGCTGCGCCATCGACCGCAACCAGGTGGTGCAGACGGCGGCCTACGGCGACGGCACCGTGACCGGCCCCATCACGAGCCCGGCGTTCTCCTACTCGGCGACGGACGGCCTGCCCTGTACGCCGGGTGACGTCGCCAAGGCGCGCTCGATGCTGGCCGCGGCCGGTTACGCGAAGGGCTTCACCCTCACCACCATCGTCGAGACCGGCGAGTACGCCACCGCCAACGCCGAGGCCCAGAACGTCCAGTCGCAGCTCTCCAAGATCGGTGTGAACCTCCAGCTGAAGCAGCTGTCCACCGGGCCGTATGTGTCGGCGTGGCTCGCGGCGGACTACGACGCCGCCGTCGCGCTGAACGGCGGCTCGTACGATCCGTTCCTGATGTACGGGCGCTACTACACCTCCGGCGGCAGCCTCGCCAAGCCGGCGGGTCTGGACTCCTCGACGCTGTCCGACCTGCTCAACCAGGGCAACTCCACCAGCGACGACGGCAAGCGGCAGGAGACCTTCCGCAACCTCCAGAAGGAGCTGCTGGCCGAGTCCCCGTGGGTCTGGATGTTCCGCTCGGACGACTACTACCTGGTCGGCTCGGGCGTCCACGGGTTCACGCCGCGGCCGGACGAGTTGCTCAGCTCGCTGACCAGCGCGTCCTGAGAGCGGCGAGCCGATGCTGAACCTGCGATGGCTGGGGGCCCGGCTCCTGGGCGCGCTGATCACCCTGCTGGGGGTGACGGTGGTCGTCTTCGTCGTCCTGCGCACTATCCCGGGAAACGCGATCACCGCCTCCCTCGGCATCGAGTCGGGCACGCTGACCCCCGCGCAGCGTGCCTCGCTCGAGCACTTCTACGGGATCGACCAGTCCTGGTTCTCCCAGCTCTGGACGTGGATCTCGGGCGTCGCGCGCGGTGACCTGGGCCTGTCGCTGACCAGTGGCCGGTCCGTCACCGGCCTGGTGGCCTCGGCGCTGCCGGTGACGGTCGAGCTCGCCGTGCTGTCGGCGCTGATCGGCACCGCCTTCGGCGTGGTGCTCGGCGTGCTCGCCGGCAGCCGGCCGGGACGGGCCTCCGACTCGCTCACCCAGGGCGCGTCGCTGGTCGGCCTGGCCATCCCGGAGTTCGTGCTCGGCACCGCCATGGTGACGTTCCTGGCTCAGGCCTTCCACTACTTCCCCGACACCGGCACGTTCGTGCCGCTGACCCGCTCCGTCGGGGGGAACATGAGTCAGATCCTCTACCCGTCCCTCGTGCTCGCGGTCGCGTTCGCGGCCAACGTCATGCGCACGACCCGATCGGAGTACGTCGAGATGGCCGAGGCCGACTACGTGCGCACCGCACGGGGCAAGGGGCTGTCGCCGGGCCGGGTCCGGAACTCGCACATCCTGCGTAACGCCACGATCCCGATCGTCACGCTGACCGGCATCCAGTTCGGCTATCTGCTCGGCGGCACCCTGATCATCGAACAGATCTTCGCGCTGCCCGGGATGGGACGCCTGCTGTTCACCGCCATCTCCAACCGGGACTACCCGGTGGTACAGGGCACGGTGCTGGTCATCGCGGTGCTGTTCGTCCTCGTCAACCTGCTCGTGGACCTGCTCTACCGGATCATCGACCCACGGACGCGTGCCACATGAGCATTCTTCCCACCCCGGTGGCCGAGCCCGTCGGCTCCGCCCCCGCCGCGCCCGGACGGTCCCGGCTGCTCGCCCGGGTCTGGCGGGACCGCAACGGGCGGATCGGCCTCGCCGTCATCATGCTGCTCGTCGTCATCGCCGTGCTCGGCGCGTTCGGGGTGCTGCCGAACGACCCGATCGCGCAGCACCCGGCCGCCCGGCTGCAGGGTCCCTCGGGCCGGTACTGGTTCGGCACGGACCAGTTCGGCCGGGACATCGCCGCACGGGCCGCCGTCGGGATCTGGACGTCACTGCGGGTCGCGGCCGTCTCGGTGGCGGTGGCCGCCGTGATCGGCTCGATCCTCGGCATCAGCGCCGGATTCTTCCGCGGCTGGGTGGACCAGGTCGTCAGCCGCTTCGTCGACATCCTCTTCGCGTTCCCCGCGATCCTGCTGGCGCTCGCGGTCGTCAGCGCCCTGGGCAGCGGATGGCAGAACACCGCGATCGCGATCGCCGTCGTCTACACGCCGATCTTCGCCCGCGTGTCGCGGGGCCCGACACTCGCGGTCGGCGCCTCGGAGTACGTCAAGGCGCAGCGGGTGCTCGGCACGCCACTGCCGCGGATCCTCCTGCGTCATGTGCTGCCGAACGTCAGCGCGCCGATCATCGTGCAGGTGACGCTGGCGCTGTCCTGGGCGATCCTCACCGAGTCCGCGCTGTCGTTCCTCGGCCTGGGAACCCGGCCACCGACCCCCAGCCTCGGCCTGATGGTCTCCGAGGCCCGTAACACCGTCGCGGACGCGTGGTGGACGCTGACCTTCCCGGCGCTCGCGATCGTCGTCGCGGTCATCGCGCTCAACCTCCTCGGCGACGGCCTGCGCAGCGCTCTCGACCCGCGAAGGGACTCCCGCCCATGAGCGAACCGATGCTGGCGGTACGCGGTCTGCACACCGCGATCCGCACTCCGTCCGGGCCGCTGGAGATCCTGCGGGGCGTCGACCTCGAAGTCGACCGCGGCGAGACCCTGGCGGTCGTGGGCGAGTCCGGTTCGGGCAAGTCCTTCACCGCCCTGAGCATCGCCGGCCTGCTGCCGACCGGCGCCTCCGTCACCAGCGGTCAGGTCCTCCTGGAGGGCCGGGACCTGGTGGCGCTGCGCGAGGCCGAGCGCCGTGCCGTTCGCGGCGCCGAGATCGGCATGGTCTACCAGGACCCGATGACGTCGTTGAACCCGATGATGCGCATCGGCAGACAGGTGACCGAGGGGCTGCGGGCGCACGGCTGGTCGAAGGAGGAGGCCCACGAGCGGGCGGTGACCGTGCTCGGCGAGGTCGGCCTGCCGTCGCCGCGGGCGCTGATGCGGCTCTACCCGCACCAGCTCTCCGGCGGCATGCGGCAGCGGGTGCTGATCGCGTGCGCGATCGCGCCCCGGCCCAAGGTGCTCATCGCCGACGAGCCGACCACGGCGCTGGACGTGACGATCCAGCAGCAGATCCTTCAGCTGGTCGCCAGGCTGCGGGACGAGTACGGGCTCGCCGTCGTCTGGATCACCCACGACCTCGGCGTGGTGGCGCGGATCGCCGATCGGGTCGCCGTCGTGTACGCCGGCCGGGTCGCCGAACTGGCCCGTACGCGCGAGTTGTTCGCCACCCCTCACCATCCCTACACCGACGGTCTCCTGCGCTCGCTGCCGACGCCAGAAGATCCGCACCAGGCGCCGTTGCCGCAGATCGGCGGCAGCCCGGTCGCGCTGTCCGCGCTTCCGCCGGGCTGCCCGTTCGCGCCGCGCTGCCCGGAGCGACAGGACCGTTGCGACACGGAGGAACCTCCATTGATCGACCGTGCCGGCTCCCGAGCCGCATGCTGGGTGCCGCGCGGGGAATGGCGCGCACCGTCCGCGGGGGTGACCACCCGTGCCTGACAGGCCGACGCCCGGTGGAGGGAACTCCTCCGGCGAGATCGCGATCGAGGTCCGCGACGTCGTCAAGCGCTACCGGACCCCGGGGCGCGGCGAGGTCCACGCGCTCGACAACGTGAGTGTGAGCGTCGAGCGCGGTCAGGTGCTCGGCGTCGTCGGGGAGAGCGGCTGCGGGAAGTCGACGCTCGCGCGGCTGCTGACCCGGCTCGAACGGCCGGACTCCGGAAGCGTCGAGATCCTGGGCCGCCGCATCGACCTCGCCAAGCGGCGGGAACTGCGGGAACTGCGGCGCGTCATCCAGCTCGTCTTCCAGGACCCATACGCCTCCCTCGACCCGCGGCAGCGGATCGGCGCCGCGCTGGCCGAGGTCCTGACGGTGCACCGGCTGCCGTCCGGTACGGCGCGGGTCGGTGAACTGCTCGAGACGGTCGGGTTGTCGCCGGCGACCGCGGACCGATACCCCCACCAGCTCTCCGGCGGGCAGCGGCAACGCATCGGCATCGCCCGCGCGCTCGCCGTCGAGCCGCAGGTCCTCGTGCTGGACGAACCCGTATCGGCGCTGGACGTGTCGGTCCGCGCGGAGATCATCAACCTGCTGGCCCGGCTGCGCACCGAGCTGGGACTGACCTTCGTGTTCATCTCTCACGACCTCGGCATGGTGCGCCATCTCGCCGACCATGTCGCGGTGATGTACCTCGGCAAGATCGTCGAGTACGGGCCGTGGGACGCCGTCTCCGACACCCCCGGACACCCGTACACCCGTGCGCTGCAGGCGGCGGTGCCGATCGCCGACCCACGGCTCGACGCTCCGCCGGCCGACCTGGTCGTGACCGGGGAGGTCCCGGACGCCGCGAACCCGCCCTCGGGATGCCGCTTCCACCCGCGATGCCCGCTGGTCGAGGACCGCTGCCGCAGTGTCGAACCGCTCATGCTGCCGGAAGCCGGCTGGCATCGGCTGGCCTGCCACGTCACGAGCAGCGAGGCGACGGCGGAGGGGACGGGCCGGTGAACATGGCCGCCGACGACTCTCAGGATCACCAGCAGGACGTCCTGACCAGACTGCGGGGGCTCCAGCCGACGCTGGTGCCGTCGAAACGGCGCGTCGCCGCCTACATCCTGCGTGCGCCGGCGCACGCCGCCGCCCAGACCATCTCCGAACTCGCGCGGGCCGCGCAGACGTCGGAGAGCACGGTGCTGCGGCTGTGCCAGGAGCTCGGGCTGCGCGGGTACCGCGAGCTCCGGATCGCCCTCGCGGCGGAGTCGGGACGCGAGCAGGAGCGGGCGGCGAACCGCCGTGTCGGAAGCGACATCAGCCGCGACGACGACCTCGACTCGATCATCGACACCGTCACCTTCACCGACCAGCAGGCGATCGCCGACACGGCGCGCAACCTCGACCGGGCGGCGCTCGCCGAGGCGGTCGCGCTCACCGCGGGCGCGCGCCGGGTCGACATCGTCGGCGTGGGGGCGAGCGCCGTCGTCGCACTCGACCTGCAGCAGAAACTGCACCGGATCGGGCTCATCGCGTACGTCTGGCACGACACCCACGCGGCCTTGACCGCCGCCGCGCTGCTCGGCCCGGCCGATGTCGCGATCGGCGTGTCGCACACCGGTACGACCCCGGACGTCGTCGATGTCATCCGTGAGGCGAGCGCGCGCGGCGCCCTGACCATCGCGCTGACCGGCGTACCGAACTCACCGCTCGCCGCCGCGGCGGACGTTTTATTGACCACGGTGGATCGGGAGACGACCTTCCGTTCGGGCGCGACAGCATCCCGAATCGCCGCCTTGTGCGTGGTCGACGTGCTGTTCACCGCGGTCGCCCAGCGCCGCTACGACCAGGCCATCGCCGCGCTCGAGGCGACACGGGAGGCCGTCGTCACCCGCCGTTCCACTTCGGGCAACGCCCCGACCGCGCGGTAGCGAGGCCCGCTGAAAGAGTCCCAGACAGGAAGGCCGTTCGTGAACCACTCCGGAATCCGGGTCGTGTCCCCGACCGAGCAGGTCAACGCCCGGACCGCCGAGCTCGACGCCGTGCCGACGCTTGAGCTCGTCCGCCTGCTCCACGAGGAGGACCGCACCGTACCCGACGCGGTCGCCGTGGTGCTGCCCCGGCTGGCCGCGCTGGTGGACGACGCCGCGGCGCGGGTCGCCGCCGGCGGCCGGGTGCACTACTTCGGCGCGGGAACGTCCGGACGGCTCGGCGTGCTCGACGCGGCCGAACTGCTCCCGACATTCGGGTTGCCCGACGACGTGGTCATCGCCCATCAGGCCGGCGGCGCCACGGCGTTGGTACGCGCCGTCGAGAACGCCGAGGACAACGACGACGGAACCGACGCCACCGGCGTGACCGGGGCGGACGTGGCGATCGGCCTGGCCGCCTCCGGCCGTACCCCCTACGTCGGGGCGGCGCTGACGGCCGCCCGCGCCGTGGGGGCGGCCACGGCGCTCATCACCTCGAACCCGAACGCCCCGCTGGCGGAGCTCGCGGACTACCTGCTCGTCGCGGACACCGGCCCGGAGGCGATCACGGGCTCCACCCGGCTCAAGGCGGGCACCGCGCAGAAGCTCATCCTGAACGCGTTCTCGACCGCGCTGATGGTGCGGCTGGGACACACCTACGGCAACCTCATGGTCGACATGCGGGCGACGAACGCCAAGCTCCGCGGCCGGTCGATGGAGTTGCTCGTGCAGGCCACCGGGGCGGACGACGCCGAATGCGCGGCGGCGATCGATCTCTGCGGCGACCTGAAGACCGCGCTGGTCTACCTGCTCGCGCGGCGGCGCACCGCGGTGACGCCGGATGAGTGCCGGGCCGCGCTGGAGACGTCCGGCGGGCGGGTCCGGCAGGCGCTGGCGACCCTGGACGCGGACCCCGCGCCCCCGGCGGATCTCCCGGCCTGACGGCGCCGGCGGGCCCACCGGTGAGAGCGCGGACCGGCGGGCCCGCCGCCGAGGGCGGGCCCGCCGGCGGCCGGGTCAGCGGGCGAAGACCTGGAAGTCGGCCGCCCTGACCTGACCGGAGATCGCGCTTCCGGTCGTGCAGTCGGTCGGGACGTTCGGGTCGTTCGTCCGCTGTCCCGCGTAGTCCGGTCCACCGGTGCACTGCGAGGCGGCGACCTCGAGGCGCAGGTGCGTGGCGGTGGTCCGCGGGATGGTGAAGGACCGCATGGTCAGGTCGGGCGCGACCGGGCGGGGCCGCACGGACGGGAAGGCGTCCTTCGCGCTCGTGTAGACGGTCCGGTAGTCGGCGGTGTTCGAGCAGTCGACGGTCGCCGAGGCGGTGCAGGCCAGGACCTTGAACGACCGCAGCGCGGTGAACCGGTTCTGGGTGCCGGTGTCGCCGCCCGGGTATACCAGTTTCACGTTGTTTGCGGGGTGGTCGGGCGATGGCAGGCGCCTATGTGGCGAAGGCCGAGATGACGTATTCGTCCCTTGTGGCGGTGACCCGGCAGGATCTACGGTTCTCCCGAGTCCTGACCAAGATCCTCTCTGGGATGACGAATGCTGTCAGTAATCGCCGAGCCCGAGCCGCGTGCCGCGGCACGGGCCCGCCTCCTGATCGTCGAGGACGACGACGAGCTCAGCGAGATGCTGGGCCGGCTGTTCGCCGAGGAGGGCTACTCCGTCGACGTCGCACGCGACGGCCAGCGGGGCCTGCACCTCGGCCTGAGCCGGCCGTACGACGCGATGATCATCGACCGGGGCCTGCCCGCGATCGACGGTCTGGACCTGCTGGTCCGGCTGCGCCGCCGGGCGGTCGTCACCCCGGTGCTCGTGCTCACCGCGCTCGGCGCCGTCGCCGACCGGGTCGCCGGGCTCGACGCGGGCGCCGAGGACTACCTCGTCAAGCCCTTCGAGGTCGACGAGCTGCTGGCACGGGTACGCGCGCTGCACCGCCGCAACCGGGACACCGCCCAGGTCCTGCCGCTGGGAGCCGGCCGGTTCGACCTCGCGACCAGAGTGGTGACCCTCCCGGATGGCGCGCAGGTGACGCTGTCGGGACGGGAGTACGAGCTGCTGCGCGTGCTGACGAGCCGCCCCGACCAGGTGCACACCCGCGCCGCGCTGCGCGAGCGCGTCTTCGACGCGGCGCCGGCCGAGTCCATCGTCGACACCTACGTGTACTACCTGCGCACCAAGCTCGGCCGGACGGTCGTCCGCACCGTACGAGGCGTGGGTTACCGGGCGGGCGAGCTTTGACCGCCCGACCGGGAGCGGCGCCGTGACCAGACCCCCGGACCTCGAACGGCGACTGCTGGTCCGGGCCCGCGCCGTCATCACCGCGCAGGTGGCCGGGGCCGTGACCCTCATCGTGGCGCTCGTCGGCATGCTCGTCTACTGCGTGACGATCGAGGGCCAGGAGTCCTCCGCGCGACGCGACCTCGCCCTCGCGGTCGCTCAGGCCGACCTCGCCCACCCGCCGCCCTGCATCTGGCTGTTCGAGCTGCGCGGGAACGCCCTGACCACCTCGCCCGGCGCGCCCGCGGACCTGCCCGTGCGCTCGGTGCTGCGCAGGGTCGCGGCCGACCACCGCACCAGGGTCGGACGCGTCACCGTCGGCGGCCGGGCCTACGTCGTACGGACGGCGGTGCGCGGCGGCGTGGTCCGGCAGGCGGCCATCGACCTGCGCTACCAGGTGGAGGAGCGCCGCCGGCTCTACGAGGCGCTCGCCGCGGCCGAGGCCGCCGGGCTGGCGGCGGCGCTGCTCGTGGGCCAGTTGCTCTCCCGCCGGGCGATCGCGCCGCTGGGGGAGGCCCTCGCCCGCCAGCGCCGGTTCGTCGCCGACGCGAGCCATGAGCTGCGCACGCCGCTGACCCAGCTGCACACCCGCGCGCAGCTCATGGAGCGCCGGCTGCGTCCCGGCGGCGACCCGGCGGACCTGGCCGCCGAGCTGCGGCGCATGGTCACCGGCACCCGCCAGCTCGGCGAGGTCATCGACGACCTGCTCCTGTCGGCGCAGCTCCGGCAGACCCAGCGGCCGTTCGGCGCGGTGGACCTCGGAGTCCTCGCCGAGGACCTGGTCACCGCCGAGAGCGCCCGCGCCGAGGCCCGCCAGGCCACCGTCGAGGTCCGGCGCCGGGACGCGGGGCCGTACGTCGTCCGCGGCGTGGAGCCGGCGTTGCGGCGCGTGGTCACCTCGCTGATCGACAACGCCTTCGGCCACATCGCCCCGGGCGGGCGGATCACGGTGACGCTGACCCGGAGCGAGAGCGCGGTCGCGCTGGAGGTCCGCGACGACGGCGTCGGACTCGACCCGGGAGACGCCGAGCGGCTGTTCACCCGGTTCGCCCGCGGGGAGCACGGCACGGGCCGCAGGTTCGGCCTCGGACTGGCCCTCGTCCGCGAGGTCGTCGACGGCCACGGCGGCACGATCGAGGTGGACGGACGGCCCGGCGCGGGCGCGGCCTTCACCGTACGCCTGCCCCCGGCCCCCCGCCCCGAGCACGCGACGTCCCGCACCGGGCATGTCGAGGTCAACCCGTCTCCGCCTCCACCAGTGGCCGCCCCGCGGTCTCCATTCCGGTGAGCCGCAGCACCAGCGCCGCCGCGCCGACGGGAACCGCGACGACGAGCGCCATCGTGGCCGGCTCGGGGGTCGAGGTGAGCAGCAGCGGGCCGAGCATGCCGCCGATCTTGCCCGCCGCCGCGGCCAGGCCGCTGCCGCCCGCGCGCAGGGCGGTCGGATAGACCTCGGTGGAGTACGGCGACAGCAGCGCGATCATGCCGCCGGCCCCGGCCAGCAGCGTGACCAGCAGGACGAGGAGGAGCGCCCGGCCCCGGTCCGCGTCCACGCCGAGCACCGGGAACAGCACGAGCACCCCGCCGGTGATCGCGGCGTAGCAGAACATGGTCCGGCGGCTGCCCCACCGCCCGTACAGGTAGGCGGCCAGCGCGGTGTTCGGCACCGCGAACAGCGAGGAGAAGAACAACAGCCCGCCCGCCGAGTGCTTGCCGCCGTCGCCCAGGAACGTCGGCAGGAACGTGATGAAGCCCCAGTTCACGATGCCCCAGCCCAGGCCGTACAGGGTGATGGTGAGCGTGCGGCGGCGGAACGGCGGCACCAGGAGCGCGCGGATCCGGGACCGGAACGAGGACCAGGCGGGCGGGGTCACGGGCGCGGCGCCGGACGCGCGGGTCGTGATCCCGTACCGCGCCATCACCCGGGCCGCCTCCTCCTCCCGGCCCACCGACAGCAGGAACCGCGGCGACTCCGGGATCCAGCGGCTCAGCAGGAGCAGCAGCGCGCCGGTCGGCGCGCCCAGCACCCACAGGATCCGCCAGCCGAAGTGCGGGACCAGCAGGGCGGACGCGCCGCTGGCCACCAGGTACCCGAGCGCGGCGCCCAGCCCGCTCTGCAGCACGATGAGCCCGCCGCGCCGCCGGGCCGGGATCGACTCGGCCATCAGCGAGTACACCGTCGGCAGCATGCCGCCGGCCGACGCGCCCATGAAGAAGCACATGACGAGGTTCCAGCCGAGGCTGGGCATGAAGCCGCAGATCGACGTGGCGATGTAGATGATCGCGGACAGCAGGATCGTCGACCGGCGGCCGAAGACGTCGGCGAGGAACCCCCACAGCACGGACCCGGTGACCGTGCCCGTGATCGCGACGAACGGCAGCGACGCCGCCGCCTTGGTGCTGATCCCGTACTCGTCGGCCATGCCGGGCACCACGAAACCGAGCGAGGCCGGCTTCATCGTGTCCACGACCAGGCCGATCGTCAGCACGGCCACGAGCAGCCAGTGCGCGCGCGTCAGCGGCGACTCGTCGAGCGCGGCGTACGGCACGGCCGAGGCGCGCCGCGCCCGGGCGGCCCGTTCCTCCCGCCCGGGCAGCAGGCACCACGTGCACAGGGCGAGGCCGATCACGATGAGGGTCATGCCGAGCGACATCGTCCGGCCCATCGGCATCCCGGCCATCATGTAGTGGTCGTGCCGGGCCATCACGTAGTCGGGGACGTGCATGAGCACGCCGGCCGTGACCAGCAGGGCGCCGATCCAGAACGCGTGTCGTTTCACCGTGACCTCCCGGTGACGGGGCAGGCCGCCTCGACGGCCGCGAAATGACGCTCGCACAGCCGTTTCCGGCGGGCGTCCCACACCATGTAGCCGCCGAGGACGAGCTGGACGACGCTGCGCGAGACGTCCTCCCAGCGGTCCCGGACGCGCATGACCGCCAGCCGCGCCGCCGGTCGTACGCCGGAGACGGCCGCGTCGTGGGGGATCAGCAGGCAGGGGCCCCGGTTCGGCGCGGACCGGGTGTGCGCGGCGGACGTCCGCAGCGCGAACCGCCGGACCACCTCGCGCGCCGCCACCCGCATCGTGATCGGGGTCAGGTGCCAGGCCGGGCAGGGGCGGTTCGCGGCGATCCCGAACGGGATGTGGTCGGCGTCCCGCGCCGACAGCGTCTCCCAGCGCTCGGGACGGAACTCGTCGGGGTCCTCGAACCGGGCGCGGTGGAACTCCGGATAGGAGAAGAGAAGCACCGACCCCGCCGGGATCGTCGTACGGTCGTCGACCCGGATCTCGCCCGAGGTGACGCGGTGCGCGACGCCGAACAGCGGGTACAGCCGGAGCGTCTCGTCGATCACCCGCTGGACGTACCGGTCGTCGGCGTCGCGCAGCCGTTCCCGCGCGTCCGGGTGGTCCGCCAGCACCATCAGCAGGTGGGTCATGGCCTCCGACGTCTGCACGACCGCCGTGTTGAAGAAGGTGCCCTGCAGGTACAGCGCCCGCTCCCGTGCCGACAGCCCCACCGGCAGCGGATGCCGTACGTCGGCGAGGCGGCGTTCCAGATAGTCGGTGAGCCGGAGCCGCCGGTTCATGTGCCGCAGCCCGCAGCACTTCAGCGCGGTCACCACGTCGTCGGCGTTGGCGACGATGAGGTCGCGCGCCTCCGGCGGGCACGGCTCGTCGAAGACCACCTCGTAGTAGAACTCCGCCCAAATCGGCATCATCAGGTCACGGAGCCGTACGGACGTCGTGCCGTCGATCCCGCGCAGCCCCCGCTCGACGCACCGGGCGGTGAGCTCCTCCGCCCGCGCGGTCGGCATGGCCAGGATCGCGCGCGTCGTCCGGGCGACCTCGTCGTAGCGCGGCCCGGGTTCGAGGTGCTCCTGGTGGATGTGCGGGCCGGGCGCCAGCCAGTACCAGAACAGGTCGGACAGGGCCGCGCCCCTGCTGCGGCCGTCCGCCGCCGGATCGGCGTACACCTGCTTGAACCGGGACACGTCCACCAGCGGTCCGGGCACCGGGATACCCTCGTCGCCGTTGACGCGGGCGAAGATCCACACACGGAGGGCGACGACCCGGCCGGGCAGCCAGTACGGCAGGCTCAGCAGGAGGGCGGCCGCGCCCACGGCCAGGATCGCGACCGTCATCGGACGAACGTCCGGTCGAGGTCCCGGACCGACGCGCATCCGCACTGGACGAGGGCGTGGTCGACCTCGTCGCGGATCCGTTCCAGCACGCCCTTGACGCCCTGCTCGCCCTCGGCGGCCAGGCCCCAGACGACCGGGCGGCCGAGCGCCACCGCGTTCGCGCCGAGGGCGAGGGCCTTCAGCACGTCGGTGCCGCGCCGGATCCCGCCGTCCATCAGCACGGGCAGGCCGCCCGCGGCGGCCACGACGTCCGGGAGGACGTCGATCGTGGCGGGCACCGTGTCGAGCTGGCGGCCGCCGTGGTTGGACACCATGAGCCCGGCGACGCCGGCGTCGGCGGCGAGCCGGGCGTCCTCGGGGTGCAGGACGCCCTTGAGCACGATCGGCAGGTCGGTGACGTCCCGCAGCCACGCGACGTGGTCCCAGGAGATCTCCGGTGACATCGCGATCTGCCGGACGTGGCCGGGGGAGTCGCCGATCCGGAGGTTCTCGCAGTACAGGCCGTCCGGCAGGTCGTGGAAGCCGTTGCGGTCGTCGCGTTCGCGCCGCCCCAGGGCGGGGGAGTCGACGGTCACGACGAGGGCCCCGCAGCCCGCCGCCTCCGCCCGCCGGACGATCGCCTCCGTGAAGCCGAGGTCGGGCTGGACGTAGAGCTGGAACCACAGCTTCGCGCCCGGCGCCTCGGCCGCGATGTCCTCCACCGCCACGGTCGAGGCCATGCTGACGATCATGATCGTGTCGGCGGCGGCCACCGCCCGCACCGTGGCGCGCTCGCCGTCGGGAGCGGCGAGGCGGTGAAAGGCCGTCGGCGCCACCAGCACCGGCATCGACGCGGTCGTGCCGAGCAGGGTCACGCCGAGCTCCCGCCGCGCGCCGCCGCGCAGAACGCGGGGGACGAGCGCCAGACGAGCCAGCGCCTCCTCGTTCGCCCGCAGGGTGACCTCGTCGCCCGCGCCGCCCGCGAAGTAGTCGTAGTGCACCGGGTCGAGGCGCTCGCGCGCCACGGCCTCGTACTCGCGCAGGGTCCGCACCGGTCCTCCCTCAGGCCGGCACGGTCGCGGTCCGGGCCGCGAAGAAGGCCCGCAGCGGTTCCCGGTGCGTGTCCGGGGAGTTCCACTCGTTCTCGAGGTTCTCGGTGATGTGGTGCGTGGCGACGAGCTCCCCGCCCCGGTAGTGCCGCACGATCGGGTGCAGGTAGTGGCCCTCGTCCGCCCGGGCGGAGTCGCTCTGCGCGATGCGGCGCACCGAGATGTCGAACGGGTCGTGCTTGTCGTGGTCCGGGCCGTAGTCCAGCGTGATCCGGTAGTGGTCGGGCAGGTCGACGTGGTCGAACGGCATCTCCTCCAGGTACCGCGCGCCCTCGCCGTCGACCGCGATCACGTCGGCCAGGAAGCCGAACTGCTGCCACAGCGCCGACGTGCGGTTGACCCGTTCGAGCACCGCGTCGGCGAGGGCCTCGGGCGTGCCGGGCAGGTCCCGGTGCGGCCACTCCACGCCCTCGTACCTGCTCTCCAGGATCCGGTGCAGGGCGCGCACGCCGTACCGGAACCCGTGGATGAACCCGCTCGTCCCCTTCTTGAAATCCCGGGACTGGGTGATCGTCCCGGCGAAGTACAGGCCGGGGACGTTCACCGACTCCCACGCCGTCGTCAGGGCGGGGAACCGGTCGCGGATCGTCAGCTCCGGCCGGCACGACTCGTCGAAGATGGAGGCGTCGAAGCGGAAGCCCGTGCACACGATGACGCGGTCGTACGGCACGTCCTTGGTGACCTCGTTCGCGCGGGCGAAGCTGACCGTGACGAGGTAGCCGTCGTCCCGCTTCTCGATCTTCTTGACGCTCCCGTCGAGGATCGCGTTCTGCGCCTTGAGCTGGTACGTGTCGAGGAAGTTGTTGTTGACCGCGCGCAGGTGCCCGACGAAGTGCGTCTGCCACGCCAGCCGTACGGAGCTCGGCCCCGCGACGTGGATCACCGCGGCCTTCTCGATCAGGTTGTCCGCGGTCTCGAACGCCGAGTTGCCTTTTCCGATGATCAGCACCCGCTGGTCGGTGAAGTCCGCCGGGTCCACGGACACCTCCGTGTAGAGCTCGGCGGTCTCGATGCCGGGGATCGGCGGGACGTACGGCTGCGAGGGGCCGGTCGCCGCGACCACCCGCCGGGCGCGGTGCACGTCACCGCCCTCGGTCCGCACCTCGAAGCCCTCGTCGTCGCGGGTGACGTGGACGACTCGGCTGTCGCACGCGATCTTCAGCTTCGTCGCCTCGGCGAAGTCGCTCAGGTAGCGCACCATCTCGTCGGCGGGCGGGAAGTACCGCTCGCTGTACCGGGTGAACAGCAGCTCCGGGTCGTCGGACAGCAGGGAGTTCCAGTCCATCCGCAGGTTCAGCTCCGGGTCGGTCCACCCGGTGTGCCGCTTGTTGTTGGAGATCAGCGTCCGGTGCCGGGGGAACGTCCTGAAGAACGTGCCGGGCGACGAGCCGGCCTCGAGGATCAGATAGTCGCGGCCCGCCCTCTCCAGCAGATATCCGAGCTGCAGCCCGGCCGGTCCCGCTCCGATCACCAGGTAGTCCTTCACCACGCACCTCAGCCGTTCGATCAGGGGTCGGACGCGGCAAGGATGGGCTCGCGAATCTCAGAGCTTCTTCAGAGGCGACCCGGCCGTGACCGCTCCCGGCCATCGGGAAACCGGATCCGCCACGCGGCGCGTCCTCTCGGTATGCGGGTCACGACGCTCGCCATGTGCCTCACGCTCGCGGCGACCGGCTGCGGCACGGGCGCGAACTGCGCCGAGATCCTCCGCGCCTCGGCCGTCGTCTTCATCGTCAAGGCGGAGCTACTGGCGGGGGCCGGCGGCACGGTGAGCGTGTGGGGATGCGTCGACAAGAGGTGCCGGACGTCCTTCGACCTGCCCGGGACCGGCGACCTGAGGGTGGTCGTGGCGGCCCCGGACCTGACGAGACCCGTCACCGTGGCCGTCGCACTGCGCGTCTACGGCTCCGGGAACCGTCTTCTCTTCGCCGGCACCCGCCGCGCCCGCCTCAGTCGAGATCCGTCGCACCCGGGCCCCTGCGACGACGCGTACACGGCGACGCTCGTGGCGTCGAGATCCGGCGGCCTCCAGCTCGCGCCGACGCCACAGCCGCCGGCCCCCGGCCCGGTCACTCCGGCTACGGGCTGACGGCGTCGTCGGCCTCCCGGCCGGCGATGGCCGATCACAGGCACCTTAGTGTCACGATCCGGTCATGGCCGGTAATTGCCAAGAAGTGATCTTGGAGGTAAATGTGACGCTATGTCGCGTCACATGCACTTTGTTGGAAGCCTGCCGCCGGACGTGTGCGGCACCCCTCGCAGGGCCATGGAGTGGATCACTCGTCAGGTCGGCGACCACCGGCTGACCACGCTGCCCTGCGACCTCGACCCCAACTGGATCGTCGCCTACCTGCGCACCCTCGCCGGGCGTCCGGCGTTCGAGGTCGACCGGCCCGGTGAGTACACCGGCTACAAGGACATGCGCCGGTACGGCGTCCGGCGCGGCCACCAGCTCCAGCCCGCGGACGTGGCGATGGACCGGGAGGACGCGCTACGCGAGATGCTGGAAGAGTTCCGCGCGCTGCGGGCCGAACGCCCCGAACTCGCCGACGTCCGCCTGCAGCTCAGCCTGCCCAACCCGCTCGACCTGGCGATCTTCGTGTTCGAGGGCCGGCCGTGGCTGTCCCTGCGGTACCTCTCGGTGTTCACCCAGGCGATCGTCGACGAGGTGACCGCGTTCCACGCGGTGACGGACCAGGACGTCGTCTGGCAACTGGAGACGCCGTCCGTCCTGGTCGGCATGGACATGGCGAAACGGCTGCCCGGCGGCCGGTCCTTCGCCGCGCGGCTGCTCGCCCGTCAGGTCGCCGGCCTCCTCGGCCGCCTCCCCGCCGACGCGGACGTGATCCTGCACCTGTGCTACGGCAACCTGGCGAACACCGAGCTCGTCGCGCCGCGCGACCTCGGCCCGGCCGTGACGTACCTCAACCTCCTGGCCCCCGCCCTGCGCCGCGCCGGCCGGCCGCTGCCGCCGGTGCACCTCCCCGCTGCGTACGGCGCGCACCCTTCGCCGCGCACCGAGGAGTTCTACCGGCCGCTGCGACGGCTGGACCCGGAGTGGCGGATCATCGCCGGCATCGCCGCCGCGACCGACCCGGAGGGCAGCGCCGAGAGCCTGCGGCTGCTCGAGGCCGCCGCCGGCCGCGAGGCGTACGCGGTCGCCACGGCCTGCGGCCTGGGCCGCCACACCGTCGAACAGGCCGAGAAGGCGGTCGAGGCGATGGCCGTCGCGGGGGGGGGCGGCCCGCCCCGGCACCAAAGCCGCGGGGGGGGCGCGCGCGCCCGCGCCCCGCCCGGCCCCCGCCCCGGGGGGGTGGGGGGGGGGGGCGCCCCGGCCCCCCCCCCCCCTCCCCCGCGCAGTGGCCCCGCCCCGCGCCCCGCGCCGCGTCGGCCGGGCACGGCTCCGTCGCGCCCCGACCGGCGCCGTTTCCGGGCGGCACCGGGATGCTCGCCGGCTCCGGCGCCGGCCGACCGTCGCGCACGGCGGCGAGGGCCGCGTCGATGTCCGCGACGGCGGCGGCGACCTGCTCGGGCGACGGCGGGTCGGCCCGCAGGTGCCGCTCCGTCAGCCGGACGCAGCCGATGTCGACCGAGCGCGCCGCCTCGACCTCGGTGGTGCCGAAGACGAACTCGGTGGAGCCGCCGCCGATGTCGACGACGAGGTACGGGCGCATCGGCCGCAGGGCCGACAGATCCTTCGTCGCCCCGATGAACGACAGGTGGGCCTCTTCCTCACCGGTGATCACCTCGGGTGCCACGCCGAAGATGTCGACGACGCCTCGCACGAAGTCGTCCCGGTTGGACGCGTCACGGGTGGCGCTGGTCGCCACGACCCTCGTCTTGATGGGGGTGCCGGTGACGTCGTGCGCGGCGATCAGCTTCGCGTAGCCCCGCATGGCGGCGAACGTGCGGTCGAGGGCCTCGGGGGCCAGGCGACCGGTCTTGTCGACGCCCTGCCCGAGCCGCACGATCTCCATGCGGCGTTCGAGGTCGGTCAACCGGCCGTCGACGATGTCGGCGATGAGCAGACGGACGGAATTCGTCCCGCAGTCGATCGCCGCGACACGCGTCGCTGTGCTCACGATTCGTTCGCCTCCCGGCGCACCTCGTCGGCGCGGTCCTCCCGCGCTCCTCGGCGACGGCGATCACCATGACCGCCGTCTCCGCCTCCACCTCCGACCGCGCCCGAGGGACCCGGCTCACGCGGGCCGCCCGCTTCGGCCGCCGACTTACACCAAATCATTACAACGCCTGACGGTTCGCGTCATCGGATCCCGGAGACCGCCCGGCCTCGGTGCCACATGTGGTCGCGCACGAGCCGGTGCGCCACCAGTCCGGCATCCGGTCCAGGGCCTCCCGGCCGAAGGGATTCGCCCCCGGCACCGCGAGTTCGTGCGCGACCAGGGCGTGCAGGCACTTCACCCGGGACGGCATGCCGCCCGAGCTCTGCATCCCCTCGGGGAGCGGCTCGACGCCCTCCTCCTTCGCGGCGGCGTCCCGGCGGTCGAGGTAGTCGCGGTGCGCCGCCTCGTACGCCGCGGCCAGCTCCGGGTCGGCGTCGAGCCGGGCGGTCATCTCCCGCATCAGCCCGCTCGCCTCCAGCGTCCCGATCGCCGACGCGGCCTTCGGGCAGGTCAGGTAGAACAACGTCGGGAACGGCGTGCCGTCGGGCAGCCGGGGCGCGGTCTCCACCACGTCGGGCAGCCCGCAGGGGCAGCGATGGGCGATCGCCCGCAGCCCGCGCGGCGCACGGCCCAGTTGCGCGGCCACCGCCGCGACGTCGCGTTCCTCGATCACCGGGTAAGCCCTCCGGAGTCACCGGCAGGCCCGCCTGCCGACCTGTCGCCATGGCACCGGACCGCCGCCGTACTCCGGCCGCCGGTCATCGGCGTGCCGGATCGCCGCCGGCGGGTCGGTACCGCGAACCGCCTCGCCGAAATCTTCAATGCCAGCGCTCAGGGTATGCGGTCAGCGGCGCCGATCCGCCGCGTCCACCGACCGCCACAGCGTGACGTACCAGGGCGGGGTGGGCGGCGGGCGCTTGCGGGAGGCGTCCTGACCGCTGCTCTGCCCCCCGCCCAGCACCACGTAGCACTTGGCGCCCGGATCGCACATGTGCAACCGGCGGCGCGCCTCGCGCTTGATGTAGGACTCGTCGCCGAGCCGCTGCTTCTGCCGGGAGAGCTGCTCGACCTGTCCCTGCGCCACTCGCTGCTGGACCCGCAGCGATGCGATCTCCCGTCGCTGGGCGATGTACTCCCGGACGGGATAGGCCAGGCTCAGGGCGATCGCGCAGGCGACGACCGCCAGGATCGCGGCGCGGCTCGTCAGATGAGCGCGCCGCATCTCCTTGGCGTTCCGCTCAGGCGGTCGCCGCTTCTCCTCGGCCATCGGAGCCCGGTCTCACTCCCCGTGGAAGCGGGGGAACGCCGACCGGCCGGCGTACCGCGCGGCGTCGTCGAGGAGCTCCTCGATGCGCAGCAGCTGGTTGTACTTGGCCACCCGGTCGCTCCGGGCCGGGGCGCCCGTCTTGATCTGACCGCTGCCGACGGCGACGGCCAGGTCGGCGATCGTGGTGTCCTCGGTCTCGCCGGAACGGTGGCTCATCATCGTGCGGAAGCCGCTCATGTGCGCGAGGGTCACCGCGTCGAGGGTCTCGGTCAGCGTGCCGATCTGGTTGACCTTGACCAGGAGCGCGTTGGCCGCCGCCGAGTCGATGCCGCGCTGCAGGCGCTCCGGGTTGGTGACGAACAGGTCGTCGCCCACGATCTGGACGCGGGAGCCGACGGCCTCGGTGAGCGCCTGCCAGCCGGCCCAGTCCTCCTCCGACAGGGGGTCCTCGATGGAGACCAGCGGGTACGCGTCGAGCAGCTCGCCGTAGTAGGACGCCATCTCCTCGGCGGAGCGCTTGCCGCCCTCGAACGCGTACGTGCCCTCGGAGTGGAACTCCGTGGCGGCCACGTCCAGGGCGAGCGCGATGTCGGCGCCCGGCCGGAACCCGGCCCGCTGGATCGCCTCCAGGATCAGGTCCAGGGCGTCCCGGTTGCTCGGCAGCTCGGGGGCGAAACCGCCCTCGTCGCCGAGCCCGGTCGCCAGGCCCCGGCCCTTCAGCACGGCCTTCAGCGCGTGGTAGGTCTCCGCGCCCCAGCGGACGGCCTCACTGAACGTCGACGCGCCGATCGGCGCGATCATGAACTCCTGAATGTCGACGTTGGTGTCGGCGTGGGCGCCGCCGTTGAGGATGTTCATCATCGGCACCGGCAGCACGTGGGCGTTCGGCCCGCCGACGTAGCGGAAGAGCGGGAGGTCGGCCGACAGGGCCGCGGCCTTCGCCACCGCGAGGCTGACGCCAAGGATGGCGTTGGCGCCCAGGCGGGACTTGTCAGGGGTCCCGTCGAGGTCGATGAGCGCCTGGTCGATCAGGCGCTGGTCGTCCGCGTCGTATCCGAGCAGCTCGGGCGCGATCTCGTCTTCGACGCCCTGCACGGCCTTCTCGACGCCCTTGCCGTTGTACCGCTCCCCGCCGTCGCGGAGCTCGACGGCCTCGAACTGGCCGGTCGAGGCGCCGCTCGGCACCGCTGCGCGCGCTCCGCTGCCGTCGTCGAGCTGCACTTCCACCTCGACCGTGGGGTTACCCCGAGAATCGAGGATCTCCCGAGCGTGTACGGCTTCGATCGACGACACTTGAGCTCCTTGTGATCACTATCGGACCTTTCGCCCCTGAGCTTAGTCGCACTGGGCTGGACAGCCGCGCAACGCCACCGTTCCTATGGGCTGAGCATGAGTTGCGCATGCTCAGCCGGACGCTCCGAACGGTGTTGAGCATCCTGGTCCCCCGCGTTCACTCCGCATCCGGGCGGCGCGGATCGTGTCCGTGGTCCCAGGATACGGGGGCGGGGTTCCTCACACCGTGGGGCTTCTGGTGCGGCCTGGACGGTCCGATGCCCCTGCTCATCGCTCTGGCGAGCAGGGGGTGGTGCCGTCCGTCGCCGGATCGGATGCCCCAAAGCGCGTCGTCCGATCGCCACCGCCGCCGCCTCATGGCGAGTAACGGGACGCCGGGAAGTGGTCAAAGTGTGCTGCCAGTGCTGGGCTCCCCATTTGGAGGTATAAGCGGGGTCGACGGCGATGATAGGGATGCCGAGTTCGGCGGCCATCGCCACCAGCCTGTTCCTTAGCCTGCGGACGGGCATGCCGGAGATCAGCTGCCGGAACCATTTGCGGTGTCCGTGTTTTTCGCGGGTGGTCTCGGCGGTGAAGTCCAGGTCTTCGATCGCGATGGCCAGATCGTGCCGTTTCGCCCAGTGCAGCAGACGGATCAGGGCGTGCCGGACTTGAGCGTCACGGTGGGCGGTGGTGCCGGTCAGGTCGTAGTCAAAGCGGCGCGGGGCACCGACGGGGTTGCCGTGGGCATCCAGGCGCCAGGCGGCCAAGTGGTCGGCGTTGGTGTCCACACTTATCACACCTCCGCCCCGGGCACTTTCGAGCGGGACGGTCCTGGCCGCTGGGATCGTCCAGGATGCGGTCACATACCAGCGGCCGCGCTGGACGTCTTCGTGGATGCGGTAGGCCACGGCCTGGTTCGCGGTGATGCGGTCGCGCCATTGCTCGCCCCGGTGTGGGAACGACACCCTCGCGGCGAGGACATACCGGCCGTGCCTGGCGTTGGCCAGATGCGCCAGGGGTACCGGGAGCTTGATACTGATCTCGCCCTCCGGAGTGATACGGAGTGTCTCGTTGCCGTACCGCTTGCCGGACTCCCCATCGGCTTGGAGGAACCGGCGTTCGGCCCGCCAACGCGCGCGCCACTCAGTCTTGGTGAGCTGGGCCGCCTCCAGGTTGTGCCGGTTACGCAGCAGCCGCTTACCGCCCCGTACGACACGGACCCGCCCAGCCTGATAATCAGCCTGGAGGCGCGTCAGCCGGTCTTGAAGCAGGTGCAGGCGACGTGTCTTGGCGAACCACTCCTGCGCACTGCGATAACCACCCGGCGCTTCCTTCGAGCCCTTCTCACCCACCGGAACAGACAGGCGCTGAGTGATCGTGCGTATCGCGGCCTCGAGACTGCGGAGGTAGGCCAGTTGGTTGCGGCGCGCTAACGCCCACTGGTCATGGGTGGCCTTGGTGATCGAACCGGCCCACCGCGACGACGACTCCTCCGTCAACGCCCGCTTGCGGGCCGCCCAATGATCATTGTCATGATTCAGTCCGGCTGCACACCGTGTCTTCAGATCACGGGAGGCCAGCGAACCGAGATGGTCACCCACCAACTGCAGCATCTGTACGTCCTGGGCCGTGACGTTCTTGAGCCGGTCGCGGATCGCCACACCCGGCGGACCCAGCGCCACGAATGGTGGCTGGATAAGGCGCAGGTCAGGCATGACCGACCACCTCCAGCGCCCGGCGAACATGGTTCCGCACCGAACCACCGCCATGAACACGAGCGCGCAACACGGCTGGCTCTACCACGTCTCGCACCTGATCGCCGGAAACCTGAGACCCGACCGACCGAGCCGCAACCGGCACAGCATCCTTGCGAAACCAGCGGTAAGCGGTGCAGGCACCGACCCCCTGCGCTCGCCCCCACTCCACCGAAATCACTCGGTAACCATACCGTCACTTAAAGCTTCGACAGTACTGCCCGGCACCCTTGGTGGCCGGATCAGGCCACCGGCCGTCCATCTGCAGCCTCTTCGTCCAGTAGTCAACCGGTTACACCCGCATTCCACCTACTTGACGCTTCCTTCGAATCCCTTGTCTACTTAAGCGACCAATCAGACCTGATCGATAGATATAGTGGGAGTTGCCCATGAAACCGCGGCTCGCGGCCTTCGGCCTTGCCATCATCGTCGGCACCGGGCTGCTCACCGCGTGCGGCGGTGGCGACGACAAGAAGACGTCCTCCGGGACCGACGACACCGTCGTCCGGCTCGGCTTCTTCCCGAACATCACGCACGCCACGGCGCTCGTCGGCATACAGAAGGGCATCTTCACCAAGCACCTCGGCAAGGCCCCGAAGACGCTCACCTTCAACGCCGGCCCGGCCGCCACCGAGGCGGTCTTCTCCGGCGCGGTCGACGCGACGTACGTCGGCCCCAACCCGGCCATCAACGCCTTCGTGAAGTCACACGGCCAGGCCATCAAGATCATCGCTGGCGCGGCCAGCGGCGGCGCCGCCCTGATCGTCAAGCCGTCCATCACCTCGGCGGCCGACCTGCGCGGCAAGAAGATCGCCACCCCGCAGCTCGGCAACACCCAGGACGTGGCCCTCCGCTACTGGCTGAAGCAGCAGGGCCTCAAGACGGACAAGGCCGGCGGCGGCGACGTCCACGTCGTCCCCCAGGACAACTCCCAGACCCTCCAGGCGTTCGCGCAGGGCCAGATCGACGGCGCGTGGGTGCCGGAGCCGTACGCTTCCCGGCTCATCCTGGAGAGCAAGGGCAAGAAGCTCGTCGACGAGGCGTCGCTGTGGCCCGGCGGCAAGTTCGTCATCACGAACCTGATCGTGCGGACCGAGTTCCTCAAGAAGCACCCCGCCCTGGTGAAGAAGCTGCTCGAGGCGCAGGTCGAGGCGACCGACTACATCAACTCCGACAAGGCCGGCGCGGAGCAGGCCGCCAACACGGAGCTGGGGTCGCTGACCGGCAAGCCGCTCAAGCAGGCCGCCCTCGACGCGACGTTCAAGAACGTCACCTTCACCAACGACCCGATCGCCTCGTCGCTGCAGGCCAGCGCCCAGCACGCCGAGGCGGTCGGCCTGCTCGACCACGTCGACCTGAAGGGCATCTACGACCTCGGACCGCTCAACGAGGTCCTCAAGGCCAAGGGCGAACCGGCGGTGAGCGACTCGTGACCCGCCCGCTGGGCTGAGGGAGAAGAAAATGGCTGCCACCACATGGGAACCGGAGCGGACGGCCGCCCCTCCGGTGCGGATCGACGGTGTCTCCAAGGCGTACGGGACCGGCGGCGGCGCGCTCCTGGCGCTCGACAAGGTGTCGCTGTCGGTCGATCCGGGAGAGTTCGTCTGCATCCTGGGCGCGTCAGGGTGCGGCAAGAGCACACTGCTGTCGATCGTCGCCGGGCTGGACCGGCCGACGCTCGGCACGGTCGACGTCGGCGGCGCGCGGGTGGGCCTGATGTTCCAGGAGCCCGCGCTGTTCCCCTGGCTGACCGTCGCCGGCAACGTCGAGCTGGCCCTGCGCACGCGAGGCGTGCCGAAGGCCGAACGCCGGCGGCGCGCCGCCGAACTGCTGGAGGCCGTGCACCTGGACGGCTTCGGCCGCAAGCGGCCCCACCAGCTCTCCGGCGGGATGCGCCAGCGCGTCGCCATCGCCCGGGCCCTCGCCCAGGACAGCGACGTGCTGCTGATGGACGAGCCGTTCGGCGCGCTGGACGCGATGACCCGCGACCTGCTCCACGACGAGCTGGAGCGCATCTGGTCCGAGCGTTCCCTCACCGTGCTGTTCGTGACGCACAACGTGCGCGAGGCCGTACGCCTCGGCGACCGCGTCGTCCTGCTGTCCAGCCGTCCCGGCCGCGTCGTCGAGGAGTTCCCGGTGCCACTGGACCGGCCGCGGCGCATCGACGACGGCGAGGTCGCCGCGCTGGCGGGACAGATCACCGATCGGCTTCGTGAGGAGGTCGGCCGTCATGGAGCGTGAACCGATGGAGCCGGGCGGGGCGGCGACGAACGTGCTCGAGCGTCAGATCGCGGGCCTGGACGCGCTGGAGATGGCGAACCGCGCACGCCCCGGCCTGCTGCGGCGGACCTGGGCGTCGGCGTGGCCGGTGCTCGCCGCGATCGCCATCGCGGTCGGCGTCTGGGAGATCGTCGTGCTCAGCGGCTGGAAGCCGACGTACGTCCTGCCCGGCCCGGCGCAGGTCTTCCCGCAGCTGGGCCGGGACCTGAGCGAGTCGTCGTTCTGGGCGGGGCTGGGCCTGACCATGCGCCGCGCGGTGATCGGCTTCGCGCTGGCGATCGTCGTCGGGGCCGCGATCGGGGCGGTCGTGTCGCGGGTGCGGTTCCTGCGGGTGGCGTTCGGCTCGCTGATCACCGGGTTGCAGACGATGCCGTCGATCGCCTGGTTCCCGCTCGCCATCCTGCTGTTCCAGCTCAGCGAGAGCGCGATCCTGTTCGTCATCGTGCTCGGCGCGGCCCCGTCGATCGCCAACGGCCTGATCGCCGGCGTCGACTACACCCCGCCGATCCTACTGCGGGCGGGGAAGATCCTGGGGCTGCGCGGACTGGCGCTGTACCGGCACCTCATCCTGCCCGCGTCGCTCCCGGCCTTCGTGACGGGGCTCAAGCAGGGGTGGGCGTTCGCCTGGCGCAGCCTGATGGCGGGCGAGCTCCTCGTGATCATCGGGCACCACACGTCGCTCGGCGTCCGCCTGGAGTACGCCCGGGAGAACATCGACGCGCCGGACATGATCGCCATCATGATCGTGATCCTGGTCATCGGCATCGTGATCGACCGGCTCTTCTCCGCCGTCGACCGCGCCCTCCGCCGAAGCCGCGGCCTCGACCCCTCCTGAGGGATCGTCAGGGACGCCGCTTGAGCAGGTCCGCCGGATCGACCTCCCCGAACGGATCGGGAAGCTGCAACGTCTCCCCGCACGTCGCTCGGGCCACCTCGTTGTAGTGGCCCGAGCCGAGCCGCTGCAGGATGAGCGTCGGCCGCTCGTCATTCTCGTCGACCTCCACGAGGAGGTACCAGGGGATGCGGGCGACGGAGTAGAGGTGATTCTTGTAGACCCAGTCCTGGCCCTTGTTCGACGGTGAGAGAACCTCCACGACCAGGAGGATCTCCGCCGGATGGTGGACCAGGACATCGTCGCCCTGCTCGTACGTCGCGACCACGTCGGGGATGAGGATCTTCTCCGGGCCGATGCGCACGTTGAGCTCGACTTCGACGGCGAGGTCGTCTGGCGCCTGCGCCTCCAGCAGGTTGGCCAGCCGTCGCATGAGCCGCTGATGCGCCTGTCTAGGCGCCGGGCTCACGACGAGCCTCCCGTCGACCAGCTCGATCTTCGGCCCGCCGGGCGGAATCCGGAGGTAGTCCTCCTCGGTCCAAGGGCCGTCGTGGAACCAGAAGTCTTCGTACGGCACGGCTTCCGCGATCACCTTCGCTCGCCTCCCGACGATGTCGACACCAGTCTGGCATGCCCGCATCCTAAACAGGAGTGAGCACGCTACGCATTCACTTCATTACGATTCGTTACCCGTACGGCCTGAACCGGCCAAAGGCTTTCTGGGGCCGGATCGCCCATTCCGTGTGGGCCGTATTCGTGACATCGTCCAGCCCGTAACCACGGCCTTGATCAAGAGGAGGCACGCCGTGCGGGCTCGTGTCATCGGCGCGATCGGTGCGATGCTGCTGACGATGGGCGGAACGGTCGCCGCGGCCGACCCGGATCCGCCGCTGCGGTTCGCTCTCTCGTTCCCCTCCACCCTGCGTCAGGACGCGGCGGACGGCCGCGCGTACGTCGTCATCTCGCGCAAGGCCGCGCCGGAGCCGCGGGAGCAGATCGACATCACCGGCGGCGTGCCGTTCTGGGGGCAGGACGTCGACGGGCTACGGCCCGGGCGTACGGCGTATGTGGACGGGCGGGCGTACGGCTATCCCCTGGAGCGGCTGGGCGACCTGCCGCCTGGGCGCTACACCGTGCAGGCGTTCTTCAACGTCTACACGACGTTCCACCGCTCGGACGGCTCGACCGTGCGGCTCCACATGCCGTGCGGGGACGGGCAGGACCTGTTCAACTCGCCCGGCAACATGTACGGCACGCCGCAGACCATCGATCTCCAGCCCCGGCGATCGGGCACGATCCGGCTGAACCTGGACCACGTGATCACGCCCGCGCAGCCCGTTCCCGCCGGTGGTACCTGCCAGCAGGGCAACCCGGCGGACACCGCGCACGTCAAGCACGTGAAGATCCTCAGCCCGTCCCTGTCGAAGTTCTGGGGACGGCCGATGTACGTCGGCGCGAACGTGCTGCTGCCCGCCGGCTACGACGCGGCCGACGACGAGCGCTACCCGGTGGAATACCACTTCGCGCACTTCACGACCGGCGCGCCGCACGGCTTTCGCGAGGACCAGGGCAACGCGTTCTCCAAGTGGTGGATGTCGGACGCCGCTCCGCGTTTCATCAGCGTCGAGGTCCGCGAGGAGAACCCGTTCTATGACTCCTCGTACGTGGTGAACTCCGCCAACCTCGGCCCGTACGGCGACGCCACCACCAAGGAGCTGATCCCGGCGATCGACGCCGGCTTCCGGACCATCGCCGCGCCGTGGGCGCGGGTCACCTCGGGCGGTTCCACGGGCGGGTGGGAGGCGCTCGCGAGCGAGGTCTTCTATCCGGACGTGTACGGCGGAACGTTCGCCGGATATCCGGACCCGGTCGACTTCCACCGCCACCAGATCGTCAACGTGTACGGCGACGCGAACGCCTACGACACCGTCCGCGAGTGGGATCGCACGCCCCGCCCGGACAGCCGCGACGTCGCCGGTGACACGAACTACGTCATGGCCCAGGAGAACCTGTGGGAACTGGCCCGCGGCGACCGTGACCGATCGGGCGGCGCGTGGGCGATCTGGGAGGCGGTGTACGGCCCCCAGGGCCGGGACGGTTACCCGGCGCTCGCGTGGGACAAGCGGACCGGCGTCATCGATCCCGCGGTGACCGCCCGGTGGAGGCCGATGGACCTGAGCGCGAAGCTCGCCGCCGAGTGGCCGGCGCTCGGGCCGAAGCTCCAGGGCAGGATCTACGTCTACGTGGGCGACACCGACACGTACTTCCTCAACGACGCGGTGCAGTTGCTGCAGCAGACCCTCGACGCGCGTACGAACCCGACCGCGGACGCGACGTTCGTCTACGGCCGGGCCAAGCAGCACGGCTGGTCGCCGTACAGCGCCCAGGAGTGGTTCTCGGTCTACGCCGACTACATCGCCCGGCACGCGCCGAAGGGCACCGACACCAGCGCCTGGAGAGGGCCGGCCGGCACGGCCCGGCTGAGCCCCTCCGGCGGCGTCATCATGCCGCCGGAGAAGTCGGTCGGCCTCCCCCGCTGACGCCGCACGTGAAGCGGCCCCGCATCGGAGGGGATCCGATGCGGGGCCAGGCGTCGTCAGACCGACGCGGGACCGGACGGGGTCAGATCGCCGGGGCGGGGCCGGGGCCGGGCTCGAGGTCATCGAGCCGCTCGGCGAGGGTCTCCGGCACCTTCTTGGCCGCGCTGAGCGGGGCGGCGATGTCCTCCAGCGAGACCTGCTCGCATTTGACGCCGAAGATCGCCGCGATGATCCCCGCGAAGCCCATGACGCCCGCCGCGATGAGGTAGGCGATGAACAGCTTGCCGCGGTCCGGGTGGTCCTGGTCGCCGATCAGGGCGCCGAAGATCGTCGGTCCGAGGGCCCCGAAGACCTGCGCGATGGCGAAGAACAGCGCGATCGCTTGGGACCGCAGCTCCATCGGGAAGATCTCGCTGACCGTCAGGTAGCCCGAGCTCGCCGCGGCCGAGGCGATGAAGAAGATCACCGTCCAGAGCACCGTCTGCGTGAAGGCCGTCAGCGACCCGATCTTGAAGAGGTAGCCGCTGACCGCCAGGAGCGCGCCGGACACGAGGTACGTTCCGGCGATCATCTGCTTGCGGCCGACCGTGTCGAACAGCCGTCCGATGAGCAGCGGGCCGAGGAGGTTCCCCGCCGCGAAGGCGAAGAAGTACTTCGCCACCTCGTGGTCGGAGACCCCATAGAAGTGCTTGAGCACCAGGCCGTACGTGAAGAAGATCGCGTTGTAGAGGAACGACTGGCTGATCATCAGCGTGGCGCCGAGCAGCGACCGCGAGGGGTAGTCCCGGAACAGCGTCTTCGCGACCTGGGCGAACGAGACGCTCTCCTGCGGGCGCACCTCGACGTACCGCTCGGGGTCGACCGGCTCCAGGGTGCGTCCGGACGCCTCGACCTCGCGTTCGATCAGCGCGACGGTCTTCTCCGCCTCTTCCGCCTGCCCGTGCGCCAGTTGCCAGCGGGGGCTCTCGGGGAGCGTGCGGCGCAGGCCCCAGATCGCCACGCCGATCACCGGGCCGATGAAGAAGCCGACCCGCCAGCCGATGTTGTCGGCGAGCAGGCTGTGGTTGAGCAGGGCGTACTCGCTCAGCGACGCGACGATCGCGCCGAACCAGTAGGTTCCGCTGACCGCCAGGTCGACGCGGCCGCGGTAGCGCGCCGGGATCAGTTCGTCGATCGCGGAGTGGATCGCCGCGTACTCACCGCCGATGCCCATTCCGGCGATGAAGCGGAGCACGAGGAAGCTGCCGTAGTTGAACGAGAAGGCGGTCAGCCCGTTGGCGACCAGGTAGAGCGCGAGGGTGGCGACGAACAGCCGGCGACGTCCGAGGCGGTCGGACAGCCGGCCGAAGACCAGCGCGCCGAGCACTTCACCGAGCAGGTAGATCGTCGCCGAGAATCCGACGTCCTGGGAGCTGAGGTGCAGGGTGCCGGCGTGTTGCAGGACCGGTCCCACGATGCTGGCGATCTGGATCTCCAGCCCGTCCAGCACCCAGGCCACGCCGAGGGCGGCGATCATCCGGGTGTGGAAGCGGGACCAGGGCAGTCGATCGATCCGCGCGGGTACGAGGCTTCGCACGGTGGGCTGGTGCGGGGGAGCGCCCACGTCGTCTCCTTTGCCGTGTGGTTGCGTACCGTCAGGATGCGCTTACGTTAGAAAGCCCCCGCCGCACGGTGAAGGGATCATGGACAGATCTGAGGTTCAGGGCGTGCTTCGTCGCCCTTTGAGCACACAAACACCCGGAAGTAACGGAATGTCCGCTATCTGAATGACCGGCGCGCGACGCCGGGTCAGAGGCCGGGGGTCCCGCCGACCGGTGGCGGGAAGGTCGGCTGCGTCGGCGGGCCGGGCGGGGTCGTCGGACCCGGCCCACCGGGCGGCGGGAACGGGTTGGACGGGGGTTCCTGCCGCGCGCCCTTGCTGACGTAGATGGTGACCGTGGCGCCCGGTTCGACCGCGGCGCCGCCGCCCGGCGAGGTACGCGCGACCGTGCCCGAGGGGTAGGTGTCCGAGGCGACGCGCGCGCCGAAGCTCACGTCGAAGCCCGCGGCCCGCAGCCGGGCGGCCGCCGCCGACGGGCTGAGGCCGAGGACGTCGGGGACCTGCACACGGTCCTCGCCGGAGCCCTCGCTGTAGTAGTCGCCCGGCGGGCTGTGGAAGTCGTGGGCGGGCACGTCCTGCAGCGCGCCGAGCATCGTCTGACGCCAGATCGGCGCGGGGATGTCCGCGCCGAACACCTCGCCGAAGCAGCGGCCGCCCAGGCAGACGTTCCGCAGCGGATGCTTGTAACCGCCTCGCGGGTCGCCGACCCACACCGCGCTCGCCAGGTCCGGCGTGTACCCGGCGAACCAGGCGGAGGAGAAGCCGTCGACCGTGCCCGTCTTGCCCGCGGCCGGGCGGCCGATGCCCATCCCGGCGGCCGTGCCCCGGGTCAGCACCCCGCGCAGTACGTGGTTGACGGCGTCGGCGACGCCCTTGTCGATCGCCTGGTGGCAGTGGGCGCTCGGGACCTTCAGCTCGTGGCCGGTCGTGTCCGTGATCTTCGTGAGGACGATCGGCTCACAGTACTCACCGCGAGCGCCGAAGGCCGCGTACGCCGCCGCGACGCGCAGCGGTGAGACCGTGTTGAAGCCGAGCGTGAAGGAGGGGTACTGCTGCAGCGCCGACCCGTCGGCGCGGCGCATGCCGAGCTTCTCGGCCATCTTCACCGTGTCGCAGAGGCCGACCTCCTTCTCCAGCCGGAGGAAGAAGGTGTTGACCGAGTTCCACGTCCCGGTGACGAGGCTGAACGTCCGGCCGCCCTCACCGTCGGCGGCGTTGCCCAGCGACTCCGTGGAGCTGACCGGTTTGCCGTCGCAGTCGCGGAACCCGGTCGGGGTGTAGTGGTCGGGGGCCATCAGACGGTGCCCGAACGGCATGCCCTGATCCAGCGCGGCCGCCAGCGTGAAGATCTTGAAAGTGGATCCGGCCTGCATGCCGATGCTCGTGCCGTGATCGGAGTCGGCGGCGAAGTTCACCCAGGTCTTGCCCCGCTTCCCGCCTGGCCCCAGGTCACGGTCGACCGCCATGGCCTTCACCTGGCCGGTGCCCGGCTCGACGAGCGCCTCGGCGGCCGCCTTGTGGCTGGAGTTCTTCGGCGGGACGTAGCGGTCGACCGCGCGCTGCGCGGCGCGCTGCATCTTCGGGTCCAGCGTCGTCCGGATGACCAGACCGCCGCGCTGGAGGAGCCTGGTGCGGACCTTCACGGTCTTGCCGAAGATCGGATTGCCGAGGATCTCCCGCTCGACGTAGTCGCAGAAGAACGGCGCCGAGCTCTCCACGCAGCCGTTCGGCGTCGACGTGACGTGCAGGTCGAGGCCGGCCCCCTCGGCGTCCGACGCGGTCGCGGCGGGCAGCCAGCCGAGGTCGCTCATCCGTTGCAGCACGGTGTTGCGCCGCTGCTTGGCCAGGCCCGGGTTGACGGTCGGGTCGTAGGCGTACGGGTAACGGACGATCCCCGCCAGCAGCGCCGCCTCGGGCAGGGTCAGCTTGGCGGCGGAGTGGCCGAAGTAGTGCCGGGAGGCGGCCTCGACGCCGTACGCTCCCCCGCCGAAGTAGGCGATGTTGAGGTACCGCTCGAGGATCTGGTCCTTGGTGAGCTGCTTCTCCATCGCCACGGCGTAGCGCAGCTCGCGGAGCTTGCGCGCCGGCGTCGTCGCCAGCGCCGACCGACGTTCGGCGTCGTTGTCGGCGGTCTCGACGAGGAGGTTCTTGACGTACTGCTGGGTGATGCCCGACCCGCCCTGCGTGACCTGACCGGCGGCGAGGTTGCTGGCCAGTGCGCGCACCGTGCCCTTGAGGTCCAGCCCGCCGTGCTCGTAGAAGCGGCTGTCCTCGATGGCGAGGATCGCCTTGCGCATGATCGGGGCGACCTTTTTCAGCGGCACGTCGATGCGGTTCTCGTAGTAGAACGTGGCCAGCTTCGACCCGTCGGCGGCGAGGATCACCGAACGCTGGGCCACCGGCGGGGTCCGCAGATCGCCGGGGATGGCCTCGAACCAGTTGGCGCCGTTGCGCGCGCCCACGCCGACCATGCCGACGGTGGAGAAGGCGATGAGCGCCGCCAGCACGCCCGCGACGACACCGGCGCCCGCGAGACGCCCGATGATCCGCAGGGCGTCACTCCGCGGGTCTTCCCCAGTTGACACCGGCTCAGCGTACGACGAACCGGCCCGGGAAGGATCTCCACGGGTCAACAAAAGGCCATCGAAATCAGGCCACTATGGGACGAGGAGCGACATTTGACTGCGGCGACGGGGCTCCGGCGGCGGTGTCAGTCTCCCTTCCACGGCCAGGCGAACGGCGGATCGAAGAACCACGGCAGGTGGCTGTTCGGCTCGGGGCCGTCCTTCTGGCCCTGTTCCGCCCCCATGCCCTTCTCCTTGGCCTTGTCCTTGTCCTTGTCGTCCTCCTTCTCGCCGTCGCCCTCCCGGAGGTACTCCCCCGGCGGGGCCTCGAAGTCGTGCTCCGGAACCCCCTTCAGGGCGGCCTCCATCGTCTCCCGCCAGATCGGCGCCGGCACGTCCGCGCCGTACACCTGGCCGTAGCAGCCCTCGCCCAGGCACACGTCGCGCAGCGGATGCTTGTAGCCGCCCCGCGGGTCGCCGACCCACACCGCGCTCGCCAGGTCCGGCGTGTACCCGGCGAACCAGGCGGCCGAGAAGTTGTCGACCGTGCCCGTCTTGCCCGCCGCCGGGCGCCCGATCTCGTTGCCCTTGGCGGTGCCCTTGGTCAGCACGCCCCGGAGCACGTGGCTGACCGCGTCCGCGACGCCCTCCTCGACGGCCTGGTGGCACTTGGCGCGCGGTACCGGCAGGGAGCCCGTCGGGCCCATGATGCTCGTGATCGCGATCGGGTGGCAGTAGCGGCCGCGCGCCGCGAACGCCGCGTACGCCGCCGCGAGCCGCAGCGGCGAGACGGTGTTGAAGCCGAGCGTGAACGACGGGTACTGCTCGAGCTTCTGCCCCGTCGCGCGCCGCATGCCCAGCCGGGTCGCCATCTTGTACGTCGCGCACAGGCCGACCTTGCGCTCGAGTTCGAGGAAGAACGTGTTGACCGAGTGCCACGTGCCGGTGACCAGGGTGAATTGCTTGCCGCCCTCACCGTCGCCCGCGTTGCCGAGCGAGACGTTCGGGTCGCCGACGCGGTCTCCGTCGCAGTTCCGGAACCCGGTCGGGACGAACGACTTCGGCGCGTCCAGCTTGTGGCCGAACGCCATGCCCTTCTCCAGCGCGGCCGCCAGCGTGAAGATCTTGAACGTCGACCCCGCCTGCATGCCCAGGCTGGACCCGTGGTCGGAGTCGGCGGCGAGGTTCACCCACAGCGTGCCGCGTTTGGTGCTGTCGCCCATCCGGCGGTCGAGGGCCATCGCGGTGATCTCGCCCGTGCCGGGCCGGATGAGCACCTCTGCGGCGGCCTTGCCCGACTTGTTGTTCGGCGGCACGTAGCGGTTCAGGGCGTGCTGGGCGGCCTTCTGCATGCGGGGCACGAGCGTGGTGTGGATCTGCAGGCCGCCGCGCTGCAGGAGGAACCGGCGCTCCTGGGGGGTCTTCCCGAACGCCCGGTTCGCCAGGATCTCCCGCTGGACGTAGTCGCAGAAGAACGGCGCGGAGCTCTCCACGCAGCCGTTCGGCGCGGTGGTGATCCGCAACCCCAGCGGCTGGGCCTTGACCTCGGCGGCCTGCGCGGGAGTGACCACCTTGAGCTCGGCCATGCGGTCGAGCACCGTGTCCCGGCGCTCCCGGCCCCGCACCGGGTGGAGGTTCGGGTCGTACGTCTGCGGGGCCCGTACGACCCCCGCCAGCGTCGCGGCCTGCGCCAGGGACAGGTCGGCGGCGTGCACCCCGAAGTAGTGGCGGGCCGCCTCCTCCACGCCGTACGCGCCGTCGCCGAAGTAGGCGATGTTGAGATACCGCTCCAGGATCTGGTCCTTGGTGAGGTGCTTCTCGAGGCCGATGGCGAGCCGCAGCTCGCGGAGCTTGCGGACCGCGGTCGGTTCGAGCGCCTCCCGGCGCCCCGCCGCGGTGGTCGCCGTCTCGGCGAGGGCGTTCTTGACGTACTGCTGGCTGAGCGTCGACCCGCCCTGGATGACGGTCCCCGCGCCGACGTTGGCGATCAGCGCCCGCAGGATGCTCTTGGCGTCCAGCGCGCCGTGCTGGTAGAAGCGGCTGTCCTCGATCGCGATGATCGCCTGGCGCATGATGGGCGCCACCTTGGCGAGCGGCACCTCGACGCGGTTCTCGTAGTAGAACGTCGCGAGCTTCGACCCGTCGGCGGCCAGGATGACCGAACGCTGCGGGAGCACCGGGGCCGCCAGCGACTCGGGCAGCGTCTCGAAGGAGTGGTTCGCGGCCTTGACGCCCAGACCGGTGGGCAGCAGGACCGGCAGCGCCAGGCAGGCCGACAGCACGCCGGCGGCCACCCCGGCGATCACCAGGTCCGTCAGCCGCGCCGACCGCCGCCCCGAATCCATCCCCACACTTCGCGGTCATCCCCACACAGACGGTGATCGGAAACCTGGGGAGGGGATTCACCGGCCATCGCGGCAGCCGTCCCGGTCTCGCCGGTTATCGACCCTCTTGCCGCTGCTCGACGCGGTCCTGGAAGCGGCGGGCGGCGGCGCGGAGCTCGGCCTCGGGGTCGCGGCCCTCCTCGCGGAGCCGGCGGACGAGCGCGAACAGGTCCGCGCCCACTTCGTCGTCGGCGAACAGCTCCTCCGGCACGTCGGCCTTTGCCGCGCGCCGCTGCACCTGGGCCGCGAGCGAGAGCGCGGGCTGGGACATGGGGACCCCGTGGAAGATCGAGGCGCCCTCGCCCCGCTCCGCGGACTTGATCTTGTCCCAGTTGGCGTTGACCTCGTCGGCGTCCGCGACCGTGACGTCGCCGAACACGTGCGGATGGCGGCGGACGAGCTTCTCGACGATGCCCTCGGCCACGTCGTCCACGGAGAACTCCGTGGACACCTCCGCGTGGAAGACCACCTGCATGAGGACGTCGCCGAGCTCCTCGCGCAGCGCCTCGAGGTCGCCGCCCTCGATGGTGTCGACGACCTCGTACGCCTCCTCCAGGAGGTACGGCGCGAGGGAGGCGTGCGTCTGCTTGCGGTCCCAGGGGCACTCGCGGCGCAGCGTCTCCATCACGGCGACGAGGTCGAGGAACCGCGCGCCGGGCAGGTCGTACGCGCCCTGGACGACCTCGAGCTGCGGCGGGTCGTCCAGCCCGACGAGGACCGAACCGACCGACCGCATCAGCGCCTCGTCGCCGTCGGGGTCGGCCAGCCACACCACGGCGCCGGTCGACGCCTCGCGTACGAGGGCCGTGGCGTCCGGCTCGACGACCTCGACCGTGACGCCGGCCGCGCGGACGTACGGCAGCTGCGGGTGTTCGGCCGAACCGGCGAGCACCCGGTCGGCGACGCGCAGCGTCTCCCAGGCGGACCAGGTCAGCTGCCCCGGCGCGACCCGCGGCGAGGAGGCGAGGAAGATCAGGCCTGGCACGAGACTCCGCCGCTCGTGGTCGGCGTGCCGGAGTCCGGCTTGGACAGGGTCGGGCAGACCGGGCCGAGGGCCATGTGCTGGAAGTCGAAGGAGCCGTAGCGCGGGTTCACGTCGAGCTTCAGGCGGCGGCCCGCCCGCTGGTACATGCCGGCGACCTGCTGCAGCGCCTGCTGCTGGGACTGCTGGTCCTGCGCGGTGGTCACGCCGTACTTCCGCATGAGCTCCTGGCGGAGGACGACCGACTTCACGTAGTCGCGGCTGTACTCGGTCGGCAGGCCCTGGGCGAGCACGTTGGCGTCGATGGTGGGCAGCCCGCCGTTCTGCGCGATGATCGCGTCGACCTGGCCGCCGCTGACGCTCACGCCGTCGGCGCGCCCGACCTCGTCCCAGACCAACATGTCGACGAGCTGGTACAGGGCGCTGCGCTGCGGGGAGGACGGGTCGAACGGCACCTGCTGCCCCTGGGCCTGCGCCTGCTGGGCGATCTGCTGCGCGCCCGGGTACTTCGGCAGCTCCTTGGACCACTTGTCGACCGTCGAGTTCAGCTTCGCGATCGTGATGCGGTCGTTCCCGACCAGGGCCGCCGCCCCCGTCTTCACGGGACCGCAGGCGGTGAGCGCCGTGCCGGCCAGCGCGGCGGCGATCATGATCTTGAATGGCTTACGGATCACAGCGTCCTTCTCAATTCCTCGCCCGCGGGGGTCGCGGGGTACGTCCGGTACCGGGGATCTCCTGGCCCCGACTCGTCATCTGGCCGCGGCTCGTCATCGGGCCACGGGATCGGGCAGGAACAGCGCCTCCACCAGATCGGTACACCATTTCAGCAGCTCCTGGTCGCGCAGCGGACGCCCGCCGAGCGGAGCGGTCTTGGGCACCGGCACCAGCAGCGTATTCGTCGCCGTCTTCAGGATGCTCTTCGGGTACAGGCGCTGGAGCCGCACCGTGCGCGACTCCGGCAGGCTGACCGGCGAGAACCGGATGTGGTTGCCCTGCAGGGTGACGTCCGTCAGCCCGCCCCGGCGGGCCAGGGCGCGGAACCGCGCGACCTCCAGGAGGTTCAGCACCGGCACCGGCGGCGGCCCGAAGCGGTCGGCCAGCTCGTCGCGGGCGGCGATGATCTCGTCGTCGTTCTGGATCGCCGCGATCCGGCGGTACGCGTCCAGCCGCAGGCGCTCGCCGGGGACGTACTCGTGCGGGATGTGCGCGTCGACCGGCAGCTCCACCTTGACCTCGGGCGTCTCGGGGACGCCCTCCTCGCGCAGCTCGCGCACGGCCTCGCCGACCATGCGCACGTACAGGTCGAAGCCGACGCCGGCGATGTGCCCGGACTGCTCGGCGCCCAGGACGTTGCCGGCCCCCCGGATCTCCAGGTCCTTCATGGCCACGAACATGCCCGCGCCGATCTCGGTGTGCTGGGCGATCGTCGCGAGCCGCTCGTGCGCGGTCTCGGTCAGCGGCGCCTCGGGCGGGTACAGGAAGTAGGCGTACGCGCGCTCCCGGCCGCGGCCGACCCGCCCGCGCAGCTGGTGCAGCTGCGACAGGCCGTACATGTCGGCGCGGTCGACGATCAGGGTGTTGGCGTTCGGGATGTCCAGGCCGCTCTCCACGATCGTGGTCGCGACGAGGACGTCGTACTCCTTCTCCCAGAAGTCGACCATGATCTTCTCGAGCTGGTGCTCGTTCATCTGGCCGTGCGCGACGCCGACCCGGGCCTCCGGCACCAGCTCGGTGAGATGCTTGGCGACCTTGTCGATCGAGCGCACCCGGTTGTGCACGAAGAAGACCTGGCCCTCGCGGAGCAGCTCCCGCCGGATGGCCGCGGCGATCTGCTTGTCGTCGTACGGCCCGACGAACGTCAGGACGGGGTGCCGCTCCTCCGGCGGAGTGAGGATCGTCGACATCTCCCGGATGCCGGTGAGCCCCATCTCGAGGGTGCGCGGGATCGGCGTGGCCGACATGGCGAGCACGTCGACCTGGGTCCGCATCTCCTTGAGGCGCTCCTTGTGCTCGACGCCGAACCGCTGCTCCTCGTCGATGATGATCAGACCGACGTCCTTGAAGCGGGTCTCCGGCGAGAGCAGGCGGTGCGTGCCGATGACGAGGTCGACGGTGCCCTCGGCGACGCCGCGCAGCGTCTCGGCGACCTCCTTGTCGGTCTGGAACCGGCTGACCGGCTTGATCACCACCGGGAACGACGCGAACCGCTCGGTGAACGTCGACAGGTGCTGCTGCACCAGCAGGGTCGTCGGCACCAGCACCGCGACCTGCTTGCCGTCCTGCACGGCCTTGAACGCCGCCCGCACCGCGATCTCGGTCTTGCCGTAGCCCACGTCGCCGCAGATCAGACGGTCCATCGGGACCGGCTTCTCCATGTCGGACTTGACCTCGTCGATGGCGGCGAGCTGGTCCGGCGTCTCGATGTACGGGAAGGCGTCCTCCAGCTCGCGCTGCCACGGGGTGTCCGCCTGGAAGGGGTGCCCCGGCGACGCCTGGCGGGCCGAGTAGAGCCGGATCAGCTCGCCCGCGATCTGGCGGACGGCCTTGCGCGCCCGGCCCTTCTGCTTCTGCCACTCGGCGCCGCCGAGCCGGTGCAGGCTGGGCGCCTCGCCGCCGACGTAGCGGGTGACCTCGTCGAGCTGGTCCGTCGGCACGAACAGCCGGTCGCCCTTGGCGTACTCGATGATGAGGTACTCGCGGGTGGCGCCCTGCACGGTCCGGCTGGCCATCTCGACGTACCGGCCCACGCCGTGCTGCTCGTGCACGATGTAGTCGCCGACGGTGAGCCGCAGCGGGTCCACGCCGCCGCGCCGCCGCGACGGCATGCGCCGCATGTCCTTGGTGGAGGACTTCTGCCCCGACAGGTCGGTCTCGGTGAGCACGACGAGCTTGACGGCCTCCCAGACGAAGCCGTGGTCGAGCAGGCCGCAGGAGACGTTCACGATCGCCGGCTCCGGCGGTCCGGGCAGTTCGGTGACCTTCGCGCCGAGCCCCTGCTCGCGGACCACCTCGGCCAGCCGCTCGGCCGGGCCGTGGCCCTCGGTGACGAGCACGACCCGCCACTCCTCGTGGATCCAGCCCTTGACGTCGCCCATCACCCGCTGGGTGTCGCCCCGGTAGGCCTCCGCCGCGCGCGCCCCGATCCGGAGCGCGCCGCCGTCGCCCGCGTCCGGCTCCTCGTCGGCGGCCACCTCGGTGAGCTCGCCGGTGGCCGCGGAGTACTCGCGGCGGGTCCGGCCGGCGCCCGCCGACTCGGCGCTCGCGAACGGCGTGATCGTCCACCACGCCAGGCCGAGCTCTCCGGCGTGGTCGCGGACCTCGTCCAGCGTCTTGTACGCGGCCGCGCCCAGGTCGATGGGCGCCTCGCCGCCGGCGGCCGCGTTCACCCACGACGCCTCGAGGAACTCCTGGCTCGTGCTGACCAGCTCGGCGGCCCGGGTGCGGATGCGCTCGGGGTCGCAGACGACCGCCGAGGAACCGGCCGGCAGGACGTCGAGGAGCAGCTCCATGTGGTCGGCGAGGACCGGCGCGAACGCCTCCATGCCCTCGACCGCCGCGCCGTCGGCGATCTGCTCGAGGACGTCGGCGAGCGCCGGGTGCTCCCGGCCCAGCTCGCGGGCGCGTTCGCGCACGGACGCCGTCAGCGGCAGCTCGCGGCACGGCGGCGCCCACAGCCCGTCCTGGGCGACCTCGAGCGAACGCTGGTCGGCCGCCTTGAAATAGCGGATCTCCTCGACCTGGTCACCCCAGAACTCCACGCGCAGCGGGTGCTCCTCGGTGGGCGGGAACACGTCGAGGATGCCGCCGCGGACGGCGATCTCGCCGCGCTTCTCGACCAGGTCGACGCGGTTGTACCCCGCGTCGACCAGGCGGCGCACGGCGTCGTCCAGCTCGGCCTCGTCACCCGACCGCAGGCGCACCGGCTCCAGGTCGCCGAGCCCGGCGACGATCGGCTGCAGCACGGCCCGGACCGGGGCGACGACGACCTGCAGCGGACCGGCCGCCGGGTCGTCGGGGTCGCCGTGGGCCAGCCGCCGCAGCACGGCGAGGCGCTGGCCGACCGTGTCCGAGCGCGGCGACAGGCGCTCGTGCGGCAGCGTCTCCCACGCGGGGAACTGCGCGACCGCGGCCGGGTCGAGCAGGCTCGTCAGGGCCGCGGTCAGGTCCTCGGCCTCCCGGCCCGTGGCGGTGACCATCAGGACGGTGCGCCCGCGCTCGCGGGCCAGCGCGGCGCCCAGGACCGGGCGCAGCGCCGGCGGCGCGACGAGGTCCAGGTGGGCGTCGGCGCTCTTCAGCGCGCGAACGAGTGCGGGATCGGCGGCGGCGACGTCGAGCAGTCCGGAAAGGGTCATGAGCTCATCAAGTGTCAGGCAGCGTGAAGGCCCGAGAGTGATCTCACCCCGGGGTCCCCAGCCTACGCGTCACCCGTACCACAAGCCGCAGCACCCCGGCGAAGCGGGTGGTACCAGAGAGCGGCAGGCGACAGACGACACGGACAATGCCGAATGTGAGCACGGGGCGCGAGCGGGCGGCTACGCTCCGGGGCGTGACCGAGCTGCGGACGCCGCCGACCTTCGACACGGACGTCTTCCACGAACGCGTTCGCGAGTACGCCGACGAGAGGCCGTTCGAGCGACTACGCGTCCTCGACGCCGGCTGCGGCCGGAGCGCGCCGCTCGACCTGCATCCCGGCGAGTGCCACGTGACCGGCGTCGACGTCGATCTCGCGGAGGTGCAGGCGGGTGTCCGCGCCCGCCGCGACCTGGACGCCTGGCACCTCGGCGACCTGCGCACGGTGCCCATGCCGCCGCGCGTCTACGACATCGTGCACGCCTCGTACCTGATCGAGCGGATCCCGCACGCGGAGTTGGTCCTCGACCGGTTCGTCGCGGCGCTCCGGCCCGGCGGCCTGATGCTGGTGCGGTTCCGGGACCGCGACAGCGCGTTCGGCCGCCTGGACCGGGTCGCTCCGCGGTGGCTGCGCTCCGTCCTGTGGCAGCGCGGCGTCCCGCCGCGGCCGGTGTACGAGCGGGTGGCGTCGCTCGCCGGGATGCGGGCGTACTGCCTGATGCGGGGCCTGGTCGTCGTCGAGGAGCACACGTCCGCCGGAAGGGTGACCAGGTCGGGGACGATCGTGCGGATGCTGTGCCGGGCGGTCGCCGTCTTGTCCCGGAATCGGGCGACCTCGGCGTACAGCGAGGTCGCCATGGTGATCCGCAAGCCGGAGAATCGCTACGCGCGCATCATCTGAGGTGGCACCGGCAGAGCGTAGAGTTCAATAGTCAACGGTCGAAACACGATCGGAGCCTGCGTTGACGACGGAAGCCGGCGACCTACGCGACCTGCCGAGCCTGACGCCCGGCCCGGCCGAGCTGGCCGACCTCGAACTGCTGCTGAACGGCGCGTTCCAACCGCTGACCGGTTTCCTCGGCGCGGTGGACGCGGCGACCGTGGCCGCCGCCGGACGGCTGGCCGACGGCACGCCATGGCCGGCGCCCGTGACGCTCGCCGTCCCCGAGGACCTCACCAAGGAGGAGCGGCTCGTCCTGACCGATCCGGAGGGCGTGCCGCTCGCGGTCCTGCACGTCCACGAGACCTGGCAGGACAACAGGTCACCAGCCGGCTTCCCCGAGGGCGACCCACTCCGGGCGTCGGAGACGACCTCCTGGCACGCGGCCGGCCGGGTCGAGGCGCTGGGCGCTCCGGAGCACGGCGCGTTCCGGCGGCTCCGGCTGTCCCCGCGCGAGGTGCGCGCGGAGCTGGCCGGGGTGACGACCCTGGCGCTGGCGACCCGCGGCCCGCTGCACCGGCGGCATCTCGGCCAGTTGCGGCAGCTCGCCGAGAAGCTCGACGCGCGGCTGCTGCTGCTGCCGTTGATCGGCGAGGGGCACGACGACGCGCTCGTCCGCGCCTTGCTGGCCGTCCGCCGCGAGTTGCCGGCCGGCACGCTCGTCGTTCCGGTGCCGCTGATCGAGCGGCCGGGTCGCGACCTGGCCCTCGCCGCCCACGTCGCCGCCGCGTACGGCGCCACCCACTTCTTCCTGGAGCCCGCCGCCGACACCGAGGAGACCGCGCGGGCGGGTGCGTGGACCGTGCCGCCGGTGATCGGGCAGTTGCCGATCGAGCCGGTCACGCCGGAGCCGTGGGCGTACGACGAGAGCGTCGAGGTCTGGCGTCCGGTCTCCAAGATCGAGCCCGACCACATCCGGTCGGAGCCGACCGAGGCCGAGCTGGCCGCGATGCTGGACCGCGGCGAGAAGATCCCGGAGTGGTTCACGCTGCCGGCGGTGGCGGAGGAGCTGCGCCGGGCCGATCCGCCGCGGCACGAGCGGGGTCTCACCGTGTTCTTCACGGGCCTGTCCGGCTCGGGCAAGTCCACGATCGCGCGCGGGCTCGCCGACGCCCTGGTCGAGCGGGGCGGGCGTACCGTCACCCTCCTGGACGGCGACGTGGTCCGCCGGCTGCTGTCGGCCGGCCTGACCTTTTCCAGGGACGACCGCGACCTGAACATCCGCCGCATCGGGTACGTCGCCGCCGAGATCACCCGGCACGGCGGGGTCGCGATCTGCGCGCCGATCGCGCCCTACGCCGCGACGCGGGCGGAGGTGCGCCGGATGGTGAACGCCGCGGGCGACTTCGTCCTGGTGCACGTGGCCACGCCGCTGGAGGAGTGCGAGCGCCGCGACCGCAAGGGCCTGTACGCCAAGGCGCGGGCCGGCCTCATCCCGGAGTTCACCGGCATCTCCGACCCCTATGAGGTGCCGGACGACGCCGAGCTGACCGTCGACACCTCGCAGCTGACGCCCGAGGCCGCGGTGGAGCGGGTCCTCGACCTGCTCATCGCCGGCGGCTGGGTGCGCTCCGAGTAAGGGTTCGGTCACCTAACGCCAACAGCGGCCTCTCTGGCGATCCTCGTTCGTCACCGCGTACTCTGAATGTCCGACTTTCCCGATTTAACGGGTAGGGCATACGGATGCACTTCGATTATCAGATGGCCATGGGATCGTTCCTGGTCGCGATCGTGGTGGGGCTGACCGGGATGGGCGGCGGCGCCCTGATGACGCCGATGCTCACGGTCTTCTTCGGCGTTCCGCCGCTCGCGGCGGTCTCCAGCGACCTCGTCTCCGCAGCCGTGATGAAGCCGGTGGGCAGCCTCGTGCACCTGCGTCGCGGGACGGTCAACCTGCGCCTCGTCGCCTGGCTGTGCGCCGGCTCGGTACCGACCGCGTTCTGCGGCGTCCTCCTTGCCCGCGCGCTCGGACACGGCGACCGGATCCAGACCGTCATCGAGATCGCCCTCGGCGTCGCCCTGCTCATCGCCGCATCGGGCCTCGTCATCCGCAGCTACCTGACGATGTCCGCGGGCGGCCCGCGCCGGGCGGCCCGGAACACCACTCCCGATGACGCGCCGTCGGCCCCCATTTCCGTACGCCCCATCCCGACGATGTTGGTCGGGGCGGTGGGCGGTCTCGTCGTCGGCATGACCTCGGTCGGCTCCGGCTCGCTGATCATCGTCGCCCTCCTGGCCCTCTACCCGAAGCTCACCGCGAACCGGCTGGTCGGCACCGACCTGCTGCAGGCCGTGCCCCTGGTGTGGGCGGCGGCGCTCGGGCACATCCTGTTCGGCGACTTCCAGCTCAGCGTCACGCTGGCGCTGCTGGCCGGATCGATCCCCGGCGTGTTCCTCGGTTCGCTCGCGTCGTCCCGCGCCCCGGGCGGCCTGATCCGGTGGGCGCTGGCGTTCGTCCTGCTGGCCTCGGCGCTGAAGATGTTCGGCGTCGGCACCACCCCGATGGCCTGGGCGCTGGTCGCCGCGGTCGTCGTCGGCACGGCGGCCTGGTGCCTGCTGCGCGCCTGGAACGGCCTCCGCCCGCTCCCCCTCCCCCGCCACGACGCGCCACCCGCCCAGCCCGTACGGCCCGGCCACTCGAAAGCGGACACCTCCATCGTGACCCACTGACCTCGCCCACAGCCGTCGCCGGCCAGAGCTCGGAACGGCCCGCCATGCGGACCAGCCGGTTAGCGCGATCTTCCCCACCAGACACATCACGCTCGACCCGGCGGCCCGTCCCGTACGGCATCGGGGGGTTGGCCGTACGGGGGCGGGTGGACGCGCGGCGGGGGACAACGGCGGCCACGAGTCGCGCCTCCATGCCACGCGTCCACGTCTCTCCGGGCGGCTCAGGCTGCGAGGATGCCTACCGCGAGGAGACGAACCGGTGGAACTCCTCCCCGCTCATCCGGTCGAATCGGGCGAGCGCGGCGTCGATGAACAGGAGTTGATCCGTGTCACGGGTGGCGACGTAGCAGGGTTCGTCGCGCCGCCGCCACAGCGGAAGCCCGTGTACGTCCTCGCCGACACGTATCCAGCCGGATGGTGCGTCGCCCATCGGTACAGCGCTCATGTCCATGTCTCCTTGACTTCGCGGGAAAGATCCACGGGGATGGTGAGCCGGCCTTCGCTCTGACTCGGCAGAATCGCCCAGACGCACTTGCCGGAGGCCGCCAGGCGGGAGCCCCATATCTCGGAAAGGGAAGCGATGATGCGCATCCCCCGCCCGGACTCCTTCTCGAAATCGATGGGTACGATTTTCGGCCGTTCGGGAGAGTCGTCCCACATCTCCAGCCGTATTCGCCCGCCGTTCCAGTCGATGGCGGCGACGAGTTCTTTCGATTCGGCGTGCAGGAGTGCGTTGTTGAACATCTCTCCGATGATCACGGTGGCGTCTTCGATTTGATCGGCGCGCCCCCAGGCTCTCAGCCGGGACTCCACGAAGTCTCGGGCCGTCCCCGCGGCGGCCTTGACGGGAGGCAGGTGCCTTTCGTAGCGGTGCTGAACGTGTGGGGCGACTGTCATGCCGATCTCCGTGTGTCCGGCTTCGATGCACTCAGCGTGACGCCTCGATCACTGGCGGGAAAGCGGATTCGGCTCTACCCTTAACGAGTGCGGCCCCCACCGCACCAAGTAAGGAAGGGTACGAGTCGCGATGGCAGCACGCATGACCGGCCGGGCGTACTTCGGCCGAAGACTGAGAACAGTTCGCGAACGGCAGGTTCCTAAGCTGAGCCGGCGCGCTCTCGGCGAACGGCTCAATCTCACAGAGTCAGCGATCGCGGCTTGGGAGTCGGGGCGAAACATCCCCGATCCGACAACTCTGGCAAGTGTCGAGCGGATCCTCGAGACGAACGGCGAACTCCGCGACATCGCCGAGTGTCTGGTCACCGGAGAGAAGCCTCAGGAGTACATGGGCAAGTGGGCGCACGTGGAAGCCGGCTCGACCCTGCTGCTGCGGTTCTCGTTCGATGTTCTTCCCGGTCTCCTCCAGAACGAGGACTACGCCCGCGCGATCCTTCGCGACGAAGATCAGGTCAAAGTCAGGATCGAGCGCCAGAAGGTCCTCACCAAGGAGAATCCCCCTGTCCTGGTCGCGCTGATCGACGAAAGCGTGCTGTACCGGAACGTCGGTGGCGCCGCGGTCATGCGGGACCAGCTCAATCACCTAGTGGAGATGGCGAAGCATGAACACGTGATCATCCAGGTAATCAAGATGGACTCACCCATCGGCGCCCAGTACACCGGACCGTTCAGCCTCGCGAGTTACAACGGCGAGTCCGAGGTCGGCTTTTTGGACGATGCCATCAGCGGCGAAGTGGTGGAGAACGCCGAGGAGGTGTCCAAGCTCCGGCGCTTGTTCGAGATATTAAGAAAGCACGCGCTGAGCGAGCAGGAATCAATCCGCCTCATCAAGAAAGTAGCTGAATCATGGACAACCTGACGTGGCGCAAGTCCTCCCGCAGCAATGCGAACGGCAGCGAGTGCGTGGAGGTCGCCGTTACGGAGAAGGCAACCAGGTAATCGAACTCCGCTAGTACTGCAGCAGCACATTGGAATCTTGCATTCTTGCAGGTCGACGGCTGGTCGGTAGCTCGTTGACGAGCGTTGGGCGATACGCCTGACCCTAGAAGTCGGCAGGGCGGCCACCACTGAGACGCTTCAGGTCATGTCGGAACTGAAGATCACGCGGTGGCCGCCCTGGCCGGAGTAGAACATGGCGATGGGGCCGGACAGCAGCCGCCCCACGATTGTTGACCGTCACGCCAGATCACCAGGGCGACTGTCCTGCGTCACAGGCAGGCACTCTCCGTACAGGTCTCAATTTCCGACGCCGCGCTACAGAGCGTGGGCGCTCGGTGAGTCTTCGTAGTGAGATGACGATCCGCGAAGACACGCGAAGGTCGAGCGGCCAGGTCCGGCCATTCCCGCCTCAGAGGCCCTGACCTGGCAGTCCTCTCCCTGAACAGCAACGGTTGTCGTCCTTTTCCGGAACCGGCCTTCTGTCATCGGCCAAGATCATACTATTCGTTGACCGACAGGCGGGGACGCCGGAGACGGGCGACGAAAAGGACGTCTAAGGCACCTTGATTGCACCTGAAGGGACGGTCGCGTATCGACCGCCCCATTCCTTCGCATGCCTTAAATCAGTCTCCCGACAAAAATGTCCAGATGCGGTCTTACCGAGTAATTGACTGATCGTCATGGAAGATCAATGATCTCGAAATGTCTCCTTGATCCGGAACTGCCGTCGAGCGATCGATCGCCCGCCGGCTCGGAAGGAGACCGTGGTCCGGGGGCCGAGAACCGATCGAGAAGGGGGGCCGCGCAGCCGCGCCGTCCCCTGCCGCGTTCCTGTCGGTTCTTCGAGAGGGACTTCGTGTCATCGCATCGTCGTACCGCGTGGCTCGCCGCCATCGCGCTGCTGACCTCGAGCATCGCCGTCATACCGACCGCGGCGCAGGCGGCGGGCAAGCCCGCCAAGCGCCACAATCACTCCTTCAGCCTCGCCTCACCGCACTCCAGCGGCAAGGTCCATCTCGCGTCCTCCAACCTGCCGAAGTTCACCCCGTCCAAGGCGCTGGCGGCCGACGCGCCGACCGGCTCGGGCCCAACCCGCAACGGCACCTTCCTGACCTTCCAACTCGCCGACTACCTCGAACTGAAGGTCAACGTCGGCTCGGGCAATGCGATGGTCCGTACGCAGGATCTGACGCTGCCGCAGATCGACCAGAACCTTTCCCTCGGCGCGGTCTACAACAGCCTGCTGCTGTCCTCCAGCCGGCCGAACGGCGCATACGGGCCAGGGTGGCGTACGCGGGAGGGCAAGGACGTCCGGCTGTTCAAGAACAGCGACGACTCCGTCACGTACTTCGCTCCCGACGGCACGACCGGAACCTTCCAGCCCTCCGGATCGGGCTACACCACACCCAAGGAGTTCAAGGCCGATCTGGTCAAGACCGACAGCGGTTGGAAGCTCACCGAACACGAGACCGGCCGAACCCGGTACTTCACGTCCGACGGCGACCTCGACCGCACGGAGGACCGCAACGGCAACAAGACGGAGTACGCCTACGACCCGTACAACGACCGCTGGACATCCGTGACGTTCCTGCCGCACGAGACGTGGGGTCGGCAGATCACCGTCGCGTACAACGACGCGGGCCTCGTCTCGGAGCTGGACTACGGCAGCCGGAAGTCCTCCTACACCTACGACGGGTCCGGCCGCCTGTCGCAGATCACCGAGCCTGCCGGCGAGACGATCGGCCTGGGGTACGACGCGTCCGGCAACCTGACCTCGATCACCAGCGGGGCCGGCGCCACGACGAGGATCGACTATGACGGTGGCCACCGGGCGACTGCGGTCACCCGGTTCGTCACCGGTAGTGCGGGAGACGGCCAGGTCACCCGGCTGGCGTACACCTCCTCCACCCAGACGCTGGTCGCCGATCCCAACACCGACCAGGCCAAGGCCGTCGCCGACGTTCCGCACACCACGTACACGGTCGACTCCGGTTCCAAGCGGGTCACCGAGACGACGGACCCCGAGGGGCACAAGCGCAAGCGGTCGTACACCCCCTTCTACGATGTGGCGACCTCGACGAACGCGGTGGGCGGAACGACCACCAACAGCTATGGAGCCAACAACGGCGAGTCGCTGACGACGTCCACCGCGGCGACCGGGGCGTCCGTGTCCTTCGCCTACGCGAACCCGCCAACCTCCTCCAACCCGACGGCGAACTTCCAGCCTTCTTCGGGCACCGACGCGCAGAAGAACACCACGTCGTACACGTACAGCGGCGCGGGGAACCTGTCTTCGTCCAAGGACGCGACCGCGGCGACCGCCAAGGTCGACTACAACGACGACGGCACCGCCAAGTCCTCCACCGACCCGAAGAACGACGGCAACCCGACGACGTACACCTACGAGGACCACCACCGCCTGTCGAAGATCACGCCACCGAGCGGCAACGGCCTGGGAGCCCGGTCTTTCACCTACGACTGGTACCTACGGCTGCAGACCGCCACCGACGGCGCCGGGCGTACGACCACCTACGGCTACGACGATGACGACCGCGTCACCAGCGTCAGCTACTCCGACAACACCCCACAGGTCACCTTCACCTACGACGGCGCCGGGAATCTCACACAACGCACCGACGCGTCCGGTACCACCACGTGGATCTACGACGCCCGAAACATGGTCCTGAAGCGCACGGCCACCTCCGGCGGGGGCGACCTGACGTATGGCTATGACGCGGTCGGGAACCTCAAGTCCCTCACCGACGGCCGTGGCACCGTCACCTACGACTACGACGACCGCAACCTGCTGACCGGAATGACAGACGCCGCCGGCGACCCGTGGTCCTTCTCCTACGACGACGACGGCCACCGGACCGACACTTACTTCAACAAGACCTCCAGCAGCACCTGGGCGATGCACACCCAGACGACGTACGACAAGTCCGGCCGCGTCACCCGCGTGGCCACCACTCGCAACAGCGATTCGACGCTGGTCGTATCCGACCTGTCGTACTGCTACAGCCCCCACGGCAGCGACGACACCTGCTCGACCTCCTCGAGCAACGACACCGGCCTGCGCCAATGGGTCAACGACCACGTGGCGAACAAGGTCAGCGTCTACTCCTATGACAAGGCCAACCGCCTCACCAAGGCGACCAACGCCGCAGGTCACACCTACGACTACGCGTACGACGACGACGGGAACCGCACATCCGCCAAGGTCGATGGCACGCAGAGTCAGAGCCTTTCGTTCAACTCCGCGAATCAAATCAGCAATAGCGGGGAGAGCTACGACGGCGCGGGCAACCAGACCGCGACGGGTAGCAATGGCGGATGGACGATGACCTACAACGCGGCCGGCCAGATGACCTCGGCCGTGAACAGCGCCAAGACCGTCCCCTACAAGTACGCCGGACCCGACCAGGTCGAAATGGTCAGAGCCGGCTACAGCACCACCCTGGTCTACGGCCTGGCCGACCAGAACGGCCAGCCCTGGATCCAGTCCTATCAGAGCGGCACCACCCCCACCTACATCGAACGTGACGGCCAAGGCACCCCCCTCGGCTTCTACAACGGCGCCAAGGACTACGCCTACGCCACCGACGGCCTCGGCTCAGTCGTCGCCATCATCACCCCCGCCGGCCTCCAAGCCGCCCACTACGACTACACCCCCTACGGCGAAGTCACCCCCGACACCGGCTGGGAAGCCCAACCCAACTTCCTCCGCTACACCGGCGCCTTCACCGACCCCAACACCACCCTTCTCAAACTCGGCCACCGCCACTACAACCCCGCTCAAGGAAGGTTCACCCAACAAGACACCATCACCAAACTCGCCGACACAAAAAACGGAAACAAGTATGCCTATGTGGCGGATAACCCTGAGAACTACGGCGACCCTTCAGGTCTCGACCCGATAGGTGACTACATGTCGTACGTCTCATCCTATATCGAGGTAGGCGCTACCGTCGGGGGGCTTGCCGGATGTGTTATCGGCATAACGCTGGCGGGAGCGGGATGTATCGCCGCAGGCGGGGTGGGAGCCTTCATTGGTGGAGGTTTCGGTCTCTCGATCGGTAGCTCCGTATACGCGATCACGAACGGCTAGTCTCTGGAGAATGAAGTGAAGGATCGTCGACGACTCAGCGAACGGCAGTTCGCGGTTGCCTTGCTTGCCTTCTTCGCTTCAGGCATACCCCTGGGCGTCCTGTGCGGTCTCGCGGGACTGAGCAGAGCCGTCACGTTCGCGATAATGACCCCGATCGTCGTCGGAGCGACAGCACTGGCGCTGATCTACGGTCCAGAGTCAGCCCTCAGGAGGAAACGTTAGGCGAGCTTCCATACCATCGTCTGATGCCCGACGCGGCTGCGTCGGGCATCAGACGGCGCTCCCATCACAACCGGAAATATTATCGCAGCGCACTTCATAGGGCAGGCGCTATGCTGGCGGGCGCATTCGGCGGAGGCGTCACCTGCGGGGTAGGTTCAACCTAAGATTCACTGCGTCACTTATCCGCACTGGAATGGTGGCCATCTACAGAATAAGACGACCTGGTAGATAGATCGGCAGATCGTGGAACTGGCTCTGGCCGCAGTCACAGAGTATGCCTGGCATCATGACGATCTCGCCAAGCGGTGGCCGAGGGTCCGCGATGGCGACGCCGAAGCAGAATGGCTGAGTGGACCGCCTGCTCAGGAACGGGGCAGGCGGTCATTCGCCACGTCAGGGGAAGGCCATAGCGCTGCTCATCGCCACGTCCGGCCTCGTCATCCGCAGCTACCTGACGATGTCCGCGGGCGGCCCGCGCCGGTCGACTCGCGACACCTCTCCTGAAGAAACGGCCCCCATTTCCGTGCGCCCCTCCCGACCATGTTGGTCGGGGCGGTGGGCGGTCTCGTGGTCGACGGAGTTGCCGGACGAGATCGACCCGCCGATCTCCTATGTCGACGACCTCACCGGCGAGGAGTACATCGAGAACGCTGAGGGTAACCGCCGTCTTAAGCTGGCTCGGACCCGCATCGCCGATGCGGCTTTGCCTCCCCAGAAGTCGGTGGACCTGATCATCGGCTTGGCAAAGGAGTAGGTCGAGTCCCCATGTCCCGGCCCGCGCCCGAGCTCGTCTGGCGTAAGAGCAGCCGGAGCGGCAGCAACACGAACTGCGTCGAAGTCGCCCAGGTCACCCGGTAGAAGTCCGGTCCCGAAGAAGCCCCCGGCGACCGTGCGCCGGGGGCTTCATTCGATCTCGTGCCGAGTGCCTCGGGCTCGATTCTCCGCGCACAACGCTCGGCGAAAGCGCGTCCTGCCTGATGGTTCGTCCCGATACCAGTACCGTTCCCAGCGGCTTCACCGAACGTTGCGCCCGCCCGGGCAGCGGCGAGTTGGTCGACGATGTGCAGTCTGCGCCCCTGCTCGGCGAGCAGTCTGTTGGAATCATCAGGTGGACGCCCCCAGAACGATTCACTGAACTCGCCCGTGTGGTTCTCGATGACCGGCACCGGCCAGGAGCGTCATGGGATGATCGTCCGTACGGTGGGGGCGTGGACCTCACGCGGCTGCGTCGTCGGATGGAAGCGGTTCCGCCATGGGCCGGGGAGGCGATCCTGTGCGCGGTCGTCGCTGCGGCGACCGTCTACCGCATCGACGCTGCGGCGCCGGGCACCGCCGACCGGAGTCCTGACGCGTGGGCCTATGGGATCGGACTCGCGATGGCGGCGGCGCTGCCGGTCCGCCGACGCAGTCCGGCCCTGGCGCTCGCCGTCGTCTTCCTGCTGTGGGTGGTGTATCACGCCGCGAACTATCCGGGCGGAGCGCCGGCCGTGCCGGTCTGGGTCGCGCTGTTCTCTGCCGCCGCCGCGTCGCGGCGGAGGGCGGGGCTGGCGGTCGCGGGCTGGCTGGTCGTGTCGGACGCGCTGGCCCGGACGAAGTACACCGGCGTCGGCCTGTTCGACGCGGCCCTCGATGGGTCGACGGTGGTGTTCGTCGCGGCGCTCTTACTGGGCGACTCCGTACACAGCCGACGCGCGCGACGCGCCGAGTTCGCGGCCCGGCTGGCGCTGCTGGCCGCGCACCGGGACCAGGTCGCCGCGCGGCGACTCGCCGAGGAGCGGATGCGCATCGCCCGCGAACTCCACGACGTGTCCGCCCACACGATCGCCGTGATCAACGTGCAGGCGAGCGTGGCCGCCGAACTGCTGACGGAGGCCCCCGACCAGGCGCGGGAGGCGCTCGAGGCGGTCCGGCGGGCCGGTGGCGAGGCGATGGCCGAGATGCGCGCGACCGTCGGCGTCCTGCGGGAACAGGACGGCGCGGAGGGCGACATGGCGGCCCCCGCTCCGGCCATCGACCGGATCCCGGACCTGGCACTGGCCTGCGTCGGGCGCGGGCCGCGCGTCGACGTGCGGATTGAGGGGGAACGCCGCCCGCTGCCGCGTCTGGTGGAGTTGACGACCTACCGGATCGCGCAGGAGTCCCTCACCAACGCGTTGCGTCATTCCGACGCCGGCTTGGTGGAGATCCTGGTCCGGTACGACGAGGCCGGGCTCGCGCTGGAGGTTCGCGACGACGGCGGCGGAGGTGACGGCCGCGCCGGCGAAACCGGGTCGGCGACGGAGGGCGACCGTCGCGTCCGCGAGCGCGATCGGGTGACGGAGGACGCCGGCCGTACCGGCGGACCCAGGTGGGTCGCGGAGGACGACGGCCGTAGCGGCGGACCCGGATGGGTGACGGAGGGCGACGGCCGTACCGGCGAATCCGGATGGGTCACGGAGGGCAACGGCCTGCGGGGCATGGCCGAACGCGCGGCGGGTCTGGGCGGCCGGTTGACCGCGGGCCCGTTCGAGTGGCCCGACGGCGCGGGGCGGGGGTTCCGCGTACGCGCCTGGCTGCCGGCCCCGGACGAGACGTGAGCGGGTCCCGGCGACGCGAGATGGAGGCTTCAGATGGGCGACCGACCGCGGGGCGAGGAGGCGACGTGACGATCCGTGTGCTGGTGGCCGACGACCAGACTCTCGTCCGGGCCGGGTTCCGCATCCTCCTCGACCGGGCGGAGGACATCGAGGTCGTCGCGGAGGCCGCCGACGGGGAGGAGGCGGTCGCCCTGACCCGGGCGCACCGCCCCGACGTCGTGCTGATGGACGTGCGGATGCCCGGCACGGACGGGCTCGCCGCGACGAGGCGGATCCTCGCCGACGAGCGGACGCCGGGCGTCAAAGTGATCGTCCTGACCACGTTCGACCTGGACCGATACGTCTTCGCCGCGCTGCACGCGGGGGCCAGCGGATTCCTGCTCAAGGACATCGACCCCGACGCTCTGCGGCAGGCGGTGCGCACGGTGTTCGCCGGCGACGCCCTGCTCGCGCCTCGGGTGACCCGCCGATTGATCGCCGCGTTCGTGGGGCGATCGGGGCAGCCGGCCTTCGACCCGGCCCTGCCGTCGGCCCTCACCGATCGGGAACGCCAGGTCGTCGCGCTCGTCGCCGAGGGCCTGACCAACGAGGAGATCGGCCGACGGCTGGCGATGAGTCCGGCGACCGCGAAAACTCATGTGAACCGGGCGATGGCCAAGGTGGGCGCGCGGGATCGCGCCCAGCTCGTGGTGTTCGCCTACCGGTCGGGGCTGGCCGGAGCACCGCCCGACACACCACCCCAGCGGTAGCGCCCGTACCGCGACCGCGGTATCGCGTCGCGCCGCGAAGCGGATGGAATCCACGGTGCGGCTCCCTAGCGTTGCCTGCGTGGTCATTCACGAAGGCGAGGGAGAAAGCATGCACTCGGTATCCCGGACCATCGCCGGAATCTGCCTCATCCTGGGCCCGGCGCTCCAGGCGATTTCGACTTTCTATTGGACCGACCGCTATCAGGGCATCACCGCCGGAACTCTCATCGTGGTCGCGACGACCTGTTGGCTCGTCGGTCTCGTCGCGGTGTACCGCATCGTCGAGCCGCGAGTGCCGAGATACGCGGCGATCGCGCTGCCGGTCGCGATCTACGGGTGCGTCGGCGGAGCCTCGTTCGGGCTGCAGGGAATGCACGAGGAGCTGTTCAACGTCTCGCACACGGAGGCGGTGCGCCTGATCCAGCAGCATCCCGCGGCGGCGTACGTGACGTTCTGGTTCGCCGGTCCGGCCTTTCCGCTCAGCCTCTTCGTCCTCGGTGTCGTGCTCACCCGGATCCGGGCGGTTCCCCGGCCGATCGGCGTCCTGCTGTTCGTCAGCGCCATCGCATTCCCGATCAGTCGAGTACCGCGCGAAATCGCGATAGCCCACCTCGCCGACTTCGCGCTTCTGGTGCCTTTCGCCTATCTCGGGGCTCGGATCGCGCTGGGGCATCCGGTTCTGACGCCCGCGCCGGACCGCTCGACGGCCGCTTTGCCGGATTCGCCGATGAGCACACGACAATGAACCGGCAATGATTCGGCCGCTCACCGCCCGGAACGTGATCCGAATATCCGTTCCGGGTACGCCCGCCGAACGGACCGTTCGCGTCCGGCAGCGGCGACTCGCAGGGGTGGGGAATGATTCGACGGGGCACCTTGGACGCATCGATCGGCGAGAAGGCCGTGTTCTACCGCAGGGCGAGCGTCTGCGTCCTGACGGTCGGCCTCGGCCTGGCTTGGCTCTCCTCCGCCGCCGAGGCCGCCCGGATCCCCGCGGGCCCACGAAAGCGTCTCGTCACGGATCACAACAGCGACGGGAACGGCCACCACAACGCCACCGCCATGTCGGTGCGGAGTCCTGTTCGCAATCGCGGCTATCAGCACACCACCAACCGGAATGCCGGGGGTGTCAGCGACGCGCAGAACGCGCTGTGCCACAACGTCCGGGTCTGCAATCTGACGCAGAAGGTGACCGTGGTGAACCCGGAGAAGCCGGCGCCGCCGACGGACGCCGCCGCATCGCCGCAGGTCGCCGCGCCCGCACAGGCCACGACCCCACAGGCCGCGCCCCCGCAGGCCGGGCCCGCGCCCGCGCGCCCGCTGCTGTACATGGGCCCGTACGGCCTGATGCTGGCGGGCGGCGGCTCGGGCGGTCCGGCCGCTTCCGGCGAGGCCGGCGGCCGCGCGTGGTGGCTCGACTGTGCGGCCGGTTTCTTCTCGTGACTCCGCCGGCCCGGACCGTCAGGACCCGGGACCGCGGTCGGCGGCGAGCTGGTCGAGCAGGTCGGGGACCTCGGGGTGCGCGGTGACGTCGACCTTGCGTGCGAAAAACGCGTCGCTGGCCCGGAGCTCGTCCAGGTGCGCCGCGGTGATCAGGTCGGGATGGCTGGCGTCGGCGCCCCACCGGATGAACCGCTTGCTGTCGTTCGCGACCGAGCGGGCGGGCCGCGCGTTCAGGGCCAGCGAGCAGATGAACGTCTCGTCCGGGATCGGCGCGTACCGCAGATAACGCAGCAGGCGGTCGGCCAGCGGGTCCGCCAGCATGCCGTGCACGGTCGGCGCGGAGAGGTTGAACCACATGTCGCCGACGTACAGCCCCACCCCGTCCCGGTAGGGATGCCGGCGCGGGACCGGCAGCGGCACCGATCGGTGGGTGCCGGGCAGCCGCCGTTTGCGAAGGTAACGCCGTCGGGTCACCGCCTGCCAGGGGTCGGTGTCCGCCGCCGGATCGGAGGTCACGGCGAAGTGCCGTAGGTACGCGTCGTACGGCGAGGCGGCGAGCTCCTTCTCGATCGCGGTGATGGGCCGGATCGGATAGTCCTGGCCGGAGACGAGGAGCGCCCAGGAGAAGTCCGGGATGTTGGCCGCCACCCAGCGCAGCGACCGCCACTGCGCCTCGACCAGGGAGAGCCGCCCCCACTGGCCGGGCCGGGCGTCCGGGACGAGCGCGACGTTCGAGGACGGACGGAGCGTCAGCGGCTCACCGCTCGGATCGTGGTGGACCACCGCGACCGTATCGACGCCGCCGCGGATCCGGTCCACGAGCCGGGCGACCTGTCCGGGGTTCCGGTGCGACAGCACGATCACGACCAGCGGTCCGCCGCCCATGCCCATCCCGCGCCCTTCACCGTGAATTCACGCTCGTCGTTGCGTGACCGAGGGTACTCAGGTTCCCGAAATGCGGTGACGCGTCCGATGATGAAAGGTCGATTACGGTAAAGTGCCGGGAAAGTTGGAGTCGGTCACCGGGGCGGATCCGGGCTGATCAACGGCACAGGGGGCGCAGTGCTCCGCGCACTTGTCGAACGGCTGTGGCTGCCCGAGCCGGAGTCCTCCGGGTGGCCGGTCCGGGTCACGTCGGGCGAGGTCCCGCCGGGGTACCGCGTGGTCGAGCGCTACGCCGTGGTGCCCTCACCCGAACGGCCGCGTTTCCTCGTCCCGCTCGACGGCCGGGCCGTGGCCGCCGGCAGCCTCACCCACTACAACGGGCTGCGCTGGGCCCGCCTGCGCGTCCCGCGTACGGTGCTGGGCGCCGGCTTCCGTACCGGGGTCGCCCCGCTCCTGCTGCGCCACCGGCTGCTCGTGTGCGTGCCCGACGACCTCCCGCCCGCCGAGCTTGGCGACTACCTGCTGAGCGCGCACCTGGGGCGCGTACTCGGCCTGCCCCAGCCGGCGCTGGGGGTCGGCGTCCGGCCGCCCGACCCCAATTCGAAGCCGACGCTCCAGCTCTTCGGCGCCGACGGCGCCCCTGTGGGCTACGCCAAGGTCGGCTGGAACCCCGCCACCCGGGAGATGACCCGGCGGGAGGCGGCCGCGATCGCCGCGGTCACCGAGGGGCCGGCGGGCGGCATCCGCGTGCCGCGGCTGCTGCACCACGGTCCGTGGCGCGACTACGACCTCACCGTCACGGCGCCGCTGCCGCCGCGGATCCGCCGCTACCGCGAGGCCGACCGGCCCCCGCCGGTCCCCTGCGACGATGTCTCTCCCGGCCAACCGACCCCGACCGACCTCCCGGGTCCGTTCGCCGCGCGGACGGCGAAGCTGGCCGACTCGGCCTTCTGGCACGCGCTGCGGGCGGAGGCCGCCGTACTGGCCGCCGACGACGAGGAACGACGCCTCGCGGCACTGGTCACCGCGCACTGCGACGAGCTCGAACGCGAGCACGGCGGCACCCCCCTGCGGGTCGGCCGCTGGCACGGGGACTGGGTGCCCTGGAACATGGGCCGCTACGCCGGTGACCTGTACGTCTGGGACTGGGAGCACAGCGCCGAAGAGGTTCCGGTGGGCTTCGACCATCTGCACTGGAGGTTCCAGGACGCGCTGGTGCTGCGCGGCCGGCCGCTGGGCGAGGCGGTCGCCGCCGTACGGGCCGCCGCCGAGAACGAGCTCCCCGAGCTCCCCCACGACCACCGCCGGCTACTCGGGCGGCTCTACCTGCTGGAGATGTTCATGCGGACGTACCACCTCAAGCGGCTGGGCGGCGGCTGGAACCCCGCCCTCCATCCGGCCATGCTCGAGGTCCTGGAGGAACGATGAGGGTCCTCCTGGTCTGCTCGACCGGTGGGCATCTGACCCAGCTGCATCGGCTGCGGCCCTGGTGGTCCGAGCACGAGCGGATGTGGGTGACGTTCGAGAAGGCCGACGCCTGCTCCCTCCTCGCGGACGAACAGGTGACCTGGGCCTACCATCCGACGACCCGCAACATCCCCAACCTGCTGCGCAACCTGTGGCTCGCGCTCCGGCTCGTCCCGCGCTACAGGCCGGATGTGATCGTCAGCTCGGGCGCGGGCGTCGCCGTGCCGTTCTTCGTGCTGGGGAAGCTGCTGCGCCGGCGCACCGTGTACCTCGAGGTGTACGACCGCATCGACTCCGGCACGCTCACCGGCCGGCTCTGCTATCCGATCGCGGACCTGTTCCTGCTGCAGTGGGAGGAACAGCGGGCGCGCTACCCGAAGGGCACCGTCGTGGGGCAACTCTTGTGACCGGCCAGGACAAGCCGCTGGTGTTCGTGACCGTGGGCACCGACCATCACCGGTTCGACCGGTTGATGGGCTGGATGGAGCAGTGGCTCGCGGCGAACGGTCAGGTCCGCTGCGTCGTGCAGCACGGCCCGGCCGACCCTCCGGTGGGCGCCGAGTGTCACGACTTCCTGCCCCACGCGGACATGCAGACGCTGTTCCGGCAGGCGACCGCCGTCGTCTGCCAGGGCGGCCCCGGCTCGATCACCGAAAGCCGGCAGGCGGGCCGGCTGCCGATCGTGGTGCCCCGGATCGCGCGGCTGGACGAGGTCGTCGACGACCACCAGGTGCGGTTCTCCCGGCACGTCGCGACCTTCGGCAAGGTGGCCCTCGCCGAGTCCGCCGAGAGCCTGCACGCCCACCTGAACCGCGCCCTGACCGACCCGGCGGAGTACGCCGTGCCGGACGAGGCCGACGAGACGGCGCCCGCGGTCGCGCGGTTCGGGCGACTGGTGGACGAACTCGTCGCCGCGCCCCGCCGCCGCCGTTTCCGGTCCGGCAGGGCGGGTTAGCTCCGCGCTCTCAGCGCCCGGCGGTCAGCGTCCGGTGGTGTTGAGGTAGGTGTCCCGGCCCGCCGTCGCGTACGAGCCGAGCATGCCCGGGCCGTTGTCGACCTTCAGGTTGCAGCCCGGCCCCGCGTCGAACCTGATCAGCCCGGCGATGTTGGGGTACTTGCCGCGCAGCACTCCGGGAATCTCGCGGTACCACTGGATCGAGCGCTTCGGATCCGCCGGGTCGTACTGCGTGCCGTACTCCGGGAGGATGAACGGCTTCTTGGCCAGCCCGTGCTGCTGGAAGAAGCGGTACGTCGGCCCCACCTTCTGGTCGAACGTGTACCACGGCCCGTTGTGGCACTTGTAGAAGTTGTACGGGTCCCAGCCCACCCAGTCGACGTACGCGTCACCGGGATAGGAGTCGAGCATCCGCTGCGGGTTGGCCCCGCTCATCGTGCCGGTGGTGACCCACACCCACACGACGTTCTTGACGCCGGCCCGGTGGAAGACGTCATGGACGTGCCGGGCGGCCGCGACGTACTCCGCCGGGCTGCCCTTCATCTCGCCCTTGTCCTGGTGCCGGTCCATCTCCGGGTCGAAGGACATGAAGACCTTCTTCCCGTAGGCCCGTACACGCTTCGCGACCGGCTCGATCACGGATTTGTCGTAAGCGCCGGCCGCGATGTCGCGCCACTTGTAGCTCTGCTGGCCCTGGTAGACCTTGCTCTCCCAGGCGAAGAACAGCAGCCGGGACCCGCCGAGCACGCGTTCGGAGGCGTCCGGGAAACGGCCTGGCCCGGCGGCGTTGGACCAGTCGTGGAAGCGCAGGACGATGTCGAAGCGGCGGCCGACCTTGCCCTCGATGTCGGTGACGGCCGAGGTGAGGGACTTGCCCTGCACCGAGTAGATGCCCCAGTAGGCGCCGCACTTGGGCATGAGCTTGGCGTCGGCGCCGCAGTCTCCGCCCGCCGCCGCCGACCTGCCCTCCGCGAGGGTGGCCGCCCGCGCGTTCGTGGCCGTCTTGCCGCCCTTCGAGCCGTCGTTGCCGGCCGCGGAGCCGCAGGCGGACAGGACGGTGCCCGCGCCTACTAGCGCCACCGCCGACAGGGCGATGACGCGACCGCGTGCTCTGACGATCCTCATGCTTCCAAGCCTTTCATTCCCGCCGGGTCGCAAGCGGGAACGGGGAACCACCCGGTGGGTGGTTCCCCGATCACGATGCGGAAGTTACCGCGCCCGGCCCAGAGGTGGGGTCAGGGGCAGAACCGGCCGAACCCGCCGAGCCACTGGTAGGCGGAGCCGGTCCAGGAGCCGCTCTTCAGGTCACCACCGGCCCACATGCACCCATTGTTGTCCTTCACGAGCGCCCACACGCCGTTTCCGGCCCGCGACGCGAAGATGGGGTTCCAGTTGGGCAGGTACTTGCCGGTCTTGGCGTCCCACGCGCCGACCATGTTGAGGCGGTGCACGTTGGAGTAGCCGCCGGTCTTCGGGTCCGGGTACGTCCAGCCGTCGGTGTAGTCGAAGTCGAAGCCGTGCGACCCGGCGTACAGGACACCGTTGATCTCGACGCTCGCCTGGAAGTCACCGCCCTGACGGGCGAGGTTCCCACCGATCTTGTTGTTGAAGTCCCGGTCGTAGACCTGCAGGTCATGCTCTGACCCGCCCATCCAGACGCGGTCGCCGACCTCGAGGATCGTCTGGCGGTACGGCTTGTCCGGGTCGTCGATGCTGGGGATCCACTTCTGGTCGCCCAGCCCCGAGATGTGACCGCCCGGCGCCGCCGTGCTGACGATCGCGAAGTCCTTGAGCGGCACCTCCTTCTGCTTGCCCATGTGCTGCATGCGGCCGCCGAAGTAGACGCGGTCCCCCTGCGAGCTGGCGTCGAGGGAGTACACGCCCGCGTCGAAGAACGGGTTCCAGGTGGTGTCCGGGGTGCCGTCGGTCACCTTGACGCGCGCCGCGCCGCCGACCCAGAACGGCGACTTGTTGATGGTCGAGCCGCCCACGATGTGGTCGAACGTGCCGCCGATGTAGAGCCAGCCGTCCTGGATGTCCATCGCCCGGCCGCGCGGCACGGCCTTGTTCCGGATCAGGCTCGCCTTCCAGGTGGACAGCGGCGCGCCCGTCTTCAGGTCGAGCGCGGCGAGGCCCGCCGTGTTGGCGACGCCGTTCACGTTGGTGAAGTCACCGGAGACGAAGAGCTTGTCGCTGGTCCCCTTGATCGCCCAGACCTCGCCGTCGAGCTTCGGCCGGAACCCGGTCTTCCACTCGCCGGTGCTCGTGTCGAAGGCCGCGAGGTAGGACTGCTCGACCTTCTCGCCGGCGGCCGGGGTGGCGCCCTTCTGCACGTACTGGAACTCGCCGCCGACGTAGAGGGTGCTTCCGACGACGCCGAGGGCGTGCACCTCGATGTGGTTCTCACCGCTTTGACCGCTGACGACGCCGGTCACGCCCCACGGGCTCGGCGAGGTCTTGCCGCTGAGCAGCTTCAGCGCGGCCGGGGCCGCCCCACCCGTCGCGGTCGTGATCTTGGGTCGGATCCAGACCTGCGTGAAGGGGGTGGGCAGGCCCTTGGAGGTGCCCTTCCAGAGGTAGCTGCTCGCGCTGGTCGACGCGCCGGAGACGCTCGTCGTGGCGTACGCGAAGCCCTTCTTCCATGAGTCGTCCGCGCTCTTGACGGTCGACAGGGAGTTGTACGGGCGCAGCACCACGTCGGACTTCTTGATGCTGTCGGTGTACCCGCCACTGTAGGACGTGCCGTCGAAGTCGGCCGAGCTCAACGGGAGCCCGCCGTCGAAGGTCCACGACCAGTCGGCCAGGTCCTTGAACTTCAGCGAGGCGTCCTGCCAGGAGGTGCCCGTGGAGTTCTTGGCGCGGTGCAGCCGGACCCCGTCGATCGGGCCGCCGTTGAACAGCCCGTTGATGGTGTCGCCGGGGACCGTCGCGGGCGAGAACGCGGCGGTGCCGTCGGGCGTGTTGCGCACGTTGGACGCGCTGCCCTGCCCGGCGTAGTGGAAGGTCCAGTTCTCCCGGCCACGACCGACGAGGACCCAGCCCCCGCCGTCGGTGGTCATGTCGCAGTAGAACTGCTGGGCGCTGCTCATCCGAGGCGTCTTCAGCCAGTACAGGCCGGTGACGCTCTTCGGATAGTCCTGCTTGATGGCCCAGCAGGACAGCGCGGCGGCACCGGAGGACTTGCCGTCCGGCGCGCCCGCGCTGGCCCAGTTGGGGACGAAGATGACGCCGGCGGCGACCAGGGCGGCCGCACCGGCGACCAAGGGGGTCTTGCGCGCAGGCAGACGGAATGCCATGAACTCTCCCGCGGAGTAAAGCGGCGAGCAGAGGGGCTCGGGGGATAAACAATCTGCGGCACAGAGGAGCTGGCGCAGGAACGTGGCAAAATTAGTGCAAACGGCCACGCGTTGTCAACGAGAGTAATCATTTCGCTATTACCGGTAATTGGCGCCGAGAAAATCGGCGGGACCGGTAAACCACCGGCGCGGGTCATGCGTCCCCCCGCCCCGCCACGTCAGGCCGGCCAGGAGTACTCCTCGCCCAGCAGTTCGTACAGGGCCCGATTGTGCGGGCGATAGAACTCGGTGAGCCGCTCCTTGGTGTCCGGATTCATCGGCGGCGCCGGGAGATGGTTGTGCCGCTCAGCGATCTTCAGGGGATGTGCAGGAAGTCCCAAGAATTCGGTGACCCGGTCCACGGCCGCCTGCTCGTTCGCGTACAGGTCCTCCGCCGGCATGATGAGGAACTGTTCCCGGGGGAAGACGGAGAACCAGTTCTCCAGTTGCGGCCGGTAGACGCCCCGGTCCTGGTAGGTGTAGAAGTCGTGCGCCCGGCTGTAGTACATCGGGTCGGCGGCCATCTTCTCGCGCTCGCCGCGCAGCCGCTCCGGCTCGGCCGCCAGGGCGTCCTCGAAGCTCAGGTCCTCGACGCCGTCCCCCACCCGCTCCCAGTAGTGGGAGTAGGCCCGCTTCACCGGATCGCGCAGCGTCACGATGATCTTCACGTCCGGAGTGCGGGCGCGCACCCGCTCCGGCACCGGCGGGTAGTACATGTAATAGGGGCAGGCCTCCCCGGTGACGGGCCGGGGGCCGCCGAGGCTCTGCTGGACCCGGTCCAGCTCCTCCTCGGTGGCGAAGTGCGAGCGGTACCAGGCGTCGCCCTTGTCATAGTTGACGTAGTAGTAGCCGGGGCTCTTGACCCCGCGCGACGCCGGATACATCGGCATGACCAGCGGGTGCTGGATGAGGTAGTTCCACAGCGAGGTCGTGCCGCCGCGCTTGGTGCCGATGATGAGGAAGTCCGGCAGATGACGCCGGTCGGCGGTCCGCACGGCGTACGCGCGCGTCGTCGCGTTCGCCGCGTCCTTCACCCAGCGTGGCGAGCGGTCCTTCGCCCACCCGACGAACCCGGTCGGCACGTCAGCCCTCCTCCTTCGCGTCCGCGCGCCCGCGTGACCGCAGCGCTCCGAACATCACATCGGCGTGCAGCACGTACCGCAGCCGCCACAGCACGGCACCGTAGCCGCAGGTGGCCAGGACCGCGTACGCCGCGAACGCCACCAGGCCGGTGCCCAGGAGCATCCGCAGCACCACGCCCAGGCCACCGAACCACACCAGTGCCCAGATTCCGACCGGCGCGAGCGTCCGCGTCCGCAGCCGCAGGCCCATGAGATAGCGCACCTGCACGACGGCCAGCAGGTTGTCCACGAGCATCGACACGCCCCACGCGACGGCGGCGCCGATGATGCCGAACGGCGGCACCAGCAGCAGGTGCAGCACCACCATGAGGACCACGACGACGGCCTTGTCGAGCAGGTTCCACGAGCTCTTGCCGCCCATGAGCAGGACCGTCTGCACATTGCCGGTCGCCAGCACCAGCGCCATCGCCGAGGCGAGGATCGCCATGGCCCCGGCGCCGCCGCGGAAGTCCGTGCCGAAGAGCGTGAGGACGAACGGCCCGAACACCGCGAGGGCGAGGTACAACGGCCAGGAGGCGGCGACGACCCAGCCGGTGGCGACCGCGTTCAGGTCCTCGGCCTGCCGGGTCTCCCCCCGGGCGAGCAGGGCGGCGATCTGCGGTGCGACGGCGAGCCGCGTGGCCGCCAGCACGAGGGTTCCGGTCGTGATGAACCGGCCCGCGGTGGCGTAGACGCCCGCGTCATGGCTGGACACCATCGCGCTGACCAGCGGAACGCCCAGCCAGGTCACGACGATCTCGAGCATGGCCGCCACGCCGCGCAGCCCGGAGAAGGCCCAGAACTCCCGGACGGCCGAGGGCTCCGCCGGGTCCGGCGCGGCCTGCCGCTCCCCTTCCGCGTGCTGTTCGGCCTCCGCGCGGCGGACCAGCCGCCACAGGATCGCGACCGCCGCCACGAAGGTCAGTCCGATCGGCAGCGACCAGGCGACCATGACCCCGCCCGCGCCGTACCCGAGGGCGGCGACGGCGATGACCAGCACCGGCCGGCTGAGCGGCGTGATGACGTTCGCCTGGACGGTGAACGCGGCCAGGCTGCCCAGGCCGCGGGTGCCCGACAGCGCGACGTTGCGGACCGCGGAGACGGCCAGGACGGGCCCGCAGACCCGCAGCAGGAAGACCGCGTCGTCACGGTGCGCGGCGTCGACGAGCAGCCGGGCCAGCCAGGGTGCCAGCGCGAACACCGCCAGCCCGGTGACCGCGCCGACGGCCAGGACCGGGACCAGCGCCGCGACGACGACCCGGCGAAGGTCGCCGATCCGGCCGAGGGCGCGCAGGCGCGCCGTGCTGCGCACCAGCCCGGTGTCGGCGCCCAGCTCGGTGACCTCGGTGAGGATCATGAAGAGCGCGACGACCGTGAAGAAGACGCCGGTCTGCGCCGGGCCCAGCACCCGCGCGACGACGACGGTCAGCAGGAACCCCGCCATGGCCGCGACGAGGGAGCCGACCAGCCCGATCGCCCCGCCGCGCGCGAACTCCCGAAAGTGCGAGCGCCCCGCGCGGTCGTTCCGCGTGGCCTCGGCCTGGGTGGTCAATCGTCGTCCTCTCCCTGGCTCCAGGTCGGCCCCGGTGTGTACCGGCTCCAGCCGGACAGGACGTCCGGCCGGGCGAGGCCGGTCCCCGGCCGTCGGCGGGGTGGGGTGAGCGGCGCCGCCTCCGGGCCGGCCGCCGTCTCCCGCATCACGAGCGCCGACGCCACGAAGATCACCACGAGCTGGGAGCCGTCCAGCCCGTAGTAGAACATCATGAATGCGGCCATGACCGTCACGACGTGCAGCCACAGCAGCGCGCCCGGCGCGGCTCGCGTCCGCAGGGGAAGCGACCACAGCCAGGCGCAGAACAGGATCAGCGCCACGAAGCCGAACGAGAACATGACGTTCCAGAACTGGCCCTGGGTGCCGACCGAGATGCTGAGGGTGAGCGACGGGCGCGGCGCGCCGTAGCCGATGAACGGCGACTGCAGCGTGCGCTCGAACGCCTCCCGGTAGATGGTCGCCCGGCCCGCGTTCGTGGAGCTGTACTGTGTCCGGCTGCCGATGCTCTGCCCGACCCCGAGCGCCGAGGCCGTCGCCAGACCGATCCCCAGCAGGACGAGCACCGCCGCGAGCCACTTGACCTGGCCGCGGAAGCCGAACCGGAGGGCGGCGTACAACACGCCGACGCCGACCGCCAGGAACATCCCGCGGTTCAGGGTGCTGAAGGCGGGGACCAGCGAGGCGAGGAGCAGGACGGTGACCGCCTGCCGCCGCCACCGGACGGCCGCCGTGCGCATGTACAGGATCGCGAACGGGACCAGCAGCGCGAAGTGACTCCCCCACGTGTTGGTGTACGGGAACGGCGCGCTGGGCCGGTTGTACGCCCGCGGCGCTCCCCACGGCCGCTGCACCTCGGCGAACTTCGGGTGGACCAGGTCCTTCACGTAGTCGTTGCCGGCGATCGACCCCGGCAGCAGGCTCTGCATGGGCGTGCTGATCGACCCGTTGGGCAGGACGACGCCCAGGTAGCCTCCCGCCACCACCCAGACCCAGAACAGCACCATGAGACCGATGGCCCGGGACAGCGGCAGCGCGCGGCGCGAGGAGTTGTAGACGTAGAGGAAGAAGACGGTGGCCGCGGCGTAGTTCAGGAACCGGAAGACGAAGCCGATCATGCGGCCCGCGCTGTCCAGCTGGGTCCCCGCGAACGTCATCCAGATCAGGAACAGCAGCCACAGCCCGAAGCCGGGCGGCACCCGGAGGCCGCGCCGCAGCAGCAGGATGCCGAACATCGGCAGCGCGGCCAGGTCCGCGGCGAACCCGCCGAGCCCCAGCACCCACAGCAGCGGGTAGCCCGCGAAGAAGGTCGCGAACGGCCATGTCGGCAGCTCCTGGCCCCACGACGGCTCGTCCGCGGAGGAGGGCGAGGAGGACGGGTCGGTGGCGCCGCGCCGGGACGCCGACCGTGCGCTGAAGGGGCTCAAGGCGGTCACGAGGCGGTCAGGCCCGCCGGCCGGAAGGCGTGCTCGACGGCGCACTCCTGGCCGCCGGAACCGCCCCTTCGTACCCGTTCGACACCGACAGCTCCTTAGACTGCTTGTCCCGCCGCCACGCCGGCAGGAGTTTACCGGGGACGGCCCCGGGCCTTACCTTCTCAGAGACTTCAGTGGGGAGATCCGGGAATCAGCATGCCCATCCGCCTGTCTCGCGCGCCGTCGGCGGTCCTGGCCGCGCTCTGCGTCTTCTGGCCGACCGCCGCCACCGCCCGGGTCGGCGCGGATCCGGAGCCCATCGACGCGCAGGTCGTCGAGGTCGTGGCCGACCCGGCCATCACCCAGGCGAGCGGGCTGGCGACCAGCGAGAACGGCCGCATCCTCTACAGCCACGAGGACTCGGGCCGCTCCACGGACGTCTTCGGCCTCGACGCCGAGGGCAAGGCGCGGTTCACGGTACGCCTGCCCGCCGGGTCCAACCAGGACTGGGAGGACATCTCCGCGGTCCGGCTGCGCAGTGGCAAGCGGGCCATCTACCTCGGCGACATCGGCGACGCGCTCCGCACCCGGCAGGCCGCGAAGAAGTCCGGCCGGCGTGACTACGCGGTGCTGAAGTTCGACGAGCCGCCCGCGAACTCCACCGGCCAGGTCAGCCCGGCCGGCCTGGAGACCTACCATCTCCGGTACGCCGACGGCATCCCCGGGCGCAACGCCGAGACCCTGCTCGTCCAGCCGGGCACCGGCCGCGTCTTCGTCGTCACCAAGACCGAGACCCCGCAGCAGGTCGCGTCGCTGTGGGAGGCCCCGGCGAGCCTGAACCCGCAGGGCGTCAACCTCCTGCGCAAGGTCGTCGACGTACCGGTCACCAGGGCGTCCGGCGGCGACTTCTCCCCCACCGGCGACCGCGTCGTCATCCGCAACGACGACACCGCGTACATCTGGTGGATCAACAACGGCGACGTGGTCAAGTCCCTGGCGGAGAAGCCGGTGGAGGTCCTCCTGCCCCAGCAGAGACAGGGCGAAGGCGCGACCTTCACGCCGGACGGCCATTCCCTGCTGGTGAACTCCGAGGGCGTGAGCCAGCCCATCTGGCGGGTCCCGCTGCCCAGCTCGGTCAATGCCGTGACGACGCCGCTGGCCCGGGGGCAGAGCGCCGGCGGTACCGGCTCCGGGCAGGACACCACGCTCATCGCGATGGCCATCGGCGGGGCGGCCTTCGTCCTCGCGGTCGCGCTCATCGGTCTCCACATCCGGCGACGCACCTAGCTAGATTTCCGGCCGCCTGCGGTTCTCCGCGAGCGCAGGCTAGGCCAAGCCCGGCAAGGTATGTTATGGCGGTCTCATAGACCTTCGGCGAAGGGGCCACGCAGTCAGATGGACGCCACGGCCACGGGGGGCTCGCGAGAGCTCGCGGACTACCTGGCAATGCTCAAACGCCGCTGGTGGGTGGTTGTCGCCGCAGCGGCGCTCGGCGTCGCGGTCGCGGCGATGCTCGTCGTCGTCATGCCCAAGACGTACTCCGCGTTCGCCGTCGTGAACGTCACGCCCACGAAGCTGGACAGCGGCAGCCAGTCCGGCAAGCAGCAGGACATCAACCTGCAGACCGAGGCGCAGCGCGTCCGCTCGTACGACGTCGCCGAGCGGGTGGCCCGTGACCTGCACACCAAAGAGAACCCGACCGCGCTCAGCATGTCCGTGTCGGTGAACGTCCCGAACGACTCGACGGTCATCTACATCACCGTCAACGCCGCGACCGCCGCGGGCGCCCGCGACCGCGCGCACGCGTTCGCCCAGGCCTACCTCGACGACCGACGCGACAGCGCCACCACCGTCCTGATGACCCAGATGGCGGCTCTCCAGCGGCAGATCAACTCGCTGTCGAAGCAACTGCGGACGATGACCGACAAGGTGCAGAGGAACCTGGTCATCGCCCAGATGCAGGCCCTCAACAACAAGTCGTCCGACCTGCGGGTGAGCGCCGCCAACGTGGACCCCGGACAAATCATCACGGACGCGCGGCTGCCCGCCTCGCCGTCCGACCCCAGCCTGACGAAGTACCTGCCCAGCGGTCTCGTCGGCGGCCTGTTGCTCGGTGTCGTGCTGGCCATCCTCCTGGACCGGACGGACAAGCGGGTGCGCACCGCCCACGACATCGAGCGCGTCCTCGACCTGCCGGTCCTCGTGGACATTCCGGCCAAACGCGGCCGGGAGGGCCTGGGCCTGCTGCCGGCGCGCAGCCGCACCGGGCAGAGCTTCCACGAGCTCTCCCACGTCCTCACCGCCACGCTGGGCCACGGCAACCACGTCCTCCTGGTCACCGGCGCGGCGCCGGGCCGCGGCGGCAGCTTCGTCGCCGCCAACCTCGCGGCGGCGCTCGCCCGTACGGGCTCGGACGTCCTGCTGGTCTGCGCGGACCTGGGCTCCTCGGTGGCCGGCGAGCTGCTCGGCCTTCCGGAAGGACCGGGCCTGTCGGAGGTGCTGCTCGGCTGGGCCGAACCGCGCGAGGTGATCCGCAAGAACCACGGCGCGCCGACGCTGAGCGCCATCACGGTCGGCACGAACAGCGAACTGGCCGCCGAACTGCTGCAGCGCGAGCAGATGAACCGCCTGATCGGCTCCCTTCGGGAGGACTACCGCTTCACGGTCATCGAAGCCCCGTCCACCGAGCTGGGCGCGGACGCCCAGGCGCTGGCGGACCTGGCGGACGCCGCGCTCATGGTGGTCGAGATCCCCCTCGCGCGCTACGCCCAGATACGGGACGGGGTCCGGCGCATCGACCGGATGGGCGCCGCGGTGATGGGCGCGGTCGTACTGCCCGTACAGGACGACAAGGTGGCGCCGCCGCCGTCCCGGCCCCTGCCGGCCCGTACCCCGCCGCCGCTGCGCGAGCGGCCGGCCGCTGCGCCGCCGAAGCAGAACAAGTACGAGGCCATCGAGGACGCGCCGACGGTGCTCGACATGGTGGCCGTGTCCGACGAGGGCGCCCTTCCGCCGAAGGGCCGGCGGCACCGCCCCGAACCGCTCCCGCCCGCGTCCGGTGAGGAGGCCGCCCGGCCCCAGGCGCCGACGCGCTCCACCGGTCAGCCCCGGTCCGACCTGGCCCGCTCCGTCGACCCGGCCCGCTCGGCCGAGGCGGCCCGGTCGGCCGAGGCGGCCCCGCGCACCGACGGCACCGAGTCGGCACGGCCGGCACCGGCCGACAACAGCGCGGCGGAGACGGCCGCGAACCCCAAGGTCACCTGGACCTGAGCACCGCCGTTCAGCGCGCGAAGACACGACTCCGCGCGCCGGCCGCCGTGCGCGTCGGGTCTCAAAATCGTGATCCTTGGCGGATGCCGCTGGTAGGGGCCCGAGCAGGGGTGCTGGCTTTCGGAGCTGTTTCGTGAGACGAGAATTTTCTCGTCTCACGAAACACCGCCGAACACGGACGCCGCCCCCGCAGGGTCGGTATGCCCCGGTCCATGAGGCTTGCGGTGGTGTCGAGTCCGGGCCTCGCGGTGGCGCGATCCGGTCCGGCATCGCCGCGTGCGCCGACCTGGGTCAGATGCCCCGGCCGCGGGCGTGCAGCGTCAGCAGGACGCGCTTGCCCGAGACGGCGCCGCTGGCCACCGCGAGCGCGAACGGCACCCGCCGCTCCTTCCAGTTCGCCCGCATCGCCCGTCCCGCCCAGCGCACGGCCTCCCGGCGCCGGCCGATGGTGGCGCAGCCGAACGCGATCTGCCCGTACACCCGCCCGGCCGCGGCCGGGGACCGGCCGATCTCCGGGTAACGGTCGAGGAACCACCGCAGGGCCTCGACCTTCGTCTCCCACGCCTGCGCGTAGTAGGACGTCTGGCCGAACAGCACGCGGACGTACGGCCGGTCGACGTTGACGATCGGATGCCGCCGGGCGGCGCGCAGCGCCAGGTCCCAGTCCTCGCCCTGGCCGCCCGGGATCGTCTCGTCGACCATGCCGATGTCGATCAGCGCCTCGCGCCGGAAGACGTACGTCGAGGAGTGCACGCTCATCACGCGGTCGCCGACGAGGTCGTCGAAGAGGACCCGGTCGGCGCCGGCCAGGCGGGGCACCTCCCGGCCGTCGAAGTCGACCAGGATGCCGCAGCTGGCGAGGACCGCGTCGGGCTCGGCCTCCAGGGCGGCGACCTGGGCGGCCAGTTTGCCGGGCAGCCACACGTCGTCGTCGTCGCAGGCGGCCACCAGGTCGGTGTCGAGCGCGAGGATCCCGGTGTTGCGGCTGCCGGGGAGGCCGGGCGTACGGGTGTTGGCGAGCACCTCGACCCGGTCGCCCGCCAGGCTCAGGTCGGGCTCGGCCCGGTCGTACACGACCACGACGCGGACCTGCCCGGCGTAGTCCTGGGCCAGCACCGACTCGATCGCCTTGCGCAGCAGTTGGGGACGGTTGTGAGTGGGGATGACCACTCCCACGGAGGGCGGCACGCGCGACAGTTTAGAGTGCTGCGGAAAACGACGAGCAGCGTCCGGAAAGGTGATTTCACGTGGCTCCGAGGATCGCGACCGCCGAGCGGGTCGAGCGAGACCAGTTGCTGGAGTTCCTGCGGCCCCGGCACCACGGGTTGTTGTCCACGGTGCGGGCGAACGGCCGACCGCAGATGTCGCCCGTGACGTGCGGCGTGGACGCCGACGGACGGATCGTCGTCTCCACGTACCCCGCGCGGGCCAAGGCGCGGAACCTGCGGCGGGACGAGCGGGTGTCGATCTGCGTGCTGTCCGACGATTGGGACGGCCCGTACGTCCAGGTCGACGGGCGCGCCGAGGTGCTCGACATGCCGGCGGCGCTGGACGGGCTGGTGGAGTACTACCGCTGCATCGCCGGCGAGCACCCCGACTGGGACGAGTACCGCGAGGCGATGCGGCGCCAGGACAAGTCGCTGATCCGCATCCACATCGAGGAGTGGGGACCGATCGCGACCGGCGGTTTCCCGCCCGAGCGGCCCTGATCACAACGCGTACGGGCCCGGCTCCCACCGGGAAGCCGGGCCCGTACGGTCAGGACGTGTCCTAGCGGTTCTCCATGATCATGCCGGCGCCGACGGTCGCGTTGGTGGCCTCGTCGATGAGGATGAACCCACCGGTGCCGCGGTTACGGGAGTAGTCGTCGGCGAACAGCGGCTGGGTGACGCGCAGCCGTACCCGCCCGATCTCGTTGAGCTCCAGGCGCTCGGCGTCCTCGTGCCGGTGCAGCGTGTTGATGTCGAGCCGGTACTGCAGCTCCTTGATCATCGCCCTGGCGGTGCGGGTGGTGTGCTTGATGACCAGCTTGCCGCGCGGCACGAGCGGGCGTTCGTCGGACATCCAGCAGACCATCGCGTCGACGTCCTGGGTGACCTGCGGCCGGTTGTGCGGCCGGCAGATCATGTCGCCCCGGGAGATGTCGATGTCGTCCTCGAGCAGGAGCGTGACCGACATCGGCGGGAACGCCTCGTCCACCGCGCCGTCGGCGGTGTCGATCCGCTTGATCCGCGTCGTCAGCCCGGACGGCAGGTGCATGACCTCGTCGCCGGGCTTGAGCACACCGCCCGCGACCTGGCCGGCGTAGCCCCGGTAGTCGTGCAGCTCCGGGTCGGTCGACTTGTGCGGCCGGATGACGTACTGCACCGGGAACCGCACGTCGATGAGGTTCCGGTCGGAGGCGATGTGGACGTTCTCCAGGTGGTGCAGCAGCGACGGGCCGTCGTACCAGGGCATGTTGGCCGACCGCTCGACGACGTTGTCGCCGTGCAGCGCCGAGATCGGGATGAACGTCAGGTCGCCGACCGACAGCTTCGCCGCGAAGGACGTGAACTCGTCCTTGATCCGCTCGAACGTCGCCTCGTCGTAGTCGACGAGGTCCATCTTGTTGACCGCGAGCACGAGGTGCGGCACCCGCAGCAGCGTCGCCAGGAACGCGTGGCGGCGTGACTGCTCCAGGATGCCCTTCCGGGCGTCGATCAGGACGATCGCCAGGTCGGCGGTCGAGGCGCCGGTCACCATGTTCCGGGTGTACTGAATGTGCCCGGGGGTGTCGGCGATGATGAACTTGCGCCGGGGCGTGGCGAAGTAGCGGTAGGCGACGTCGATGGTGATGCCCTGCTCCCGCTCGGCGCGCAGGCCGTCGGTCAGCAGGGCGAGGTTGGTGTAGTCCTCACCCCGGTCGCGGCTGGTGCGTTCGACGGCCTCGAGCTGGTCCTCGAAGATCGACTTGGAGTCGAACAGCAGACGCCCGATGAGGGTGGACTTGCCGTCGTCGACCGAGCCCGCGGTGGCGAGCCGCAGAATGTCCATTTAGAAGTAACCCTCCCGCTTGCGGTCCTCCATGGCGGCCTCGCTGGTGCGGTCGTCGGCGCGGGTCTGACCGCGCTCGGTGACCCGCGTGGCGGCGATCTCGGCGATGACCTCGTCCAGGCCGGTCGCGGTCGACTCGACGGCGCCGGTGCAGCTCATGTCGCCGACCGTGCGATAGCGGACCATCGCCTCGAAGGCCGGCTCGTCGTCACCCCGATTGGAGTACGGGCTGTCGGCGAGCAGCATGCCGTCGCGCTCGAAGACCGTGCGGGTGTGGGCGAAGTAGATGGAGGGGATCTCCAGGCCCTCCAGCCGGAGGTAGTCCCAGATGTCGAGCTCGGTCCAGTTCGACAGCGGGAAGACCCGGACGTGCTCGCCCTGGCGGATCCGGGTGTTGTAGAGGCTCCACAGCTCGGGCCGCTGGTTCTTCGGGTCCCACTGGCCGAAGTCGTCGCGGAAGGAGACGACGCGCTCCTTGGCGCGGGCCTTCTCCTCGTCGCGCCGGGCCCCGCCGAACGCGGCGTCGAACCGGTGCTCCTCGATGGCGTCCAGCAGGGTGGTGGTCTGCAGGCGGTTCCGGCTGGCCCGCCGGCCGGTCTCCTCGACCACGCGGCCCTTGTCGATGGACTCCTGGACGGACGCGACGACGAGGCGGACGCCGAGTTCGGCGACCCGGCGGTCGCGGTACTCGATGACCTCCGGGAAGTTGTGGCCGGTGTCGACGTGCATGACCGGAAACGGGATCGGTGCCGGCCAGAAGGCCTTCTCGGCGAGGCGCAGCATGACGATGCTGTCCTTGCCACCGGAGAAGAGCAGGACGGGCCGTTCGAACTCGGCCGCGACCTCCCGGATGATGTGGATCGATTCGGACTCCAGGACGCCGAGCTGGGACGTCCGGTAGTCACGGGTGTCAGCGGTGCTGCGCTGCATGTGGTGCCGCTCCCGGGTTCGCTTACGAGACCGCCCGGATGCCGGCGAGCAGCGTTGGCGCCAAATCCGGGTGGCAAACCAGGATATCCGGCAGCAGGGTGTTCTCATTGTTGTAGGTCAGGGGTGACCCGTCGATGCGGGAGGCGTGGGCGCCCGCCGCGAGGGCGACCGCGACCGGCGCCGCGGAGTCCCATTCGTACTGACCGCCCGCGTGCACGTAGGCGTCGACGTCGCCGAGGAGCACCGCGGCGACCTTCGCGCCCGCCGAGCCGATCGGCATGACCCGCACGTCCGGCTCGACCTCGTCGACGAGCCGGTCGAGGAACGCGGGCGGGCGGCTGCGGCTGGCCGTCATCCGGATCTGCGCGGGGTCGCGCAGCGGAGGCAGCGACGGCGGTTCGGCCGTGGAGAGCGTGCGGCCCTGGGCGGGCAGCGCGACGGCCCCGGCGGTGAGCCGCCCGGTGCCGTCGGAGTCCCGCTCCCAGAGCGCGACGTGCACGGCCCAGTCGGACCGCCCCTCCTCGCCGTACTCGTACGTGCCGTCCAGCGGGTCGACGATCCAGACGCGGTCGGCGTCGACGCGGGCGAGGTCGTCCTTGCCCTCCTCGCTGAGGACGGCGTCACCGGGACGCTGCCGGGCGAGCGCCTCGGTCAGGCACAGGTGCGCCTCCCGGTCGCCGGTGTCCCGCAGTCTTCGTACGTCGGCGAAGCCGGACTCCGCGCGCAGGCGCAGGAGCAGCGCTCCCGCCTCGGTGGCCAGATCCCTGGCGAGGGCGTGGTCGTCGTGGATCACGTACTTCTCTCTACACGTCAGTAGGCACCAGAACCATGCAGGACGGCGGCCCAGGTCCTCCAGAGGATCTGCAGGTCGAGGGTCAAGGACCAGTTCTCGACGTAACGCAGATCCAGGCGCACGGATTCCTCCCAGGTCAGGTCCGCCCGTCCGCTCACCTGCCACAGACCGGTCATGCCCGGTCGTACGACGAGGCGGCGGCGCACGTCATCACCGTACTGTGCGACCTCGTCGGGCAGCGGCGGGCGGGGGCCGACCAGCGACATGTCGCCCCACAGCACGTTGAACAGCTGGGGCAGCTCGTCGAGGGAGTAGCGCCGCAGCCAGGCCCCCATCCGGGTGATCCGCGGATCGTTCTTGATCTTGAACAGGACGCCGTCGTGCTCGTTGAGCTGCAGGAGTTCGGCCTTGCGCCGCTCGGCGTCGACGACCATCGTCCGGAACTTCAGCACGGTGAACTCGCGGCCGTCCTGGCCGACCCGGACCTGGCGGAACAGCGCGCGGCCGGGGCTCTCCAGCCGGATGGCGATCACGATGGCGGCCAGAAGCGGCCACAGGACCATCAGCGCCGCGGCCGCGACGGTGCGGTCGAACGCGTTCTTGATGAGCCGGCGGACGCCGCTCAGCTCGGGGTGCTCGACGTGCAGGAGCGGCAGCCCGGCGACCGGGCGGATGGAGGTGCGCGGACCGGCGACCTCCATGAGCGCCGGTGCGACGACGAGGTCGACGTCGTCCTTCTCGAGCTGCCAGGCGAGGCGGCGCAGGGCCACCCCGTCCAGCTCGGGACAGGCGAGCACGGCGACGGTGTCGGCGTGCACCGCCTCGACGGTACCGGCGATCCGGGCGAAGTCACCGGCGACCCGTACGCCCTCGATCTCGCGGACCGCGTCGTCACCCGCGGCGAGCATCGGCGGGAGACAGGCGGCGACGATCTGCATGCCGTGCTGGGGTTCGCGGCGCAACTGCCGTACCAGGTCGGCCACCGCGGCCCGGTGCCCGGCGGCCACGACGCGGCGCATGCACTCGCCGGCCTTGCGCCGCCGGTGCAGCCGCTTGCGGAGCTGGTACCGCGCGACCAGGTCGAGTCCCGTGGTGAGGGGCAGCGCCACGATGACGTAGCCGCGGGCGACGTCGATCTTGGTGGCGTACGCGAGGATCGCCACGGTGGCGGTCAGCGAGAAACCGGCCTGGATGATCCGGCGGAACTCCTCGGACCCGACGCCGATGAGCCGCTGCTCGTACGCGCGTGCCACGCCGAGCACGCCGGTCCACAGGAAGGGCAGGACGAGGCTCAGTCCGATGTAGGGAGTGCTCCACGGGTCGCCGAAGGTCGGGTAGCGGAACCGCGCGACGAAGGCGAACAGCCCCGCGAGCAGGGCGACGAGAAAATCGACACACCAGGCCTGCCGCGCATAACCGGAGGTCCAGGACTGGATCCGCGAACGACTGTCGTGGGCGGCCTGGGCCTCGGGCCACGCTTCTCCGACGACCGCCATTTCACCCCTCGCCGAGGTAACACACACAGGACTCTGCTGAAGCAGGACGCCCAGGGGACATGGAAGGTTCACACGTTCCGCCAAAAATCGCCCGTCGTGTCACACGAGGACCAGTGGGCGTCGAAACAGTGATCTTTCGGGCGACGACCGCCGGGACGGCACCGTGGCTCCTGGGGGTACACCTGGCACGATAGAGACCTAGAACGCACAGAGGGGCGGAAACCACGTAATCGCCGTACGTGTCGAGTTCGCCCGGGGAGAGAGTTCTTCTAAGCAGTGTGAAAGATGTTCTGCGCCCGGTCCAGGCCGTCCGTGAGCAACGACTCCGTCGCATCGGCGGCGCGCTCGGTGTTCAGGTCGAGCTCCTTGCGCTCGGCCGCGGCGAAGTCGCGCAGCACGAACACCGCGGCGTCCATGCGGCCGGGCGGCCGGCCGATCCCGAACCTGACCCGTAGGTAGTCACGCCCGCCGAGCGCCTTGGTGATCGAGCGCAGGCCGTTGTGCCCGTTGTCGCCGCCACCACGCTTCAGGCGCAGCGTGCCGTAGGGGATGTCGAGCTCGTCGTGCACGACGACGACACGCTCGAGCGGCACCTTGTAGAAGTCGCGCAAAGCCTTTACGGGGCCGCCGGACTCGTTCATGTACGACCGGGGCTTGGCGAGCACGACCCGGAGCCCGGCGAGCCGTCCCTCGACGACCTCGGCACGCGCCTTGTGCGCCTTGAACCGGCCGCCCATTCGTGCGGCCAGCACGTCGAGGACCATGAAGCCGGCGTTGTGCCGGTTGCCGGCGTACTCGGGGCCCGGGTTGCCGAGCCCGACGACGAGCCAGGGAGCGTCCGCGCCCACGTCCGGCATCACCGACCACCCTCCGACACATCAGAGCCCGCGCGTGGACCGCCGGGCCTGTCCGACGCCCATTCCGCACGGGCTCGACGCGCCCCCGTCCGGGGGCGCCCACACTGGGCTGTGTTACTCCTCGCCGCCCTGCTCCGCGGTCTCGCCCTCGGCCGCGGGCGCCTCGGCGGCGGGCGCCTCGCCCTCGCCGGTGGTCGCCGCCTCGATCTGCTCGGCGGTCGGCGACGGCAGCACGTGCAGCACCAGGGCCTCCTCGTCGGCGCCCAGCGTCGCACCCGCCGGCAGCTTGAGGTCCTTGGCGAGGACCTGCGTGCCGACCTCCAGGCCCTCGACGTCGACCTCGACCGCCTCGGGAAGGTGGGTCGCCTCGGCCTCGAGGGCCACCTGCACCAGCTGCTGGTCGAGCAGACCGCCCGGCGCCACCTCGCCCGTCACCTGGACCGGAACCTCAACGGTGACCTTCTCGCCGCGCTTCACGACGAGCAGGTCGACGTGCTCGAGGAAGCCCTTGAGCGGGTCGCGCTGGACGTCCTTCGGCAGCGCGAGCTCGGCGCCGTCCCCAAGGCCCTCCACGCGCAGCAGCACGTTGGGCGTCTTGAGGGCGAGCATCAGCTCGTGGCCGGGCAGCGTGATGTGCTTCGGGTCGGTGCCGTGTCCGTACAGAACAGCGGGCACCTTGCCGGCCCTGCGAGCGCGCCGGGCGGGGCCCTTACCGAATTCGGTGCGGGGCTCGGCGGCAATGCGTACCTCGGACACGGCGAAAACTCCTCGCTCAAATGAAGCTTGTCAGTACAAGTCGACGCAAGTAACGTCGAAGATCATCGATGCTCCTCGCGGCCGGACTCAGAGTGGGCGAGCCCATGGAGGCAGCGTCGGACGCACACGGTCTCCCAAGTTTAGCCGATCGGCGTTCCGCTTCGTGCCGAGGGACGAAATCTCAGCTGTGGCCGCCGAAAAGGCTGGTCACCGAGCCGTCGCTGAACACCTCACTGATCGCCCGGGCCAGCAGCGGCGCGATCGACAGCACGGTCAGCTTGTCGAACCGCTTGTTGTCCGGGATCGGCAGCGTGTTGGTGAGCACGACGTCGGAGATCCGGGAGTTCTTCAGCCGGTCGACGGCGGGCCCGGACAGCACGCCGTGCGTCGCGGCCACCACGACCCGGGCGGCGCCCTCCTCGAACAGCGCGTCGGCCGCCTTCACGATCGTGCCACCGGTGTCGATCATGTCGTCGACGACGACACAGGTGCGCCCGGCGACCTCGCCGACGACGTCGAAGACCTTCACCTCGTTCGCGACCTCGGGGTCGCGGCGCTTGTGGATGATGGCCATCGGGCAGCCGCCCAGCTCGTCGCTCCAGCGCTCGGCGACGCGCACGCGGCCGGCGTCCGGGGCGACCACCGTCACCTGCTCGGTGTCGAGCTTGGCGCGGATGTGCCGGGTGAGGATCGGCAGGGCGAACAGGTGGTCCACCGGGCCGTCGAAGAAGCCCTGGATCTGCGCGGTGTGCAGGTCGACCACCATCAGCCGGTGCGCGCCGGCCGTCTTGAACAGGTCGGCCATCAGCCGGGCGGAGATCGGCTCCCGGCCGCGGTGCTTCTTGTCCTGCCGGGCGTACCCGAAGAAGGGCGCGACGACCGTGATCCGCTTGGCCGACGCGCGCTTGAGCGCGTCGACCATGATCAGCTGCTCCATGATCCACTGGTTGATCGGCGCGGTGTGGCTCTGCAGCACGAAGGCGTCCGAGCCGCGCACCGACTCGTTGAACCGCACGAACGTCTCACCGTTCGCGAAGTCGTACGCCGACGTGGGCGTCGGCTCGACGTCGAGGGCCTCGGCCACCTCTTCGGCGAGCTCGGGGTATGCCCGGCCGGAGAAGAGCATCAGCTTCTTCTCGCCCGTCGCCTTGATCCCTGTCACGCGTACAGTCTCCCTACTCGCTGTCCTGGCCGTCCTGCTCGCGGGCGCGCTGGGCCGCCTCCGCGGAGGGGGTGCCGGCGCGCCTGCGCTCGACCCACCCCTCGACATTGCGCTGGCGGGCGCGCGCGACCGCCATCGCGCCCGGCGGCACGTCGTTCGTGATCACCGAACCGGCCGCGGTGTACGCGCCGTCCCCGATCGTGACCGGAGCGACGATCATGTTGTCGCTGCCGACCTTGACGTGGTCGCCGACGACGCTGCGACTCTTGGTCACGCCGTCGTAGTTGACGAAGACGCAGGCGGCGCCGATGTTGGAGCCTTCGCCGATCTCCGCGTCGCCGACGTAGGTCAGGTGGGGCACCTTGGTGCCCTCGCCCACCACGGCGTTCTTCGTCTCGACGTACGTGCCGATCTTGGCCTTGCGGGCGAGCCTGGTGCCCGGCCGCAGGTACGCGAAGGGGCCGACGCTGACCTCCGGGCCGATCTCGGCGGAGACGCACACGGCGTTCACGACGACGGCGTCCTCGCCCACGGAGGTGTCGGTCAGCGTGCAGTTCGGGCCGATCCGGGCGCCCGCGGACACGTGGGTGGCGCCGTGGAGCTGGGTGCCCGGCTCGATGACCACGTCGGGCTCGAGCGTCACCTGCACGTCGACCCACGTGGACAGCGGGTCGACGATCGTCACGCCGGCGCGCATGTGCGCCTCGAGCACGCGGTCGTTGAGCTGGCGCCGCGCCTGGGCGAGCTGGACCCGGTCGTTGACGCCCTGAGTCTCGATCCAGTCGGCCGCCTTGTACGCGCCGGCCCGGTGGCCGTCCTCGCGGAGGATCCCGACGACGTCGGTGAGGTACTCCTCGCCGCTGGCGTTGTCGGTGGTCACCCGGCCGAGCGCGTCCGCCAGGAGCTTGCCGTCGAAGACGTACATGCCGACGTTGATCTCGCGGATGGCGCGCTCGTCCGGCCCCGCGTCCTTGTGCTCGACGATCCCGGCCACCTCGCCGCCGGGGCCGCGCACGATGCGGCCGTAGCCGGTCGGGTCCGGGATCTCGGTGCTCAGGACGGTGACGGCGTTGCCCTCGGTCTCGTGCGTGCGGACCAGCTCGGCCAGTGTCTCGCCGCGCAGCAGCGGGTGGTCGCCGTTGGTGACGACGACGGTGCCGGTGAGCGCACCGACCGCCTCGAGGACGATCCGGACCGCGTGGCCGGTGCCGTTCTGCTGCTCCTGGGTCACGGCGACCGCGTCCGGCGCGATCTGCGCGAGGTGCTCGACGACCTTGTCCCTGCCGTGCCCGACGACCACCACGAGTCGCTCGGGCCGCAGGTCACGGGCTGCGGCGAGGACGTGCCCGACCAGACTGCGCCCACCCAGTTCGTGCAGGACCTTGGGGGTGGTGCGGGACTTCATCCGGGTGCCCTCGCCCGCGGCGAGGACGATGACGGCTGCGGGGCGGCTCATGGTCACGCGACCACCTCACCGGACGGCTCGGTGAGGTGCTGGTGACATGGCATCGCCCGGTGGCTCGCTCCGCTCACTGGAGGAGGCTCCTCGGCGTCGCTGACAGGTTCGAAGCCGGGCGCGGACGTCTGGGAGGACCTCCGGCGAGGGTGCCGGCCTGCGAAGAGGCGGGGTCGCAGGCCCGTAACCCGCCCGACACCCGAAGGATACCGCCCGCGGGCGGACCCCATGCGCCCCGGTCAGGGACGCGGAGCGGCGAAGCCGAGGTCACCGGGCCTCCGGGGACCGCGCAGGCCCGGTGGAGAAGAGGGCTCCGGCGCCTGGATTCGAACCAGAAATAAAGGGACCAAAACCCTCCGTGATGCCGATTTCACCACGCCGGATCGCCGCCACGGCATCGCCTGCCGCACGGCACCCCTAACGATAGCGGTTGCCTCGGCAGGCGGCGCGCTCGTTTCGATCAAGCCGGGAGCACGGCCGCGATCGGCCGCGCGAGCCGAAGCCGGAGCGCGGTCGCGACCGGCCGCCGGAGCCGAGGCCGGGGCGCGGCCCGGATCGGCCGCCGGAGCACGGCTGTCGCTATGAGGCGCTAAGTCGCGACTTGCGAGTTGGCAACCCTCGTGTGACCGACACGACATGTTTGCGGAAATCCTGCCGGGTATCTACCTAACTTACGCCGCCGTAGGTTACGGTTGCGTAGCCGTAAGTTTCCCGATGGGCAGGAGGAACCGCATGACCATAGCCCCGTCCGCGCCACCTCGACCGCAGGCCCTACCTGAGATCGAAGCGAAGCCCAAGGGCGTTTTCGAACGCGTCCTGCTGGCCGTCTTCATCGCGGTACCGCTCCTCGCCGTCGCGGCGGCCGTGCCGTTCGCCTGGGGCTGGGGTCTCGGTTGGAGCGATGTGGCCATCACCGTGGTGATGTACACGGTGACCGGCCTGGGGGTGACCGTCGGCTACCACCGGCACTTCACCCACAAGTCCTTCAAGGCCAAGCGTCCGCTGCGGATCGCGCTGGCCCTCGCGGGCAGCCTCTCGATCGAGATGAGCGTGATCGACTGGGTGGCCACCCACCGCCGCCACCACAAGTACTCCGACAAGGAGGGCGACCCGCACTCGCCGTGGCGGTTCGGCGGCGACTGGAAGGCGCTGTCCAAGGGCCTGGTCTGGGCGCACATGGGCTGGCTGTTCGACGCCCGCCGCACCTCCCCGGCGAAGTTCTGCCCCGACCTGGTGGCCGACAAGGACATCCGCCGCATCAGCCGGGTCTTCCCCGGTCTCGTCGCCGTCTCGATGCTCCTGCCGGCCCTGCTGGGCGGCCTGGTCACGATGTCCTGGTGGGGCGCGGTGACCGCCTTCTTCTGGGGCTCGCTCGTGCGCGTCGCCCTGCTGCACCACGTCACCTGGGCCATCAACTCCATCTGTCACGTGATGGGCGACGAGGTGTTCGACTCGCGGGACAAGGCGAAGAACGTGTGGTGGCTGGCGATCCCGTCGTTCGGCGAGTCCTGGCACAACCTGCACCACGCGGACCCGACGTGCGCCCGGCACGGCGTGCTCAAGGGTCAGATCGACATCAGCGCGCGGCTGATCTGGATGTTCGAGAAGCTCGGCTGGGTCTCCGATGTTCGTTGGCCGAACGAGCAACGTCTCGCCACAAAGCGGATATCGTAAGCGAAACTAACAGTCTCACACGGCGCCGCCTGCGGTCGGGAATCCAGGGCCGCCAGGGAAGAGCGAGCAGTGAGCGTAGCCAACGATTCGGTTGCTACCGCGACAATTGAGAACGTGAGCGAACCCCCACGGTCACGCCGGAAGCGCATGACCGGAAAAGAACGACGGGAACAGTTGCTCGACATCGGCCGGACACTCTTCGCCGAACGCGGATTCGACGGCACCTCCATAGAGGAGATCGCCAGCGTGGCGGGAGTGTCCAAGCCGGTGGTGTACGAGCACTTCGGCGGCAAAGAGGGCCTGTACGCGGTCGTCGTCGACCGCGAGATGGAGCGACTGCTCGATCTGGTCACCAAGGCGCTCGTCGGCGGGCACCCGCGCCAGAAGATCGAACGCGCGGCCCTCGCACTCCTCGAGTACATCGAGGACAGCAGCAAGGGCTTCCGCATCCTGGTCCGCGACTCGCACGCCGCCTCGGCGACGGGCACGTTCGCCAGTCTCCTCAGCGACATCGCCAACCAGGTCGAACACATCCTCGGGGACGAGTTCAAGGAGAAGGGCTACGACCCCAAGGCGGCCCCGCTGTACGCCCAGGCGCTCATCGGAATGGTCGCGATGACCGGCACCTACTGGCTGGACGTGCGCAAGCCCAAGCGCGAGGAGGTCGCCGCCCACCTGGTGAACCTCGCCTGGAACGGCCTGTCCGGGCTGGAGCCGAAGCCCCACCTCACGACGGATTACAAGGCCCGCCAGAAAGAGCTGAAGGCCAAGGCGAAGGAAGCCGCCAAAGAGGCCAAGGAGCAGGCCCGGGCCGCTCGCCGCAACGGCATCGACCCCGCCGCCATCTGACCCTCCGTAGCCGTTCTGTCACACCCGGCCCCTACCGTGTTCGCGACAAGCGACGGTGACGGGCTCTCGCCCGGCGCGGGCCGCCCGCCCTCGCGGGCGACGATCCGCCGTCGGCGGATCCAGGAGGTGGGCAGTGCGATACCGATCCGGCGACTCCGACCACGGCCGCGTCGGCCACCGGCCGCGTGGCGGGGCGGCCGAGGGGGTCGGGACATCCCGACGCGCGGGCCGCACGGCCGACACCTCGGGTGACGCCTGCGCGACGCGGCTCACCGAGAGCCTCGAGGACGCCGTCCTGGCACTCGACGCCCAGCCGACCGGCTTCGAGGACGCGGTCCGCAAGACCGAGCACGTCGAGGAGTTGCGGCGGATCCTCGGCATCCTGCTCGACGTGCTGGCCGACTGGGAGATGCTGGCCGATCGGGAGGCGCGCGGCCCGTGATCGACCTCCGTGTGGGGCCGTCCGCGCGACGCCGCCCACCCGGTCCGCGGGCGGCGCCGCGGGAGCGGATCGGCTCAGGCCGTCTCGTTCGACTGGAGGAACTCCAGGCGGTTCCCGACGGGGTCATCGACGTAGAAGCGACGGTATCCGGGCAGCCGGTCGTCGGGCCGGACCTGGTGACCGGCCGCCCGGAGCCGGTCGACGAGCGCGTCCAGGTCGCTCACGAGGATCCCCGGATGGGCCTTCCCGGCAGGCCGGAAGTCGGCCTCGGCGCCGATGTGGACCTCGACGCCCGGCGCCCGGAACCACACTCCGCCGCGCGCCGCCAGGGCCGGCGGTTTGGGCACCTCGGTGAGGCCCAGGGTGCCGGCGTAGAACTCCCGCATTCGCGGCTCCGTGCCCGGCGGGGCCGCGAGTTGTACGTGGTGCAGTCCGATCAGGAGGCTCATCCTTGTGCTCTCCTCCGCCCGGCGTCCGGGCCGGAGCGCCGGCGCCCATATCTCTTGACGTCAAGGCAGATGCTCCCGGCGTCGATATCTCGATGTCAAGACAGGTAAGGTGATCGATTGTGGAGGACGAGGTAGACCGGCTGGTCGAGGCATGGCACGCGGAGCGTCCGGACCTCGACGTGGAGCCCCTGCACGTCCTCAGCCGGGTCTCCCGCCTCGCCCGGCACCTCGACCGCGCCCGGCGGGCGGTGTTCGCCGCGCACGGGATGGAGTCGTGGGAGTTCGACGTGCTGACCGCGCTGCGGCGCGCGGGCCCGCCGTACGAACTGAGCCCCGGCCGGCTGCTCCACGCCACCCTCGTGACCTCCGGGACGATGACCAACCGGATCGACCGCCTGGAGTCCGCCGGCCTCGTCCGCCGCAGCCCCGACCCCCACGACAAGCGCGGCGTCCTCGTCCGCCTGACCGACGCGGGCCGCACCCGGGTGGACGCCGCGTTCGCCGACCTCGTCGACCGTGAACGCGACCTGCTCGGCGCCCTCAGCCCCGGCGACCGCCGCACGCTCGCGAACCTCCTGCGCTCCCTGCTGATCCCCTTCGACACCGACCCGGCCGCCTGACCGCCGTCGGGCCGTCGCGAGGGCGTGCTCCCCCGGTACGGGGCCACGCCGCCGAAGGTCAGATCAGCGGTTCCTGGCCGCCGTCGTACACGAGGAACCCGTCGTCGCGGACGCGGGCCCCCGGCGCGGGCGTGTGCGGGGTGAGACGCCCGTCGTGCATGAGGTGGACGACCGGCACCTGCCGGACCAGGACGAGGTAGTCGGCGATCAGCCGACGGTGGCAACGCCACCACACGCTCTCGCTGCACATCACGGCCTGCCGGCGCTCCTCCGCCAGCAGCGCGTCAACCGCCGCGCCGAACTCCTCGGTGCGCATGTGGGCGGCGTAGCCGCGGAACATCTCCTCGCGCCAGAAGACGTCGGGCGAGTCGGCGGGCGGCCGCCGGAAGCCGCCGAGACGCTTGTCCCATCGGTAGCCGATCCCACGCTCGGGCAGCCAGCGCTCCAGTTCGTGCCGCGCGACGTGGGGGTTGCGGCGACTGCCGGGCGCCGTACGCACGTCCACCAGCAGCTCGGCACCGGCCGCGCCGAGGAGCTCGGCGATCCGGTCCGCCGACGCGGTGCCGTGCCCGAAGGTGAGAACGGCCATCAGCGCAGGGCGGCCTCGACCACCGCGCCGATGGCCAGCAGCCGCTCCTCGCCTCCGGCCGGCCCGACGAGTTGCAGCGAGGCGGGCAGGCCCGTGCCGGCCCCCGGCACGGGCAGCGCCAGCGCCGGATGGCCGGAGAGGTTGAACGGCAGGGTGAGCTCGGTCAGGTCGACCTCGCGCTCGGCGCCGATCCGGGGCGGCGGCTGGGAGATCGTGGGCAGCGCGAGCACCGGATAGTGCTCGAGGAGCTTGTCGAACAGGTCGCGCGTCGCCACCTGGGTGGCGTACGCCTCGTCGAAGAGCCCGTCGGTGACGAGGGCGCCGCGTTCGATGCGCCGGCGGATGCGGGCGCTCATCCGGTCCGGGTAGGCGAGCAGGCCGCGGTGCTCGCGGTGGCCCTCGCCCCGGATCAGCGTGTTGCCGGCGGACAGGGCCTCCTGCCAGGCGTCGACGGATTCGTCGACGAACGTCAGACCGGCCGCGCGCAGCGCGGCGTCGACGGCGGCGTCCACCGCCGGGTCCACCGCCACGCCCTCCGGACGCAACCGCGCCACGGTGGCTCCGGGCTCGTACGGCTCCGGCGCGAATCCGGGCTCGATCAGCCGCATGCCCAGCGCGACCGCCGCCACGTCACGGCCGAGCGGTCCCACGGTGTCCAGTGACGGCGCGAACCGGAAGACGCCCGCGAGCGGCACCCGGCCGTGGGTGGTCTTCAAGCCGGCGACTCCGCAGCAGGCCGCGGGGATGCGCACCGACCCGCCCGTGTCGGTGCCGAGCGCGACGTCGGCCTCGCCGGTCGCCACGGCCACCGCCGAGCCGCTGGAGGAACCGCCCGGCACCCGTTCCGGATCGACCGGGTTCACCGGGACGCCCGTCCACGGGTTGATGCCGTCGGCGGCCCGGCACAGCTCGGTGAGGTTCGTCTTGCCGACGATCCGAGCGCCCTGCGCGCGGGCCGCGGCGACGCACGGGGCGTCCGCCTCGGCCGGTGCCGCCCGGTCCCCGATGACGGGGCAGGCCGCCGTCGTCGGCACTCCGGCGACGTCGATGGCGTCCTTGACGGCGAGCCGCGGGCCGTCTCCGGGTGCCTCCATCCGCAAGAGCCACGTCGTCACGATCCGCCTCGCCCACTCGCCATCGCCAAGGTCACGGACTCATCTTGCCCGTCCCGCCACGGATCCGACAGCCCCGACCGCTCGCGACCGGCTCAGGACAGCGCGGCCGCCAGGGCGGCGGCGACGCCGCACAGCATCTCCTCGCCCCCCGCCGGCCCGACGAGCTGCACGGCGGTCGGCAGATGGGATCCGGGCAGCGGCACCGGCAGCGCGAACACCGGCAGCCCGGCGAGGTTGAACGGCGCGGTGAGCACGCACAACAGCAGGTCGTCGTCGCCCGCCGGCGGGGGCGGCGCCACCGTCGGCAGGACCGGCAGGGCCAGGACCGGGTGCCGCTTGAACAGGGTGTCCAGCTCGGTGCGAATGGCACGCCGGGTCGCCTCGGCCCAGCCCCGCTTGCCCTTGGCGTCGGCCTTCAGGCCGTTGACCCGCCGGTAGATCCGCTCGCTGAGCCGGCTCGAGTCGGCCAGAAGGTGACCGTTGTGCCGGTAGGCCTCCTCGCCGACGAACACCCCGTTGGCCAGGACGGCGTCGACGAAGTGCGCACAGGTCTCGTCGACGATCCTGAAGGCCCGGCGCAGCGCGGCGTCCACGGCCGCGTCGATCGCCGGCTCCGCCACTCCCGGGATCCGCAACCTGCCGACCGTCATCCCCGGGTCGTACGAAGCGGGGGTGAAGCCCGGCTCGATCAGTCCCATCCCCAGCGTCACCCCGGCGACGTCCCTGGCCATCGGGCCGACCACGTCGACGGAGGGCGCCAGCGGATGAACGCCGTCGAGCGGCACGCGGCCGTACGTCGTCTTCAGCGACGCGATGCCGCAGCAGGCGGCCGGGATCCGCACCGACCCGGCGGTGTCCGTGCCGAGCGCCACGTCCGCCTCCCCGGTGGCGACGGCCACGGCCGATCCGCTGGACGAACCGCCGGGGACCCTGGAGGGGTCCAGCGGGTTCACCGGGGTGCCGAACCAGGGGTTCACGCCGTCCGCGCCGAGGCACAGCTCGGTCAGGTTCGTCTTGCCGACGATGCGGGCGCCCTGGGCGCGTGCGGTCGCGACGACCGCGGCATCGGCCGCCGCCGGCTCGGCGCGGTCGGCGACGGCGGGGCTGCCCGCGCTCGTCGGCGTGCCCTTGACGTCCATCGCGTCCTTGACCGCCAGCCGCGGCCCGTCACCCAAGTCGTCCAACCGCATCATCCATGTCGCCATGGAATGCGATCATGGCCGGATCGAGCGGCGAAGAACACCCCTCATTACTACTTGGTAGGGCGGTCTACGCCTCATCAGCGAGGACGAGCCACTGCTCCTCGATCTCCTCGCGTTCGGCCCGCACCGTTTTCAGCTCCGCGTCAAGCCGCAGCAGCTTCTCGTGGTCGGTGGCGTGCGCGGCCATCAGCTCGTGCAGCTCCGCCTCGCGGTCGCCGAGCTTCTCGATGCGCCGTTCCAGCCGGTCGAGCTCCTTCTTCGCCTGCCAGGAGTTCTTGGCGGGCTTCGGCTCGGCGGCCCGTACGGGCTGGGGTTCCGGCGTCGAGCGACTCCGCCGGTCGAGGTACTCGTCGACTCCTCCGGGCAGCAGCGACAGCCGGCCGTCGCCCAGCAGCGCGACGACATGGTCGCTGACCCGCTCCAGGAAGTACCGGTCGTGGCTGACCAGGACGAGCGACCCGGGCCAGCCGTCCAGCAGGTCCTCCAGCTCGGTCAGTATCTCGATGTCCAGGTCGTTGGTCGGCTCGTCGAGCAGGAGGACGTTCGGCTCGGCCATCAGCAGCCGCAGGAGCTGAAGGCGCCGGCGCTCGCCGCCGGACAGGTCGCCCACCGGAGTCCACTGGGCGTCACCGCGGAAACCGAACCGCTCCAGCATCTGGCTCGCCGAGAACTCCCGCTTGCCGAGACTGATGCGACGCTTGATCTCTTCGACCGACTCTAGGACGCGCCGCGCCGGGTCGAGTTCGCCGAGCTCCTGTGACAGGTGCGCGAGCTGCACCGTCTTGCCGCGCACCACCCGGCCCGCGGCCGGCGCGACCGTCCCCTCCAGCAGCCGCAGCAGCGTGGTCTTCCCGCTGCCGTTGACGCCGACGACGCCCACTCGGTCGCCGGGGCCGAGCTGCCACGTCAGGTGCTGGAAGATCACACGGTCGCCGACGCGCACGGTGGCGTCCTCGACGTCGTACACCGTCTTGCCGAGTCGTGCCGTCGCGAACCGCACCAGCTCCACGGTGTCGCGGGCCGGCGGCTCGTCGGCGATGAGGGCGTTCGCGGCCTCGACCCGGAACTTCGGCTTCGACGTGCGGGCCTGTGGCCCTCGGCGCAGCCAGGCGAGCTCCTTGCGGAGGAGGTTCTGCCGCTTCTCCTCGGCGGAGGCCGCGATGCGGGCCCGCTCCGCCTTGGCGAGGACGTACGCGGAGTACCCGCCCTCGTAGCGGTGCACCCGCCCGTCGGACACCTCCCAGGTGCGGTCGGTGACCGCGTCCAGGAACCACCGGTCGTGGGTGACGACGATGAGCGTCCGGTCCTTCAGGTGCCCGGCCAGCCAGGCGATCGCCTCGATGTCCAGGTGGTTGGTGGGCTCGTCCAGCACCAGCAGGTCGGTCTCGGGGACGAGCAGCCGGGCGAGCGCGACGCGCCGCCGCTCACCACCGGACATGCCCTCGATGGGGCTGTCCAGGGAGACGCCGGGCAGCAGCCCCGCCAGGATCTCGCGCGCCCGGGCGTCCCCCGCCCACTCGTGCTCGGCCCGGTCGCCGAAAACGACCGAGCGGACGGTCGCCCCCTCGGGGAAGGCGTCGCGCTGCGTCAGGAAGCCCAGCCGCAGCCCGCGCGTGTGCGTGACCCGCCCGCTGTCGGGCTCGACGCGCCCGGCGAGCAGCGCGACCAGCGTGCTCTTGCCGCCGCCGTTCCGGCCGACCACGCCGATCCGGTCACCGGCGGACACGCCGAGGGAGACATCGTCGAGCAGGGGAACCGGCCCGTACGCCTTACCGAGGCCTTCAACATTGATCAGATTCACGACGCCACCAAGCCTACTGGCTCCGCGTTCGCGCTCCGGCGCGCTCTCACCGTGAAACCGCGCGATCACAGAGCGATTGCATTCAAAATGCATGCATGAACGTCGCTCTCCAGATCCGTGACGTCCCCGAAGACGTTCGTGACACGCTCGCAGAGATGGCTCGGATGCGGGGACAGTCCCTGCAGGCCTACTTGCTGCAGGTGATCAAGGCAGAGGCCCGCAAGTCACGAAACGCGGCCGTACTCGCCCGCTTCGAAGACCGCGACGACGGATACGCCGCGTCTTTTACGAGTGTCCGCTGGTGACCAAGGACGCCCGCCTCTCCGGCGCGTCCGGAGTGCGATGTGACACTCAGGTCGTCGGCGGCTGACCGACGGTACGACGTCATGCGTCCTGGTCAGCGCCGACGGCGGGGAGAACCCTGGACGATCGCGCTCGCCGGTGGCGTCCGCAGGCGAGCGCGATCGTCCCTTCGCGGGCGCGCCGGAATCGGGTCAGACGAGGGTGACGCCGGGGACGGGTCCGGAGGCGGGGCGTACGGCGGCGAACCGGCCTGAGTCGTTCAGGGCGGCGGCGAGTTCGGCGGCGTGGTCGAGGGAGGCGGCGAGGAAGGCGCAGGTCGGGCCGGATCCGGACACCAGCGAGCCCAAGGCGCCGGCGTCACGGCCGACCGCGAGCGCGTCGCGCAGGGACGGGCGGAGGCTCAGCGCCGCCGGCTGCAGGTCGTTGTGCAGGGCCCGGCCGAGCGCCTCGGCGTCGCCGGTCTTCAGCGCGGCCATCAGGTCGTCCGACACCTCGGGCCACACGCTGTCCTGCTCCCCGGCGGCGCGCAGGCGGTCGCACTCGGCGTACACCGCGGGCGTGGACAGGCCGCCGTCGGCGTACCCGAACACCCAGTGGAACTCCCCCGTGACCTCGACCGGGGTCAGCCGCTCCCCCCGCCCCAGGCCGACGGCGGTGCCGCCGAGCAGGGCGAACGGGACGTCGCTGCCCAGCCGGGCGGCGAGCTCCAGCAGCGTCTCGCGGTCGAGCCGGGCCTCCCACAGCACGTCGCAGGCCAGCAGGGCGGCCGCCGCGTCGGCGCTGCCGCCGGCCATGCCGCCCGCGACCGGAATGTCCTTGCGGATGTGCAGCGCGACGTCCGGGCGCCTGCCGACGTGCTCGGCCAGCAGGGCGGCGGCGCGGGCCGCGAGGTTGTCCGGGCCGGTCGGCACGCCCGCCGGGCCGTCGACCGTGACGCTGAGCGCGTCGGCCGGGACCGCGGTCACCTCGTCGAACAGCGAGACGGCGTGGAAGACGTTGACGAGGTCGTGGTAGCCGTCGTCGCGGACGGGGCCGACGCTCAGCTGGAGGTTCACCTTGGCGGGCACGCGCACGGTCACAGTGGTCACGATCAACCGATCGTAGGCGACGGGGGCCGGTGCTCGGCGATACGGGTGAAGGCGGTGACGTCGAGGGCCTCGCCGCGGGCCGTGGGGTCGACTCCCGCGGCGCGCAGGGCCTCCTCCGCCGCCGCGGCCGAACCGGCCCAGCCGGCCAGCGCCGCGCGGAGGGTCTTGCGGCGCTGGGCGAACGCCGCGTCGATGACGGCGAACACCTCCTCGCGCGGGACCGCGCTCGTCGGTGGTTCGCGGCGGGTGAAGGCGACGAGCCCGGAGTCGACGTTCGGCGCGGGCCAGAACACCGCGCGGCCGACGTTCCCGGCCCGGCGCGCCCGGGCGTACCAGGCCATCTTCACCGACGGCACGCCGTACACCTTGCCGCCGGGGCCCGCGGTCAGCCGGTCGGCGACCTCGGCCTGCACCATGACCAGCCCGTGCCGGAGGGACGGGAACGCCCCGAGCAGGTGCAGGACGACGGGCACCGCGACGTTGTACGGGAGGTTGGCGACGAGCGCGGTCGGCGGCGGGCCCGGCAGCTCGGTGACCCGCAGGGCGTCGGCGGGCACGACGTTCAGGCGGTCGGCGAGGTCGGGAGCGCGCTCGGCGACGGTCTCGGGCAGCCGCTGCGCGAGGGCCGGATCGACCTCGACGGCCACGACGCGACCGGCGATGGGCAGCAACGCGAGGGTCAGCGAGCCCAGCCCGGGACCGACCTCCAGGACGACGTCCTCCGGTCCGACGTCGGCGTCGCGGACGATGCGCCGCACCGTGTTCGCGTCGATGACGAAGTTCTGTCCGAGGGTCTTGGTCGGCCGCAACCCCAGCCCACCGGCCAGCGCGCGGACGTCCGCCGGCCCGAGAAGTCGTTCACCCACACGATTAGTGTCCCGTACGCGGGAGGGGGCGCCGGCCCCCATCCCATGATCACTGACGATCGCCGCCCTCTACGGACGGCGAACACCCGTGATCACGCGTGCTGCGGCTACCAGGGGCCGAAGACGCGTTCGCCGTTGGCGGCGATGGCGGCGCACAGCTCGGCCAGGTCGACGCCCTTGGTCTCGGCCAGCGCGCGGACGGTGAGCGGGACGAGGTACGGGGCGTTCGGCTTGCCCCGGTGCGGCACCGGCGTGAGGTACGGCGCGTCCGTCTCGACGAGGATCAGGTCCAGCGGCGCCACGGCCGCCGCCTCCCGCAGGCCGCCGGCGTTCTTGAACGTGACGTTGCCCGCGAAGCTCATGTGGTAGCCGTGGTCCGCGCAGACCTTGGCCATCTCCCGGTCGCCGGAGAAGCAGTGGAAGACGACCTTGTCCGGCGGGCCCTCCTCCTCCAGGATGCGCAGCACGTCGTCGTGGGCGTCCCGGTCATGGATGACGAGGGCCTTGCCGGTGCGCTTGGCGATGTCGATGTGGGCGCGGAACGACCGCTGCTGGTCCTCGACCGTGGCCCAGTCGCGGTAGTAGTCCAGGCCGGTCTCGCCGACGGCTCGGACGTCGGGCAGCGCGGCGAGCTTGGCGATGTCGGCGAGGACGTCGGCGGTGGCGTCACCCGAGTCATTCGGGTGGATCGCCACCGCGGCGTACACGTCGTCGTACGTCGCGGCGGCGTCGGCGGCGTGCTGCGACGAGGCGAGGTCGTAGCCCACGGTCACGGCCCGCCGGATGCCGACCGAGTGGGCGGCGGCGAGCACCTCCGTGATCGGCACCTCGAGGATGTCCAGGTGACAGTGGCTGTCGAACACCTCGACCGGCAGGGGCTCGGGCAGTGGCGGGAACGCCGCGCCGCGGAACCCGTCCGACGTGTTCATCTCCGCCCTCTCGCTCATATGAGCACCCTGCCCGGTGTCGCGGCCCGGTATGAGCGCGGTGTCAGGACTGCTCCAGCCGGGCCAGTTCCTCGTCCACGACCGAGGAGTCGAGCTTGGCGAACAGCGGCGTGGGCGGGGCCAGCGGCGTGCCGGCCGCGATGGGCCGCGACTCCCAGCGCGCCTCGGTGTCGTACGACCCGGTCAGGACCGGGTAGTCGGGGCCGCCCTCCTCGGCGACCTCGCGGATCTCCGGGGCGCCGCTCCATTCGCCCTGGCCGCCGAGCATCCGGTGGACCTTCTCCGACGAGCCCGGCAGGAACGGGGTCAGCAGCGACTTGGCGTCGTCGACGAGCTGCAGCGCGACGTGCAGGATCGTCCTCATCCGCTCCGGGTCGTCGTTCTTCAGCTTCCACGGCGCCTGCTCGGACAGGTACTTGTTCGCCTCCGCGACGGTGCGCATCGCCTCGTTCGCGGCGTTCTTGAACCGCGAGCGCGCCAGCTCGGCGCCGACCGCGTCGAACGCCTTGCGCGACCGCTCCAGGATGTCCCGGTCGAGGTCGGTCAGCTCGCCGGCCGCCGGGATCTCCCCGATGTTCTTGGCCGCGAAGGAGATCGAGCGGTTCACCAGGTTGCCCCAGGTGGCGACGAGCTCGTCGTTGTTGCGGCGGACGAACTCCGACCAGGTGAAGTCGGTGTCCTGGTTCTCCGGGCCGGCGACGGCGATGTAGTAGCGCAGCGCGTCGACGTCGTACCGCTCGAGGAAGTCACGGACGTAGATGACGACCTGGCGCGAGGAGGAGAACTTCTTGCCCTCCATGGTCAGGAACTCCGAGGAGACCACCTCGGTGGGCAGGCTGAGCTTCCCCAGGGAGCCGGCCGTGCCGCCCTTGTCGCCTTCGCCGTTGTAGCCGAGCAGCATCGCCGGCCAGATCTCGGCGTGGAAGACGATGTTGTCCTTGCCCATGAAGTAGTACGTCTCGGCGTCGGGGTTCTGCCACCAGGCCCGCCAGGCGTCGGGGTCGCCGCTGCGCCTGGCCCACTCGACCGAGGCCGACAGGTAGCCGACGACCGCGTCGAACCAGACGTACAGCCGCTTGTCCGGCCGGTCGATCCAGCCGGGCAGCGGCACGGGCACGCCCCAGTCGAGGTCGCGGCTGATCGGCCGGGGCTGCATGTCGTCGAGGAGGTTGCGGGTGAACTTGTAGACGTTCGGCCGCCAGAGCCCCTCCTTGCCCTGCAGCCACGAGCCGAGGGTCTCGGAGAACGCGGGCAGGTCGAGGAAGAAGTGCTCGGTCTCGACGAACTTCGGCGTCTCGCCGTTGATGCGGCTCCGCGGGTTGATCAGGTCGATCGGATCGAGCTGGTTGCCGCAGTTGTCGCACTGGTCGCCGCGCGCCCCGTCGTACCCGCAGATCGGGCAGGTGCCCTCGATGTAGCGGTCGGGCAGGGTGCGCCCCGTGGACGGGGAGATCGCGCCCATCGTCTTCTTCTCGAAGACGTAGCCGTTGTCGTACAGGCCCTTGAAGATCTCCTGGGCGACGGCGTAGTGGTTGCGCGTCGTCGTCCGGGTGAACAGGTCGTACGACATGCCGAGGCCGTGCAGGTCCTGGGCGATCACCCGGTTGTAGCGGTCGGCCAGCTCGCGGGCCGACACACCCTCCTTGTCGGCCTGCACCTGGATGGGGGTGCCGTGCTCGTCGGTGCCGCTCACCATCAGGACCTTGTTGCCCGCCATCCGCTGGTAGCGGCTGAACATGTCGGCGGGCAGCGCGAAGCCGGAGACGTGCCCGATGTGGCGGGGCCCGTTGGCGTACGGCCAGGCGGGCGCGGTCAGGATGTGACGGCTGGACATGTGCTAAGCCTACGGGTCGCCCGCCGATGACTCATTCCAATGTCGCCTTTCCGGCATGCGGGTCTCGGGCGTGCGGCGCCGGCTCCCGCCCGGCGCCGCACGCCCGCTCGTACGTCAGCCGGGACGCCGAGGCCGTCGGTCCAGCCGGAAGGTCCGCGCGTCCGGCGCCGGTGCCGTCGTGCCGGGCGCATGAAAGAGGCCCCGGCGGATCGCCGGGGCCTCGTGGGGGATCGGGTCAGACGGTCTTGTCGGCGCCCTCGGCGCTCGCACCGGCCTCGGCCGGCACGGCCTCCGCGGACGCCGTCTCGGCGGCGGTGTCCTCGCCGTCGTCGGCCGCCTCCGCGTCGGCGCGCGCGCTCGCGGCGGCCTCGTCGGCCTGGCTCTCGCTGCGCACCTTGTCCGCCGCGGCGTCGACCACGCCGGCGGCCTCGTCCACCGCGTCGGTCACCGGCGGGTGCGAGCGGCGGCGGATCGCGAGGATGCTCACGAACAGCGACGCGAAGATCATCTGGAAGCTCATGATGAGCGCGGTCGCCGACGGCACGACGAGGCGCAGCGAGTGGCGGGGCTCGAGCTGGCCGAAGCTGTGCACCTGCCAGTGGGACAGCGAGGCGACCAGCCCGACGAGACCGGCGAGCGCGAGCAGGCCGCCGACGACGAGGCCGCGCTCCAGGCTCCAGTTGTCGATGATGCGCTGCACCCGTTTGTCATGGGGAAGGAATCCCTCCTCCATGGCGTACACCTTGGTCAGCAACGCGAAGAGCACGGCCTGGAAGCCGATCACCAGCGCCGCCGAGGCCCCGACGAGGGTGTCGACGTCGAACGCGACGTCGCCGACGCGAATCGGCCCGGCGGCGAGGGCGACGCCCGCGATGAGCCCGATCGCCATCATGAGCAGGCCGGGGATCAGGAACAGCCAGCGCGGGCTGTACAGGCACAGGAAGCGCAGGTGGCGCCAGCCGTCGCGCCACGTGCTCAGGTGCGGCGGACGCGACCGGCCGTCGGGCGACAGGGTCGTGGGGACCTCGCGGATGTCGTAGCCCGCGAGGGTGGAGCGGACCACCATCTCGCTGGCGAACTCCATGCCGCCGGTCTGCAGCTCAAGCCGCAGGATGGAGTCCCGCCGGAACCCGCGCAGCCCGCAGTGGAAGTCACCGATCTTGCTGCCGAAGAACAGCCGCCCGACGAAGCTCAGCACCGGGTTGCCGAGGTACTTGTGCAGCGGCGGCATGGCGCCGGGCGCGATGCCTCCCTTGAACCGGTTGCCCATGACGAGGTCGGCGCCGTCCCGCAACTGCTCCAGGAACGGCAGCAGGGCGGTGAAGTCGTAGGAGTCATCGGCGTCGCCCATGACGACATACGTGCCGCGGGCGGCGCGGATGCCGCCCATGAGGGCGTTGCCGTAACCCTTGGCGGCCACGGGGACGACTCGGGCCCCGGCGTCGCGGGCGAGTTGGCGACTGCCGTCGGTGCTGCCGTTGTCGGCGATGATGACCTCGCCGTCGACACCGTGCTCGGCGAAGAAGCCGAGGGCCTTGCGAACACAGGTCTCGACGGTCTCAGCCTCGTTCAAGCACGGCATCACCACGGAGAGTTCCACGTCGTGTCCTCCATCACCCCGCAGCACTGGCTTGGGGGCTTTTCGACTAACCTCGTCGTGTTCCGACAAGTGGCGCGTGTTATCCATGATGCCTGCCGACGAGCGACCGCGTGTTGCAAAGTCGCAACCTTTAACTCCACATGGAGCACAGGGACAACGGCAGGCTGGGGATATCAGGATAGGGGCTGTGCGGTCCAGGAAGGTCGGTCCGGACTTGACGAACGCCGGAGAGCGGGGCGGGTCCACCGTGGTGACCAATACGCGTTCCGACGAGGAACCGCAGGTCACGACGGTTGACGAGAATGTGACGGAAAAGACGCCGGCCGTCAGTGGTTTCGGGCTGCGCGCACTCGTGGGGCGGCACAAGATCTTCACCGTCGTGCTGGCGGGCGGTGCGCTGCTCCGGATGATCGCCACCCTGGGCTACCGGCCCGCGGCCTGGTTCAACGACTCGTTCGACTACCTGCACGTCGCGATGGCGCCGTATCCGCACCCGATCCGGCCCGACGGGTATTCCTTCCTGCTGTGGATCTTGAAGCCCTTCCACAGCTTCATGCTGGTCGCCACGATCCAGCACCTGATGGGCCTGGCCTCCGCGGTGATGATCTACGCCGTGCTGCGCAGGAGGTTCCGGCTGCCGGGGTGGGGGGCGAGCCTGGCGACGTTGCCGGTGCTGTACGACGGCTACCAGATCCAGCTCGAGCACCTGATCCTGTCCGACACGATGTTCGGCTTCCTGCTCGTGTCGATCGTTACACTGCTGCTGTGGCACGGCCGGGACCTCACCTGGAAGACCGGTGCCCTCGCGGGGCTCCTGCTGGGCCTGGCGACGCTGACCCGTACCGTCGGCACGCCGGTCCTGGCCGCCGTGGTCGTGTACTTCCTCGTGCGGCGGATCAAGTGGCGTGTGATCGTCGCCACCGTCGCGGTGTGCGCGCTGCCCCTCGCCGCCTACGCCGGCTGGTTCTGGTCGTATTACGGCAAGCCGGGAATGACCATGAGCAGCGGCGTCTTCCTGTACGCGCGGGTGTCGGCGTTCGCGGACTGTAACAAGATCAAACCGCCGGTGACCGAGTACGCCCTGTGCAAGAACAACAAGACCTCGCACACGCCGCTGGTCTTCTCCCAGGACGCGATCTGGAACCGCAACTCCCCGTTCCACCGCATTCCGGCGCAGCGATTCACCGATTATCAGAACCAGCTCGCCAGCGACTTCGCCAAGCGGGCGATCATCGCCCAGCCTCTCGACTATCTGCGGGTCGTCGGCGACGACTTCCTGTTCACGTTCCGGTGGAGGCGCACGGTCTTCCCGGACCGCGCGACGTACGAGATGTACCAGTTCAGCAAGAAGTCCGCCGCGCTGCCGACCTGGCGGATGAGCAAGGACAAGACGGCCGCGGCCGAGGCCCACACGTACGAGCAGGGCAACGCCCGGACGAAGATCGTCGACCCGTGGGCCACGACCATCCGGACCTACCAGCGGTTCGTGCACCTGCCCGGCACGCTGCTGGGCGGCATCCTCATCGTCGGCCTGGCCGGGCTGATCCCGCTCTGGCGGCGGTGGGGCGGGGCCGCGCTGCTGCCGTGGATCACCGCGACCGGGCTGCTGCTCGTGCCGCCGGCGACGGCGGAGTTCGATTACCGGTACGTCCTGCCGACGGTGCCGCTGGCCTGCATCGCCGCGGCGATCACCTTCTCGGACGAGCCGCGGCGGAAGCTCGCCCGGATGTTCCGGCGGCGCGGCGGCGCGGCGGACGCGGAGAGCACCTCGTCGTCGTCCGGCGACGCCGTGCCGGCGTAGGGCAGGCGCAGGGCGTGCCCCCGGGCCGCGTGCGGCCGGAGACACGCCCGGTGGCCGATCAGTACGCGTGAAGCCTGCGGAGCTTGAAGATCATCTCAAGCTCGGCGTGACGGTGGGGCGGGACGGCCTGGCTCCGCGGCCGTCCCGGCGGGAGGATCTTGACGTCGTACGCCCCGCAGGACGGGCAGTAGAGCTCCGCCCACGGAGAGGTGCAGCGATGGCCGTTGCGGCGGTAGTAGACGACCTCGCCGCCGTGCCCGTCGGCGCAGTGGCCGACCTCGAAATCCTCGTGCCAGTCGAGCAGACAGACGAGGCATTCGTAGGTCCACGTCTCATTCGAGATCATGGATTCGTGCATCAGCGTCACCCCCGGGGGAATCGGCGTACACGCGTGGAATACGCACCGAACTCATCTTTCCCACCAAGAGGCGCTTAGCGCGGGGGCGGCCTCGCAAAAATAAGTTCAAATAAGGGTCAATGATCCGCTTTGTAGGCAATGACCGCGTCATAAACTTCTCTTTTCGGTATCCCGTGCTCTCGCGCCACATCCCCGATCGCCTGCTTTCGCGGCGTGCCCTCCCCCACCCGGCGTTCCACCTCCGCCGCGAGGTCCGCCACGTTCACCGGCCCCGTCTCCTCCGGCGCCCCGGCGACGACCAGGGTGATCTCCCCGCGCACGCCGCCCGCCGCCCACTCGGCCAACTCGCCGAGCGGACCGCGGCGCACCTCCTCGTACGTCTTGGTCAGCTCGCGGCACACGGCGGCCCGGCGGTCGCTCCCCAGTGCCGCCGCCATCGCCTCCAGCGTCACCGCGAGCCGGTGCGGCGCCTCGAAGAACACCATCGTGCGCGGCTCGTCGGTGAGGGCGCGCAGCCGCGCGGCGCGCTCCCCGCCCTTGCGCGGCAGGAACCCCTCGAAGCAGAACCGGTCACTGGGCAGCCCGGAGATGACGAGCGCCGTCGTCACCGCGGACGGACCGGGCAGCACGGTGACCGGCACCTCCGCCTCGACCGCCGCCGTGACCAGGCGGTACCCGGGGTCGGAGACGCCCGGGAGCCCCGCGTCCGTGATCACCAGCACGTCCCGGCCCGCGCGCAGCTCGTCGAGGAGCTCGGCCGCCCTGGCCCGTTCGTTCGCGTCGTAGTACGAGACCACCCGCGCGGCCGGTGACACGCCCAGGTCGGCGGCCAGCCTCCGCAGCCGCCGGGTGTCCTCCGCCGCGATGATGTCCGCCTCGGCCAGCGCCGTACGCAGCCGCGCCGACGCGTCCTCCACTCGTCCGATCGGTGCGGCGGCCAGCGTCAGCGTCCCTGAGTTCTCCACACCTCCATCTTCGGGGGTCTCCACCGGCACTCGGTCCAGACCGCGCGCGCCGCTCGCGCAGGGGGTCCGCGGTGTCGAACGCGTCGTCGCGGAACCCTTCTGGCGGTGAAGTGCGCGAGCGCCTCGGCTTCCGCCCGTACGATGTCGGAGTGGTGGCGATGACAGGAATCGAACCCGAGACCCGACCCGAGCAGGGAAGAAGACCACCTTCATTGCGTCAGTGGCTCAAACCGGACGTGCCCGGCAGCAGACTCATGGGGTGGGTCGGCCCCCTGCTGGTGACGCTGTTCGCCGGTGTGCTGCGCTTCTGGCATCTCGGCAGGCCCAGGGCCGTCATCTTCGACGAGACGTACTACGCCAAAGACGCGTACGCGCTGCTGAAGTTCGGCTACGAGCACAACACCGTCAAGGACGCCGACAAGCTCCTGCTCCAGCACCCGTCCGACCTCCACATCTGGGCGGACGGTGGAAGTTTCATCGCGCACCCTCCCGCCGGCAAGTGGCTGATCGCCGTCGGTGAGTCCATCTTCGGGATGACGCCGTTCGGCTGGCGTTTCTCCGCCGCCCTGATCGGCACCCTGTCGGTGCTGATCCTCGCGCGGGTCGCCCGGCGGATGACGCGGTCCAACCTGCTCGGCACGGCGGCCGGCCTGCTGCTCGCGGTGGACGGCATGCACCTGGTCACCAGCCGGACGGCCATCCTCGACGTCTTCGTGATGTTCTGGATCCTGGCCGGATTCGCCTTCATCGTCATCGACCGGGACGTCTCGCGCGCCCGGCTCGCCCGCAAGATCGCCGAACGCGGGGACGACGACGGCCTCGGCCCGTTCGTCATGCACTGGTGGCTCATCCCGGCCGGCCTCTGCCTGGGCACGGCGACCGCGACCAAGTGGACCGGCATGTACTACATCGCGGCGTTCGGGATCCTGACCCTCGTGTGGTCGATGGGCGCCCGCCGGGCCGCGGGAGTGCGCCGCCCGTACGCCGGCGCGTTCGCCTTCGAGGCCGTGCCCGCCTTCGTCTCCCTCGTGATCCTCAGCCTGATCACCTACGTCGCCTGGTGGAGCGGCTGGATCTTCAACGCGGGCGGCTGGGGTCGCGGCCGCGTCGCCGCCAACCCGGTGACCGCGTTCTTCCAGGCGATGCCCCGGCTGTGGGACTACCACCAGCAGATGTGGCACTTCCACACCACGCTCACGGCCCACCACGACTACCAGTCCTGGCCGTGGAACTGGCTGATCCTCAAGCGGCCGGTCGCCTTCTACTACACCCAGCCCTCCGGCTGCGGGGCCGCCACCTGCTCGCGCGAGGTCCTCGACATCGGCACCCCGGCCATCTGGTGGATCTCCATCATCACGATGCTCATCGTGGCCGCCTGGTGGCTGGTGCAGCGCGACTGGCGGGCGGGCGCCACCCTCCTGGGGTTCCTGGCCGGCTGGGTGCCGTGGTTCTACTATGGCCTGAACCACCGCACCATGTTCCTGTTCTACGCCACGCCGATGCTGCCGTTCATGGTGCTGTCCATCGTGCTGGCGCTCGGACTGCTCGTCGGTCCGGCGACCGCGCCCCCGGCCCGCCGGGTGTTCGGCTCCGCGATCGCCGGCGCGTACGTCCTGGTCGCGCTGGCCAACTTCTACTACTTCTACCCGGTGCTGGCGGGACAGGTCATGACGTACGACTCCTGGCACGCCCGCATGTGGTTGCTCTCATGGATCTGAGCCCTCGGACGCGGGTCTGGCGCGACGGGCGGCTGGAGAAGGAGAACTTCCCGGCCGAGCAGATCAGCGACTACCTGGCCGAGTCCGACACCGTCGTCTGGCTGGACCTCTGCGCGCCCGACGCCGCGGGGCTCGACCTCATCAGCGAGGAGTTGGGGCTGTCGCCGCTCGCGGTCGAGGACGCCGTCAGCCACCACGAACGGCCCAAGCTCGACCGCTACGAAGGGCACCTGTTCCTCAACGCCTACTCCGTCCGCCTCTCCGCCGACGGCACCGAGCTCGACAAGCACGAGATCTCGGCGTTCATCACCGAACGGGCGCTGGTCACCGTGCGCACGGACGAGGGCTTCGACCTCGACGAGCTGCGGGGGCGCTGGGACGGCTCGCCGGACCTGGCGAAGTACGGCGTCGCCTTCCTCCTGCACGGGCTGCTCGACCTGGTCGTCGACGGGCACTTCGCGGCGGTACAGGCGCTCGACGACAAGATCGACGGGCTGGAAGAGGAACTGTTCGCCGACCGCGTGCCTCCCGACACCCAGCAGCGGAGTTACCGGCTGCGCAAGAGCCTCGCGCTGCTGCGCCGGGTCGTGCTGCCGATGCGGGAGGTCGTGAACAGCCTGCTGCGCCGCGACCTCGACGTCATCCCGGCGCCCATGGCCCCGTACTTCCAGGACGTCTACGACCACGTGCTGCGCGCCACCGAGTGGACCGACAGCCTGCGTGACACGGTGACGAGCCTGCAGGAGACGCGCATCGCCCTGCAGGGCAACCACCTGAACCTGGTGATGAAGAAGCTCACCGGCTGGGCCGCCGTCATCGCCGTGCCCACCGCCATCACCGGCTTCTACGGCGAGAACGTCCCGTACCCGGGCTTCGGCAAGCAGTGGGGCTTCGTCACGAGCATCGCCGTGCTCATCGTCACCGGAGTGGCCCTCTACGCCGTCTTCCGCAAACGCGACTGGCTCTGAGCACGGTCAGAGCCGATCGACCTCCGTGAGATCGATGTCCAGGTCGAACGGCACCGTCAGCTTCAGCCGATCGTGATGGATCCCGGTGAGCGCGTAGGAGTCAGTCGCGGGATCGAGCTCGTACACGTAAACCGTCGGCCGTCCTCCGGTGTTCTCCACTCGCCAGAGATGCGGAATGCTCGCCCCCGCGTAAAGCTGCGGTTTCCGCTCCCGATCCCGCACCTCCGACTCTCGCGAGACCACCTCGACGACGAGTTCCACATGCTCCGGTCGATACGTCGTCTGCTCAGGGCCCGTGATTCCTTCCGCCCGGACGAGCAGAAGATCCGGCTCCGGCCGCTGCCTCGGACCGATCGTGATCGTCATCTCCCGGCGCACACGCAGCCCGGACGGGGCGAGTCGACGCAGCACCATCTCGAGGAGAGAAATCGTCAGCATGTGGAAGTTGGCCTGGGGGCTCACGAAGACCAGACTGCCATCGATTAGCTGTGTGTGAGGAGGCAACTCCGGAATGCGATCGAGGTCTTCGGCCCGAAAGCCTCCCTCCGGAGGGATGTACCACGGACGCTTCCGTGGCGTGTCAGGCATGTCGGTCATCGGCGCCACCGTCATCTGATGTCCTCCGCGGAGACGACCTCCAAGGAACCTTGTCAATGGCCACGCTACCAAGGTTCACTGTGCGGTGGTCAGAGTTCGACGCTCTGTGAGATCCGACGGGTCGGTGTTGGCGCCGCAGCAGATGAGGGCGAGGCGCTCGCCGCGGGCCGGACGGTAGGCGCCGGTGAGGAGGGCGGCGTACGCGGCGGCGGTGCCGTGTTCCACCACGAGGTGGTGGCGCCGCCACAGCTCTCGTCGGGCGGCCACGACGTCCTCGTCGGACACCAGGAGGGACGTCACGCCGGTCCGGCGGGCGACGTCGAAGGCGATGTCGCCGACCCTGCGGGCGCCGAGGGAGTCGGCCGCCACCCCGGAGACCTCCACGTCGACCGGTTCGCCGGCCTCGAGGGCGGCGTGCAGGGACGGGCAGCCGTACGGCTCGACGGCGACGACGCGGGACCTGCCCTCCAGGGCCGCGGCGATGCCGGCCATCAGCCCGCCACCGCCGACCGCGACCAGGACGGTGTCGACCCCGCCGGTCTGCTCCTCGAGTTCGAGGGCGAGGGTGCCCTGCCCCGCGCAGATCTCCGGCTGGTCGTACGCGTGGCAGAACAGCGCGCCCGTGTCGGCCACGCGCTTGGTCGCGGCGTCGTACGCCTCGGCGTACTCGCGGCCCACCTGGACGACGGAGGCGCCGAGCGCTCTCAACCCGGCCACCTTGACCGCGGGCGCGGTCTCCGGGACGTACACCTCCGCGGGGACGCCCAGTTCACGTGCCGCGTACGCGACGGCGAGCCCGGCGTTGCCGCCCGACGCGGCCACCACGCCCGCGTCCGGCAGGCCGCCCTGCTCGACGGCCGCGAGGATCCGGTTGAACGCACCGCGGGCCTTGAACGATCCGGTGTGCTGGAGCTGCTCCAGCTTCAGCCACCGCTCCCCGTCGTCGAACACCGGAGTCGTGCGGACCCGGGACCCGATGCGGGCGCCGGCCGCCGTCACGTCGCTGCGAGAGATCACCCGTCCACCGTACGACCAGCGGGGAAGGATCCGTCGCCGGGCCTGGGCCTCCGCCTCGTCGGTGGAAACGACCGGTGTGCGTCGTGGCGGTGGCGGGAAGGGGAAGAGAACGGTAAATCGATTGATAACGATTGAGGCGCGAGCCCTTATGAGAAAGGCGGCGACACGGGATCCTGGGGCCGTGACAGGCCCTCCGAAGAGCCGGAGCACAGCCGAACGCGTAGCCGCACAATTGACGACCTGGCCGGGGCTGGCCGCGGGCCGGCCGTCGTGCGGCGTCGGCCGCGGATTCGCGTTCCGTGGCACCCAGATTCTTCATCTGCACACCGGGGATGAGGCCGATCTACGGCTCACCCGATCGTTCATCGACCGGGTGGACCAGGTGCTGGCCGAGTCCGGGCAGATCGTCGTCCGGCCGGGCGACGACTGGGTGACCGTGCGGCTGGACACCGACACCGCGGGGTCCCTGCTCATCAGCCTGATGAGCCTGGCCATCCAGGCCGTGGAGGACCGGACGACACCGGCCCGCCCGTGCACCTGGGAGCGAACCCGACGCGGCGATCGGACCGGACCGTCGAGGGCGGAGGCCACCCGCGAAGCGGGTGCGGAGGATGAACGACCCGTGGGGGCGGAGCCGACCCGACGCGGTGCGCGGCTCACCGGCGCCGATCGCACCCGGCGCGACGAGGAGAGTGCGCGCCCCTGGCGCGCCTCCGGCGCGGCGGAGGCCCCTGGCGAGGAGGGTCACGAGAGCGAGCGTCCCGGCGATCCCGACCAGGACCGACGGGACGAGGGGACCTTAGCGGCCGGGGCGTCGGCGCGTTCCCTGCCCCGGCCACTGCGGCGGGTGCGGCCGCTCCGTCAGCGGTAGACCAGCTCGAACATGCGCTCCCAGCGGTCGACGACCACCTGGGCGGAGAACCGCTGGACCGACCTGCGCCCCGCCTCTCCCATCTTCGTGCGCAGCCCGGGGTCGTCCATGAGGCGTTCGAGCGCGGCGGCGAACTCGGTGACGTTTCCGGGGGTGACCAGGAGGCCGTCGACCTCGTGGGTGATCAGCTCCCGGATGCCGGGGGCGCTGTCGAATGCGACGACGGGGAGGCCGTACGCCATGGCCTCCAGGATGGTCATCGGGAAGCCCTCGCTCCGGGACGGCAGCGCGTAGATCGACGCGCTGGTCAGGACACCCTGGACGTCGGAGGTGCTGCCGGGTAGTTCGGCGTCGACGCCGAGTTCGGCGGCCTGTCTGCGCAGTGCCTCCTCCTCGGGCCCGGAGCCGTACAGCCGCAGCCGCCACGTCGGCGGGCGGTTCGGCGACGGCGCGGACCGCGCCCCGGCGGTGATCTTGGCCCAGGACTCGAGGAGCATGTCCTGGCCCTTCTCGAACGACATCCGGCCGAGCGTGACGACGACGGGCTCGGCGAGGTCCGGGAAGGCCGTCGGGGTGACGTGCAGGGGGTTGGGCATCACGTCGGCGTTCGACATTCCGGCACGGGCCCACGCGTCGGCGTCCTCGGTGGTGAGCACGAGCAGCCGGTCGACGTCGCCGAAGTAGCGCTGCACGCGGGGGAACCGCGAGGACCCCTTCGTCGCCTCGTACGACTCGTGGCTCATGCCGATGACCGGCATCCCGGCGGTGTCGGCGAGGGCGACCCACTCCATGGCCCAGACCTGCGCGGCGATGACGATCCCGCCGGGTCGGGCGGCGCGGAAGATCTCGCTGAGCCTGGCCGCGCCCTTGCGCTGGAAGGCGAGGCGCCGCAGCTCGCGCACGCGGCCGCCCTTGCGGGGCGGCGGCGGGGTGTCGTGCAGGGTGGTGAGCCGGTACGGCAGGTCCCGGCCGTAGTCGTGGGCGTCCTCGGCGTGGGTGATGCCGATGATGTGCACGCGGTGGCCGCGCTCGGTGAACAGCCGGCCGACGTGGTGCGCCCAGCGTTGCAGGCCGCCGAGCTCCTCGTGGTTGTTGCAGACGATGAAGATGTCGCGCGACTCAGCCATTGCCGTTGTTCCCCGTGAAGAAGCGCTCGACGACCTGCTTGGCGGCCGTTCCCTGGTCATATTCGCCGAACCGCTCGACGAAGGCGCGGCGCTGCCCCGCGTACTTGTCGTCGTCCAGGTCGCGCAGTGCCGCGAAGAGCTCGTCGGGCTCGGCGACGACCGGGCCCGGCGCGTGCTCGGCGAGGTCGAAGTACGCGCCGCGGGAGTGGACGTAGTCCTCGAGGTCGGGAGCGAAGAACACCATCGGCCGGTCGAGCAGCGCGTAGTCGAACATGATGGACGAGTAGTCGGTGATCAGCGTGTCGGTGAGCAGCAGCAGCGAGGTCACGTCGTCGACGTCCGCGACGTTGCGCACGGTGCCCCTCAGGCTGGGCGGCACGACGACGGTGCTGAGGTAGTGCGGCCGGACGAGCAGGATGTGGGTCTCGCCGAACTCGTGGGCGAAGCGCTCCATGTCGAACGGCACTTCGTAGCGCTTCTCGGGCCTGCCGTTCGGGCCGGTGCGGAAGGTCGGGGCGTACAGCACGACCTTGCGGCCGTCGGTGAGCTTGAGCTTCTTGCGCAGTGCGGCCGGCTCCTCGCGGTTCACGAGGGCGTCGTTGCGCGGGTAGCCGCTGCGGACGAGCTCCGCGCGTACGCCGAGGCCCCGCACCAGCGTGTGCGCGTCCTGCTCGGTGCGGATCAGGAAGTAGTCGAAGCGGTCGACCATCTCCTGAAGCCGGGCGCGCTGGGCGCGGGTGCCGCGTTTGGTCTCCGGAGCGTCCACACCCATGAGCTTGTACGCCGAGCCGTGCCAGGTCTGGATGTAGGTCGTCTGCGGGCGTTTGACGGCCTCACGCGGGAAGCCCTGGTTGTCGACCCAGTACTGGGCTCGCGCCAGCGCCAGGTAGTACGACCAGGATCCACGGCGGACGAGCTTGGCGTTCTTCGGGTAGCCGGCGGAGCTGCCGGCGTACGACCAGATCGCGGTGTACTTCGCCCCGGACTTGCGCAGTTCCTCGTAGATGTACTTCGGGTTGTCGGAGTACTGCTTGCCGAGATGACTCTCGAACAGGATGGTGTTCCGGCGGATCGGCAGGCGGATCAGGAAGCGGTTGTACACCGACATCTTGGTGCTGCGCTTGGTGAACGTCTCCCGCAGGCTCTTCTCGCCGCGGAGCAGACCCACCCACCAGCGCCGGCCGCGCCCGGTCGCGGTGAACGCGTGAAGGGCCGCCAGGAACGCCCGGGCGAGGCGGCCGTGGGCGACGAGCCGGAACGACAGCTCGCCGGACTCCGGGACGTACGCCTCGAGGTGGTCACCGGCCAGCCTGGTCAGGCGCGGGCGTACGGGCAGGGCGAGGTCCCTGGCGTGGTCGGCGAAGAGACGGATGATGAGCTCGTCGTCGCCGACGCTCAGCCGCAGCCGCAGCCCCCAGCTCTGGTCGACGAGGCCGAGGGGCCGGATGTCCCGCTGGGGCCACACGTCGGCGGTCCAGTGGAGCCGGCCGCCGGTGTGCTCGACCTTCGCGGGCACGGAGAAGAACCGGCCCTTCCGGCTGCGGTCGCGGATCTCCAGCTTGGCCGTGAGCTTGGCGTCGGAGGGGATGCGGTTCAGCGGGTTCACGATGTCGCCCGCGAGCTTGTAGACCTCGCCCGCGCGCTCGACGCCGGTGAGCGAGCCGCCGGGGTTGAGGCTCTTCAGCGGCAGGGAGTGGATGCCGAGGTCGGTGACGTCGAGAACGCGGCGGCCCTCTTCGGTGTCCAGATGGTCGGCGGACCAGTAGATGCGACCGTCGCGCTCGACCAGCGGCGCGGTGAGCCGGGGCTTGGCGCCCTTGCGGGGCACGTAGTCCCCCGCCGAGACGGCGCCCTCCAGATCCCCGTTCATGATCATGAAACCGATGATGGCCTGCAGCTCGTGGGCCTCCGCGAACGCGCGCGGATCGAGGGTGGCCATGTACTCGCGGGCCAGGCCGACGAACGCGTCACGGTACTCCGCGCTGCGGCTGCGCAGGCCCCGGATGTACAGCAGCAGGTCGTGGTTGAGGAACTTGATGTCCTTGCGCAGCTTCAGGTCGTCGGCGCCGTACCGCTCGTACACGGCGTCGATGCGCCGGAAGATCTCCAGCCGGTCGGCGAAGTTGCGCACCTCGGCGCGCTGGTTCGTGATGGAGAGCGTGACCGCGTTCTCGTAGGTCATCCAGTTGTAGACCCGGTGCGGGATGATCGCGATCATTCGCGCGGCGAGGTACGCCTGGGTGCTGAACAGCAGGTCCTCGTAGTGCAGCCGCTCGACGAACCGCAACCCCTCGCGGTCGAGGAAGTCCCGCCGGTACAGCTTGTTCGTGGACAGCGTGTCGTACAGCAGCTCGGGGCGTTCCCGCACCGAGGAGTAGACCGCGCGGTCGCGGTAGAGGCCGCGGTACCAGGCGCGCTCCTCACCCTTGTCGGGGAACACCCGCCAGCAGCAGCCCGACACCAACTCCGCGCCGGTCTGCTCGGCGGTGGCCACCATGTTCCGGCAGGCGTGCCGGTCGAGAGTGTCATCGCTGTCGAGGAACATGAGGTACCGGCCGCGCGCGACGTCGATCCCGTCGTTGCGCGGTTGTCCGCAGCCTCCGGAGTTCTCCGCCCGGTGCACGACGCGGACCCGGTGCGGGTTCGCCGCCACCAGCGAGTCGGCCACCTGCGCGGTCGTGTCGGTACTGCAGTCATTGACGATCACGCACTCGACGGCGCGGTGCGACTGGTCCAGTACGGACCGCACGGCGGTTGGCAGGCGATCGGCGTCGTTGTAGACGATGACGATCACGCTGACGTCTGTCATGCTGCGGAACCCCTCGACTTACCTGCGAAACGGACACTTCCCTGCATCACCCGACGACCGACTTGGGAGGGTCCTTAGGATCTGTTGTGTGACGCGGGAACGCATCCTGGTGGTGGAGGACGATGCCATCATCGGATCCGAATTGTTGAAGGCACTGTCCGCCAGTGGATACGAAGCGGGTCTGGCGACGACCGGAGCGGCGGCGTTGACAGACGTACGCGCGCATCCACCGGATCTTATCTTGCTGGATCTTGGGCTGCCGGACATGGAGGGTGTCGAGCTGTGCCGGCGGCTCCGTGCGGAGCTCCCCCTGACCGTCGTCGTCGTGCTGACCGCGCGGACCGAGGAGTTCGAGGTGGTCGTCGCCCTGGACGCGGGCGCCGACGACTACCTGACCAAGCCCTTCCGGCTGACCGAGCTGGTCGCGCGGATCCGCGCCCACCTGCGCCGCCGCGCGGCCGAGCCGGGCGACCGGGTGATCGGCGTCGGCCGGCTCCGGCTGGACCTGCCCGCGCGGCGGGTGCACGTCGACGGCACCGAGGTGGTGCTGCGGCCGAAGGAGTTCGACCTGCTGGCCGCGCTGGTGACGCGCGCCGGGGAGGTCGTGACCCGGGAGCAGCTGATGGACGAGGTCTGGGACGAGAACTGGTTCGGCCCGACGAAGACGCTCGACGTGCACGTCTCGACGCTGCGCCGCAAGCTGGGACCGTACGGGCAGATCACCACGCTGCGCGGGCGCGGCTACCGGTACGAGCGCGAGGTGGTCATCGAGACCTGAGTCCCTCGGCGCCGCGTCGATCGTCACGAACGCGAGGCGGTCACGGCGACGTGAGTCTCTCGGCGCGGCGTCGATCGGTCCGAGCGCGGCGCGGTGGCGGAGGCGTGAGTGTGTCTGCATGGCGTCAATCGGCGCCACGGTAGTCGCTCGTAGGCAAAAGCAAGCTGAAAACCGGGGGGGCCGGCCGTCGCAGGACCAGGCGGCCCCCCTCGGCCTCGGCGAGCGAGCGCGCGAGGGCGAGCCCGATCCCGTGCCCGTCGGCGGGGCCGCGGAAGACGTCGGCCCCGTCGGGGATGCCGGGGCCCTCGTCGCCCACCTCGATGGCCAGGCCCTGGCCGACGTCGACCGCGGCCACGGTGATGGGCGCCTTGCCGTGGGTCACCGCGTTGTCGACCAGGACGTTGACGATCTGGCGTACGGCCGACAGCGAGGCGCGCACCTCGGGCAGGCCCGGCTCGATCTTCACGGTGACGTCAGTGCGCGCGCGGAGCTCCGCGAGCAGCGCGGGGACGTTCAGCACTCCGCGGTCGGCCGGGCTGCCGCGCGCCAGGCGTACGAGATCGTCGATGATCTCCTGGAGATGCTCGCCGCGTTCGATCGCGGTGCGGATGACCGCCCGCGGGTCCTCCCCCGTCAGCCCCGACTCCAGGCCCAGGAGCAGTCCGGTCAGCGGCGTGCGCAGTTGGTGGGACACGTGGGCGCTGAACGCGCGTTCGCGTTCGAGCAGGTCGCCGAGGCGCCGGGCGGTCGCCTCGAGGGCGCGGCTCGCGGCGTCCGCCTCACGGACGCCGACGGAGCGCGCCCGGATGCTGAAGTCGCCGCTGCCGAGCGCCTGGGCGTCGCGCGTCAGGCCTTCGAGCGGCGCGGCCAGCCGGCCCGCCTGGCGCCGCGCCACCACGGTGGCGAGCCCGACGACGAGGATGGCGAGCGCGACCATGAGCAGCCAGGCGCGTTCGACCCGTCCGCTGATGTGCTTGTACGGGGTCGCGACCCGGACGACCGCGACGATGTTCTCGTCGGAGGGGACCGGCGCGGACACGGCCAGCAGGCCGTTCTCGACCGCCTCGTGGACCCGTCCGTCTCCCGCGGCCCCCGCGACCGGTGAGTTGCTCGGGCCGCGCCCGGTGACCCGGTCGCCGTCGAGGTCGTAGATGCCCACGCTGAGGTGCCGGGACATACCGGTGGGCAGCGTCACCGGCTTCGGGCGCCGCGCGATCGTGTCGGGCACCGCCGCCGAGATGCGGGTCGCATCGCGTTCGAGTGACTTGATCGCCTCATCCCGATACAACCGCTGGAGCGCGATGGCCAGCGGGATCGCGAACAGCACGACCGCCAGGGCGGCCACGCCGACGATCGCCACGAGCACGCGCCGGCGCAGCGGGGGGATACGGGTCATCAGCACATTCTGCATCGTGAACCGCGATGGCCCGGCCGGTCCGTACGTCACCCGGTGCGCCGGAGCCGATTCAGCCGCAGACGTTCTTGAGGGAGACCGAGCCGTTCGAGGCCGCCGTCGTCCCGGCCGTCGGCGAGGCCGTCGGCGAGGTCTTCCTCTTCGTCCTGCGCTTCTTGACGGTGGTCGTCGGGCTGGGCGTGGGCTTCGGCTGCGTGCTGGCGCTGATGGTCCGGGCGGTCAGCCGGCGCATGAGCGGCACATTCGGGTTGTCCGTGCCGAAGCCCTTGATCTTGTACGGGTTGAAGGCGAGGCTCGTGATGTCGGCCCCGCCCTTGACGATGCCGGACAGCTTGACCAGGGGCGGCAGCAGCGCCGCGGGCAGGTTCGTGGAGATGGTCTTCGTCGCGGCCTCGGCGAGCTTCTCGAAGTGCGTGACGACCTTCTGCGGGTCGGCCTGGTCGGCGATGTCCTTCATCAGGCACTTCTGCCGATCCATGCGGAAGAAGTCGTCGTCGGCGTCGCGCGACCGGCCGTACCAGAGGGCCTTCTCGCCGTTCAGGTGCTGGGTGCCGGGCTTGAGCCAGCCGGTGGGCTGCTTGGTGTAGTGGCCGTTCGCGATCTCGCCGCCGATCGGCAGCGCCTTCTCGACGTGGACCGTCACGCCGCCCATGGCGTTCACGATGTCCTTGAACCCGTCCAGGTTCGCCAGAACGTAGTAGTTGATCTTCAAGTCGATGAGGTTCCCGATCACCTCTTCGAGCAGGTGCGGGCCCCGCTGTCCCTTCTTGAACCCGGGGACCAGGCTGGGGTTCTTCTCACCGCTCAGGTAGACCGAGTTGAGCATTCCGTCGTACCCGAGCTGCGCGTTCACGTTCCGATAGCCGTTCGGCCAGATGGAGCGCAGGCGGGCCGGCACCTGGAAGAACCGGAGGTTCCGCGGCAGGCTGATCAGCACCGTGTTGCCGGTGTGGGTGTCGATGCTGGCGACCGTCATGCTGTCGGTACGGATGCCGGTGCGGTCCTTACCGCCGTCACCGCCCAGCAGTAGGACGTTGAGCCGGGGGATGTTCTTCCACGGGTCGGACGCGTTGATCTTCGGGCCGGAGGTGTCGTCGCCGGGGAAGATCTTCGACAGTGTGTCCCGCAGCACGTACGTGGTGTTCGCCGCGTACACGAACGGCGCGCAGATCAACAACGACAGCACCACGACCAGCGTCATGGACGCCACCCGCATCGCCGTCGGCAACCCCACCGGCCGCACCACCTGATACGACCGGATCACCACCGACACCCACACCAGCGCCAAAGCCAGCAAGGCGGCGATGATGACGTTCAACCACGTGCCCTGCACGGCGATCTGCTTCAGCTTCTCCTGGAACGCCAGCCCCAGCGTCGCCGCGCCGCCCACCAGCAGGACGAGCAGGCCCATGAGAGCGAACCCGGCGGCGCGGCGGCCGGCCGCCACGTGAGCCACTCCCCACACGACCGCGGAGGCGAGAGTCAGCACCAACGCCCGCCACAGACCGGCGACCGGTACGGGCCGGTGCCCTCCCGCCTGACCCCGTGCCATCAGTTCCCTGACCCTCCGATCACGGACGCCGCTCCGCGGGCGTCCGTCCGGGTCCCGCACACGAGGCGGCGAGACTCGGTGTCGAATGCAGTTGCAGTCACATGCCGGCCCAGGACCGGTGGCGAACGTCCCGGCTCAGCTCACCGGCTCAGCCGCAGACGTTCTTCAGCGAGACCGCGCCACCGGAGCCGGTGGAGGCCGTCGCACTGGGTTGGACGCGCGAAGTCTTGCGTTTGTTCGTCTTCGCGGAGGCGCTGGCGGTCGGGGTGGATTTGCTCTGCCGGGGGTTGTCGCTCGCCGCGATGGCCTTGGCCGCCACGTTCCGCATGATCTGGACGTCCGGCTGGTAGACGTGGAAGCCGGGGATCTTGTCCGGGTTGTACGGAAGGCTGTGGATGTCGGCGCCGTTCTTCACGGTGCCGGACAGCTTCACGAGCGCCGGCAGCAGCGCCGACGGGATGTTCGTGTAGATCGTGTTGGTCGCGGCCTTGGCCAGCTTCTCGAAGTGCGTGACGACCTTCTGCGGGTCGGCCTGCTCGGCGATGTCCTTCATCAGGCACTTCTGCCGGTCCATCCGGTGGAAGTCGTCGTCGGCGTGCCGGCTGCGGCCGTACCACAGCGCCTTCTCACCGTTCAGGTGGTGCGTGCCCGGCAGGAGATAGCCGGACGGCGGGATGCCCCGCTCCGGCTCGCCGCCGATGGGCAGCTTCTTCTCGATGTGGACCGTTACACCGCCCATGGCGTCCACGATGTCCTTGAACCCGGACAGGTTCACCAGCACGTAGTAGTGGATCTTGATGCCGAGGAGGTAGCCAATGACCTCCTCGAGCAGGTGCGGGCCGCGCTGGGCCGCCTTCTTGTACTTCGGCAGCAGGTCGGGGTGCCGCTGTGCCTCGATGTAGATCTCGTTGAGCAGCCCCTGGTCCCCCGGGTCCCCGGTGTAGCCCTGCGGCCACCGCGACCGGAGCCGCGGCGGCAGCTGGAACTTCTGGAGCTGCCGGGGCAGGCTGAACAGGACCGTGTCACCGGTCTTGGTGTTGATGCTGGCGACCGTCATGCTGTCGGTACGGATGCCGGTGCGGTCCTTACCGCCGTCACCGCCCAGCAGCAGGACGTTGACCCGCGGCATGTCCTTCCACGGGTTGGCCGCGTTCACCTTCTGGCCGGACGTGTCGTCGCCGGGGAAGATCTTCGACAGTGTGTCCCGCAGCACGTACGTGGTGTTCGCCGCGTACACGAACGGCGTGCAGATCAACAACGACAGCACCACGACCAGCGTCGTCGACGCCACCCGCATCGCCGTCGGCAACCCCACCGGCCGCACCACCTGATACGACCGGATCACCACCGACACCCACACCAGCGCCAAAGCCAGCAAGGCGGCGATGATGACGTTCAACCACGTGCCCTGCACGGCGATCTGCTTCAGCTTCTCCTGGAACGCCAGCCCTGTGGCGGCGGTTCCCGCGATCAGCAGTCCGAGGATTCCCATCAGCGTGAAACCGGCGGCGCGGCGACCGGCCGCCACGTGAGCCACTCCCCACACGACCGCGGAGGCGAGGGTCAGCCCCAACGCCCGCCACAGACCGGCGACGGGGACCGGCTCACGCCTCCCAACCTGCCGTGCCATGAAGTCTCCTGATCCTCTGCTCGCGAGCAAGGCTCGCTCCGGGCGCGCATTCCCATCAGGGACGTGCGGCCGCGCCGACCGGTTTGCAAAGTGATTGACTGGATGCGGTCAGTAACCATTGGCATTGACCGATGGATCGTACCCGACCTGTGACCCAACCTGGACCGATAGCACGTTAAGGCACACTGGCCCCAGTTATCACCGCATTCATGAAAAGCTCATGAAGTGCCGTGTGAATGGCGTATATCCGGTACGGACTAGCCGCCGCAGGCGGCCGTCAGCGAGACCGCCTTGTCCTTCGCCTGGGCCTTGGGCGACGCGCCGCCGGACGCGTCATCGCCGGCACTCGGGGTGGCCGAGTCGCCCGGAGACGACGCCGCGCTCGCCCCGGCCGAGGCCTCCGCCGACCTCGACGGCGCCGGGCTGCTCAGCCCGGCCGGCGACGCCGCGGGCGCCGGAGTCGCCGACGGCTGCGCGGAGGTGCTCGTGCCGCCGGACGCCTCAGGTGAGGGGGTGGCGGTCGCCGAACGCTCCTCGCTGGCCGCGAGCGCGGCCGCCGCCGCACGCCGCATGACCTGCAGGTCCGGTCGGTAGACGTGGAACTGCGGCGGAACGAACATCAGGCTGCTGATCTGCGCGCCGTGCTTCATCGTCCCGGAGAGCGTGATGAGGGCGGGCAGCAGTTCGGCCGGGATGTTGGTGGAGATCGTCTTCTTCGCGGCGGCCGCGAGCTGCTGGAACCGGGTCAGCACCCGCTGCGGGTCCGCCTGCTCGGCGATCGCCTTCATCAGGCACTTCTGCCGCCCCATCCGGGTGAAGTCGTCGCTCGCCGTGCGCGACCGCCCGTACCAGAGCGCCTCTTTGCCGCTGAGGTCCCGGTCCCCGGTCTTGAGCACCCCGGTGGGCGCGCTGCCGTCCTCCGGGCCGCCGAACGGGATGTCGTGGGCGATGTGGACCTTCACCCCGCCCATGGCGTCGACGATGTCGGCGAAGCCGAACAGGTTGACGAGAATGTAGTAGTCGATGGGCTGGTCGATGAGGTACGAGATCTCCTCGCGGACCAGTTCGGGGCCGCGCCGGCCCTTGCCGAAGCCGGGCACGAGCGAAGGATCGTCCTCGGCGTCCTGGAACAGCTCGTTCAGCAGGCCCTGGTCGCCCGGGGCGCCCACCCCGGTGAACCCGTCCGGCCAGCGGGACCGCAGGCGGGGGAGCATCGGGAAGTGCTGCAGGTTCCGGGGCAGACTGAACAGCACCGTGTCCCCGGTCTTCGTGTCGATGCTGGCGACCGTCATGCTGTCCGTACGGATGCCGATGCGGTCACCGGCCCCGTCCCCGCCGAGCAGGAGGATGTTGACCCGCGGCTTGTCCTTCCACGGGTCCTCCACGTTGACCGGCTGCGGCCGCGCCTGGTCGCCGTGGAAGATCGTGCCGATCGTGTCCCGCAGGGTGTAGGTGCTGCGCGCGGCCCAGACGAGCGGCGAGCACACCCCGACGGCGAGCACCAGGACCATCGCGCCCGCGAGGACCCGCGCGGTCCGGGCCATCCCGGTGGGGCGGACCACCTGGTACGAGCGGACGACGATGCCGGCCCACAGAAGCGCGAGCGCCAGGATGCCGCCGGTGATTCCGGCGAGCCAGTCCCGCTGCACCGCGATGTTCTTGAGGTCGTGCTGGTACCGCAGGGCGACGAACACTCCGCCGCCGACGAGGACGGCGAACAGGCCCATCAGGAGGATCCCGGCGACACGGCGTCCGGCCCAGATGTGCGCGATTCCCCAGACCACCGCGGAGGCGACCGTCAGCCCGAGTGCGTGCACGAGACCGCGCCAGGACCCACCGCCCTCCTCCGCCGAGGCGTCGTCGGCGTCGGCATTGGCGGGAGCCTGCTCGCCGGACGCGCGCTCGGACGCCGCCGCGTCCTCGGCCTCCGCGTCCGCCGCGTCGGTATCGGCGTCGACGTCGTCCGAGTCGGTGGCATCCGCGTCCGACGGGGCGTCGTCCACGGTTCCGGCCGTGCCGGGCGGGGTGTCGTCGGCGGTGCCGGGCGGGGTGTCGTGGGCGGTGCCGGACGAGGACGCGGTGCCATCAGATCGGGCCGCGCCGGTCGCGGTGCCGGCCGCGTCGGACGGGGCGGCGACGTCCGTACGGTCATCGGCTGCCGCCTCGGCGCCCGTCGGGGCCACGCGTTTGGGCGCCGCTGCGGCCTGGACGACGGAGATGCCGTCCTCGGCCAGTGCGCCGCGCCTGCCGCCTACTCCGACCGCAGAACCCTTTTCTCCCGCCCGCCCTCCGGCGTCGCCCTCGCCGTCTTGGGCCGGGGAGTCGCCCCCTGTTTCACCGGCGGCGGCGTCCTCGCTGCCGTCGGAGACGCCGTCCACCGCGCCTTGTCCCATATGCACTCCTGTGTCCCAGCCGCCAGCCTAGATCATCCGCCGAGCGAGACCCACGAGGCACTCACCCGGCCCGCCGTACGACCGGTGGAACACGGACGGCCGCACGACCGCGGTGCGAACGATCACCTTTCCGGCAACGAACGACACCGCCAAAGAATCCCTTAATGCCCGAAATAGGCCAAATCAAGCCATTATGGCCACATATCGAGTTTCTCCGGGCTTGTAGATCACCGGCGAGAGCCCAAGGATCTCAGCGCCGGACTCACCCGGCGAGCGTCACCGGACGGCGGCGGGTCCGTGTCCCGCCAAGGCTTCGTCCGCACTTTCTCCAGGAAGACCATGGGCCGTCAACACCGCTTCCACAGAGTGGCTCACTGGACGAGCGGCCCCGTCAGAAGGGGAGGCGGGAAGGCGGAGACGATCTCCCGTGCCGCCTTTCCCCTGACCCCCAGGTTCAGGCGCACCAGCGACTGGCCGTCACTGCGATCCGCGACGATGACCTCGTTCAGCAGCCCCCGTTTCAGGGTGGCGGTCAGCGCCTGGATCGGCGCGTCGAAGACCAGCTTGCCGAGGTCCAATCCGCTGTGGATGCGCTCGATCATCAGCAGGCGGTACGACGTGACGACGACCCAGACCGCCGGCGGCACCGCGACGACGAGCAGCCCGACACTTCCCGAGGTCACCGCGGACACCGCGAGCGAGGCCACCGCCCCCTTGGTCATGGTCTCGGTCAGCCGCTTCTTGACACCGCCCTTCACCTGCGCGGTGGTCGCCAGCACGACGCTCTCTCCGGGCAGCAGGATGGTTGGTAGATGCTTGTGCAGCTTGCCCTTGGACATGGGTTCTCCACCGCGATGACATGGACGAGTCCTCCCGCCGCGGATCACCGACGTTCGGCCTCGGCCGGCGATGGGCGAAACGGGCAGCTCATCGTCGTGCGCGACAGATCGACTGTCAACCGCCTTCGACGAGGCTCGAACGTCCGGGACGACGCCGGTTCCCGGCGACCACCGGGAACCGGCGGGCCGCCTCAGGAGTTCCACGCCCTGGCGAACTCCGCCAGGTTGATGCGCCCGTCCCCGTCGTCGTCGGCGTGGGCGAAGATCGAGTTGATCTCGTCGCCGCTGACGGCCTCGTGGCGGCGGGTCATGGCGAGCTTGAACTCCATCGCCGTGATGTACCCGTCGCCGTCGTAGTCGATCTCCTCGAAGGTCCGCACGACCTCGTCGTCCACCATCCCCAGTCCCTCCTGTCGGCCCGTACGTCTCCGGCAGCGGTCACCGTACGGCACTCGTCGGTGTTCCGGGCGGCCTTCCACGGACGTTGCGCGCCTCGCGCCTGTCGCGGCTCGCCTGCTGAGGCGAGGGCGGCCGGGGGACATTTTGCCTGCTCAGGGGTACTGCGCAGTCCGAATCGCAAGATAGTATCCATTTCTCGCCGTTGTATGTAACTTTTTGCCACTCTGGGCGATTCGATGGGCCGGGAGGTACCGGTGTCCCTGACCGAGACTCTGCGAGCCGGTGATCCGCAGGCGTTCGGCACGCTCTATGACGAGTACGCCGAAGCGCTCTACGCGTACTGCTACGTCATGGTCGGCGTCGAGGCGGGCGACGCGCTGCGCGACGCCTTCGTGGCGGTCGCCCGCGATCCGGGTGCCGTCCCCGACGACGACGCGCGACTGCCCGTGTGGCTGCACTCACTCGCCCGAGCCGAGTGCGTGCGGCGCGGCGCCTTCGCGCGCAGCGTCGCGACGACCGTGTCGACCGACCCGCCACGACGCGCGCTGGCCCTCCTCAGCCCCGGGCACCGCGAGGTTCTGGCGCTGACGAACACTCTCGATGCCGACCAGACCGCCCAGGTCCTCGGCGTGACGAGGCAGACCGCCGAGACGCTCGCCTGGGAGGCGCAGCAGCGCCTGGAAGCGGCCGCCGCCTCCGTGCACGGCCAGGGCTCGGGCATGCTCGCCCCCCTGAGCGGGGAGGCGCTGCACCGGCTGGTGACGCTGGGGTACGAACCGCCCTCGGGCGAACGGGAACGGGTGCTGTCCTCGTGTGCGGCGGCGAAGCCCGCCCTCGGCGGCGCAGCGGTGTTCGACGCGGAGGGGACGCCCTCGCTCGACGCGCCCGCCGCGCAGGCCGACGACGACGCCACTCAGCAGATCCCGCGCATCTCCCCCGACGAGTCGGCCACCGCGCCGTTGCGCCGTATCGATGAGAGCTCCCCGGACCCGCGACCGGTTCCGTCCGAACCTGACGAGGCCCGGCCCGCCGAGCCGGCGTCCTCCGAATCCGGACCGGCCGAGGCCGCGGAGCTCGGCGCGGAGTCGGCCGCCTGGGAGGCCATCGACGCCGCGTGGGCCGAGGACGCGGACGCGAGCAACGGCGAGCAGCCGGTCGTTCGCGGCACGCACGCCAAGCACAAGAAGCCTTCCGTCGGCGGTCGGCTCCTCCCGGTCGTGGCCCTGGTGGCCTGCCTGGCCGCGGCGACCGGCGCGGCCTTCGCGTTGACCAGCTCGGACCGCGCTCAGGACACCGGCACGACCGCGCACCAGAGTGCGAAGCCGAGCGGTTCGGCCCGGCCCACGCCGTCGGGCGACCGGACGTCCCCCTCACCGAAGGCGGTCACGTCTCACCCGCACACGTCGCCGACGCCGAGCCGGACCGGCACCGCGCCCACGACCGCGACGCCTCGGCGGACCACCGCCCCGGCAGGCGGCTCGAAGTCGTCGACTCCGACGTCACCCGCCAAGACGACCCCGACGACCGAACCGACTCCGACCGCGAAGCCGACCTCACCGGCTGAATCCACTCCGTCGACCGAACCGACCTCGCCGTCCGAATCGACTCCGACCGCGAAGCCGACCCCGTCCGCCGAGCCGAGCTCACCCGCTCAACCGACCCCGACCGCCGAACCGACTCCCTCCGCCGAGCCGACCCCGACGGCCAAGCCGAGCAAAACAGCAAAGCCGCACAAGACGACCAAGCCGCACAAGACAGCCAAACCGAGTAAGACGGCTCGTCCAACCCACACTCCACGGCCGTCCCGCACCGCCAAGCCGACCCACACCGCCAGGCCGACCAGGCCGGACACGTCCTCGGAGCGGCCGACGAGCCGGCCAAGGCCGCATCGCACCACTACGTCAGGTGACGGGTCCACCGGCGGTCGTGGGAGCGTCGGCCATCGAGGGTCCGCCCAGGCCTGCGAGGGTCCGTCCGGGCGAGCGTCTCGTTGTGCTCAGCCCTACCCGTGGCGCATTGAACGCCCGCAGCGTCCAGACTTCCCCCAGCGCTCCAACGGTTTCCGTTCCGGTTCTGCCCAGGGCGACCAGAACGATCAAAGGCTCCCCCAGCGCTCCAACGGTTTCAATCCCGGTTTCGGGCAGGGCGGTCAGGACCGTCCCCAGCGCCCTGACAGCCCTCAGTTCGCTCAGCGTCCCCGGTGGTGAGAGGGGGCGCGTGAGAGCGTCAGCACCCTCTGGCCAGGCCGGGGACCGTGGACCGACGACAGACGTACCCAGGGGACGTCTTCGGCCTTGCAACGCATGGCGATACTCGCGCTTTGCAACCCGTGGCCAAGGATTACTCCCTGTATGCCGAGAAGTGGGACTATCCGCCCTTCCTCACCACCGTCATCTTCGCCGCGTACGGGGCCGTGGCTGTCGTCGCGACCCTCGTCTCCGGGGCCCTCTCCGACCGGTACGGTCGCCGGCCCGTACTCCTCGTCGCCCTCCTGCTGCTCCTCGCCGGGCTCGCCGTCTTCGTCTTCGCCGCAGGACCCGGATATCTCGTCGTGGCGCGGATGCTCAACGGCCTGGGGATCGGCGCGATCGTCGTCGTCGGCGGGGCCGCCCTGCTGGACGTGAGCCCCGACCGGGCGGCCCGGAGCGGGACGCTCACCGCCATCGTGTTCAACGCCGGCATCGCCGTTGCCGCGCTCGGCACCGCGGACCTCGCCCAGACCGGCTTCCACCCCCTGCTCCTGCCCTACCTTGCCGACGCGCTCATCGCCCTCGTCCTGTTCGTCCTCCTGCTGGTGATGCGTGAGCCGCACCCCGCGGCGGGTGCCGCGCCGCTGGGAATCCCGCGCCCGCAGGTGCCCAAGGAGATCCGTGGGCGCTTCGTCTTCGCCGTGATCGGTGCCGGCGCCGCCTGGGCCGTGCTCGGGTCTGCTTCTCGCTGGAACCCTCGATCGCCGCCCACGCCGCGCACGTCGACGGGCCGTTCTTCGGCGGTGTCGTCATCGCGGCCGTGCCCCTCGCCGCCGCCTTTGCGCAGGTCGTCGGCGCCCGCTACCCCGCCCGCACGGTCGCACTCGTCGGCGACACGGCACTCGCCATGCTGATGCTGGCCGGAGTGGGCGGCTTCGCGACCGGCAACGCCGGCGTCATCATCCTCACCTTCGCGCTCCAGGGCGGTGCCTACGGACTCGCCTTCGGCGGCTCCCTGCGCCACCTGACCGCACACATCCCCGCCGAGCGGCGCGGGGCTGTCATGTCCATGTTCTACCTGCTCGCGTACGGCGCGCTCATCACGCCCACGCTCCTCGTGGGCATCGGCGCGACCGTCTGGGACGGCACGGCGATCTTCCCCGTCTTCTCCGTGCTCGCGGCCCTTCTCTGCCTCTCCGCCGTGGTCGTCGAGCGCCTGTTGGGGCGTCAAGGAGGACACCTTCCGGCGACGGGGGCGTCGACGACCGAGGTGCCCCAGATGAGCAGAGAGGATTCGAACCCCTGACCCCCTCGATGCGTACTACCGGCGCGATCATGGTCGGCTCTGGCGTGCCCTGCTCGGACGTGCGTTGCCATGAGACCGTGGCAGGTGCCGTACGACGGTGTTGCTGTACTGCCCTGCTGTACAGCAGCAGCCTCAGCGGGCACCGGCGGATCCACAGAAGGTCGGCGACACAGTCTACGGTCCCCGGCTGACCTCGGCTTACGCCATGCCCCGGACCGAACAGACGCGAGAGGCGCATATCCCGCGAGCGGTGGCCGGCCACTCAGCGATGTGCGGTCAGTGAACGGGCGAGGCAACGCAGGTCTGCGGTGCAGTGGGTGGACAAGTATGCAAGATTCCCGGTAGGTATGTCCGACCTGGTGACGACCCGTCTACCAGGGGTTTCGCGGTCGCTCCTTGGCACCCGATTCGATTGGGCCGGTTTCGTCAGCAGATTGTAGGGCCATGGTTGAAAATGTGTCGGCCGCACTGGTGGCTCTTGGTGTGTGCGCCTGCGTCCTCAATTCGGGGGGGGATGGTCAAGTGGCTGAAGCTGCGCAGACTGCAACGTCACGGCGTCGAGGGTGAAGCGGTCTCCACCCTGCAGGAATGGATCAGGGGCGGCCATCGCGTCTACTACGACGTCCGTCTGGACGAGGGCTCGCCTCGAGCCAGTTTTATCGAGGTCGGGCCGGAGCCACGCGGGCCAGTGGGCACCGTCGTGCCGGTGGTGTACGACCGGAGAAAGCCGAAGCGGGCCCAGACTGGAACACTCGAGGACATCGACCTGACGGAAGAATGGTTCTACGTGAAACTGTTCTGGGGCCCAGGACTGATGTGCATTTTCGTGGGCACAGTACTCGAACTCGTCTTCTCCTGAGGAAGCTCACGGCATCACGTAACCGCAAGATGATTGGTCATCTGGCCAGACCGGGCAAAGGTGCTGGTCAGACAACCGCCAAGATCGAGGACAAGCCGACCCGGACCGCAAGGCCGGCTACGGCCTGAGGATCGGAAGCGGCGCGTCAGCCGATCGCCCCAAAGTCAGAGCTGACGATCGGCTGGCAGATTCAGCGCATCCGGCGGCAGCTTCTGCACCGCGAGACCAAGTCCGAGAGCTCTGACGCGGTGCTCCCCCTCGTCGGCATCTGCGCCACGGCGCTCCGCGAGCGTGAGAAGGACCAGGCGGCGGCCCGCGACGCTGCCGGGGGTGAGTGGCCGGGCCTGGGCCTGGTCTTCACGACGCGCACCGGGCAGCCGATCGAGCCGCGTAACTTCAACCGGAGCTTCGCCACCGCGTGCGCAAAGGCCGCCGTCCGAAAGATCCCGGTTCACGCGACGCGCAAGACGTGCGCCTCAATCCTCCTCGCAATGGACGTACACCCGAGGGTGGCGATGCAGATCCTGCGGCACAGCCAGATCTCGGTCACCATGAACGTCTACAGCGAGGTCTCCTCGGACGCCACGCGGAAGGCGCTCAAGCGACTCGGCAAGCGGCTCGATTCGTAGCTGTTGCTGTACTCCACTGCTGTACAAGATCGAAAAAGGCCGGTTCCGTGAACGGGACCGGCCTTTGACCATCGGGGGTCCGGGGGGGTGTCCCCCGGAGGAAACGACGAAGGACCAGCGGGAAGAGAGCGAAGCTCTCTTCCCGCTGGTCCCAGGTCCGAAGTGGAGCTGAGGGGATTTGAACCCCTGACCCCCTCGATGCGAACGAGGTGCGCTACCGGACTGCGCTACAGCCCCAAGGACGCTGTAAGGCTAGCAAACATTCGGCACTCCTCGCGCATCGGTTGCCCGGTGTTCCGGATCACAGCAGGTCGGCACTGCTTCCGAGCGCCCCCGACAGGATCAACGCGGCCGTGCAGCGTGGGCCTGCACGGCCGCGTTGATCCCTGGCATCTGCTGCCGATAGAGGGCAGTGAACGCCAGTGATCAGCGCCTGCCGCCGCCCGGCGGGTCGCGCCGCGGCGGCGGGCCGCCGGTTCGGTCGAGAGTAGGCGACGACATCCGCCACGGCAGGGCGGGTCCGGTCTTCGTCGGCCCGGTTCAGTCGCCGACGGCGCGCTGGTCGGTGTACTGGTCGTAGACCTCTTGCTGCGGGCGGTCGGGCATGGCGATGATCTCGGCGGACCGCTGGGCTTCGCGGGCGAGGCGTGCCTCCTCCTTGGCACGGGCGCGGCGGTCGGCCTCGAGGGCGCGGAGGTGGGCGAGGCGTCGGGCGCGGCGGCGTTCGGCGTCCATCTTGACGGCGATGCGCAGCAGCGTGAGGTGGCCGACGAGCAGCACGGACGGCGGCAGCGTGAACCACCACGGCGTGACGCCGGCGACGACGGTGGCGACCGCCGTCAGCACGAGCAGGATGAGACCGACGGTGCGGCGTCGGCGGCGGGCGATGACGGCGGCGCGGCTCGCCCGCCGGCCGGCGGCGGAGCGGGTCGCACGAGCCGGGATCACCTCGTCCTCGAGCGGTGCCTCGTCGAGGCTCTCACCGGCCTCGGCGGGCGTCTCGGCCAGTGTGTCGGCGTCATCGTCCAGGCGCCGGTTCCGGGTGCGGGAGCCGTCGCGGCGGAGCCACATGGGGACCAGGACGACGCCCCAGACGGCTACGATCGCAAGGTAGAGGAGTGCGCTGCTCATCAGCCCTCCTCATAGGCGCGTCGAGGCCGCAGGCTGACCTCGCAGACGCGCTCGCTCACGTCCCGCACGCTAAGACCCACCGTCAGTGGTTGACGAGCATTAGGGGCGGTGTGTCGCGAGATCGGATCCTTCCTGAAACTTTGCTGACCAAAAGTTTCCAGGCACCATGATCACGGCGCCCGCCACCCTCGGTATCCGGAGTATGGCTCCGCAAACATCACGTTCCCGTATCGTCCGCGCCACCGTCCGGCTGCGGTGATCATCCCGTGTCCGCGGGAAACCCTGGGTCGCCGGGGGGCGGCATCCCGGTGAACGCCTCAGCCGCCGTCCCCCTCGACGCTGGTCCGGACTCAGTGCGGGAAGGCCTGGCGGGTGCTGGCACGCCAGCGGGCCAGCAGGCCACCGGGAACGTCCTCCGTCGTCAGGGCGTAGCAGATGTGGTCGCGCCAGGCGCCGTCGATGTGCAGGTGCCGCCGGCGGACGCCCTCCTCGCGGAAGCCGAGCTTGTCGACGACGCGGCGGCTCGCGGTGTTCTCCGGGCGGATGTTCGCCTCGACGCGGTGCAGGCCGACGTTGAAGAAGGCGTGGTCGACGGCCAGGGCGACGGCGGTCGGCATGACGCCGCGACCGGCGACGGCCTTGTCGACCCAGTAGCCGATCTGTGCCGACCGGGCGGAGCCCCAGACGATGGCGCCGATGGTGAGCTGCCCGGCGAACTCCCCGTCGTACGTCACGACCCACGGCAGGGCCAGGCCGTGCCGGGCCTCGCGGCGCATCGTCTGCACCATGCTGAGGTAGGGACCGAGCCCACTGCGGAAGAGCGGCGTCTCGGGATTGGTCGGCTCCCAGGGACGCAGCCATTCGGCGTTGCGGATCCGCACCTCCCGCCAGATCGGCGCGTCACGTAGCCGCAAGGGCCGCAGCCCGACCGGCCCCTCGTTCAGGTTGGCCGGCCAACCCCGCATGCTTGCCACACTCCCATGATTCCCCTGTGGCGGGTCCTACGCCATCCTCGTCAGGGTGTGCGCGGGTGATCGCCGCCGCCGATCTGGTCGACGGCGTGTCGCAGCACCTCGCCGAGTACGGCCATCCCGTCGCGTACCCCGCCCGTCGAGCCGGGCAGGTTGACGATGAGGGTACGTCCGGCGACGCCCGCCAGGCCGCGGGACAGGATCGCGGCCGGGACCTTCTGCCGGCCGGTGAGCCGGATGGCCTCGGCGATGCCGGGGATCTCGCGTTCGATGACGCGCCTGGTCATCTCCGGGGTCCGGTCGGTCGGGGTGAGTCCGGTGCCGCCGCTGGTGACGACGGCGTCGTAGCCCTGAGCGACGGCGTCACGCAGGACCTCCTCGACCGGCTCGCCGTCGGGGACGACGACCGGGCCGTCGACCTGGCAGCCGAGGTCGCGCAGGAGACCGGCGAGGACCGGCCCGGAGGTGTCCTCGTAGACGCCGGCGTGGGCGCGGTTCGACACGGTGACCGCCATGGCCCTGATCGCCGTCACGGCCGCCGCCAGACGCCGGTCTTGCCGCCGGTCTTCTCCTCGACGCGCACGTCCGTGATGACGGCGGCCGGGTCGACCGCCTTGACCATGTCGATGAGGGCGAGCCCGGCGACGGACACGCAGGTCAGCGCCTCCATCTCCACGCCCGTACGGTCCGCGGTGCGCACCTGCGCGACGATGGCCACGCCGTCGTCGCGGACGGTCAGGTCGACGGTGACGCCGTGGATGGCGATGGGGTGGCACAGCGGGACGAGGTCGGGAGTGCGCTTGGCCGCCTGGATCCCGGCGATGCGGGCGACGGCGAGCGCGTCGCCCTTCGGGACGTTCCCGGCACGCAGGGCGGCGACGCACTCCGCGGACAGGCGCACGAAGCCGGTGGCGGTGGCCGTACGGGCGGAGACCTCCTTGGCGGAGACGTCCACCATCCGGGCCGCCCCGGACTCGTCGAGGTGCGAGAAACCGGTCATGCGGCCCCCTTCCTCGGAGGAGCGACCAGAGGCGCTGCGCTCATGACTCGCTCGCTCATGGCAGCTCCAGCACGTCGACGGTATCCCCGGCCTGGAGTTCGGTGACGTCCTCGGGCAGGACGATCAGCGCGTTCGAGGACGCGAGCGCGAAGACCTGGTGGGAGCCCTGTGCCTCCGCCGGGAACACCCGGTAGTCCCCGTCCGCGTCTGTCGACAGCTCCGCGCGCAGGTAGTGCCGCAGGCCCTCCGGCGAGGTGATCGGCGCGGCGAGGTAGGCCCGTACGGTGCGCGGCGGGGCGGGCGGCAGCCCTTGCAGCGCGCGCAGCGCCGGGCGGACGAACACCTGGAAGGAGACGTACGCGCTGACCGGGTTGCCGGGCAGTGTGAAGACGGGGACGCGGTCGTCGAGCAGGCCGAAGCCCTGGGGTTTGCCGGGCCGCATCGCGACCTTCTCGAACCGCATCGTGCCGAGCCCGGACAGCACCTCCTTGACGACGTCGTAGGCGCCCATGCTCACCCCGCCCGACGTGATGATCAGGTCGGCGGACGCGAGCTGCTCCTCGATCGTGGCGAGGACCTCACGCGGGTCGTCGCCGACCGAGCCCGCCCGGAACCCCACGCCGCCCACCTCGGTGACGGCGGCGGTCAGCGCGAAGCTGTTGGAGTCCCAGATCTGGCCGGGACCGACCGGGCGGCCGGGCTCGACCAGTTCGCTGCCGGTGGACAGCACGGCGACGCGGGGCCGGGGGTGTACGAGGACGCGGGCCCGGCCGACCGCGGCGAGCATGCCGATCTGGGCGGCGCCGAGCCGGGTGCCGGCCGGCAGGACGGTCTGCCCGGCGGTGACGTCCTCCCCCGCGCGCCGGATGTAGTGGCCGGGCGTGGCGGCCCGCCGGATCGTCACCTTGGCGGTGCCGCCGTCGGTCCACTCGACCGGGACGATGGCGTCCGCGCCGCCGGGCAGCGGCGCGCCGGTCATGATGCGGGCGCACAGCCCCGGGGCGATGCCGTACGCGCCCTGGTCGCCGGCGGCGATGTCGCCGACGACCGACAGGCTTACGGGTGATGTCTCGGACGCGGCCGCGACGTCCGCGGCCAGCACCGCGTATCCGTCCATGGCGGAGTTGTCGAACGGCGGCAGGTCGACGGGCGCGGTGACGGGCTCGGCGAGGACGCCGCCGGATGCCTCCGACAGGGCCAACTCCAGGGGCGGAAGCTCCCGTACCGACCCCAGGATGTCCGCCAGATGCTCATCTACCCGCTTCATCGTGCTTCGCCACGAACTCTCGGAGCCACGGCAGGAACTCGTCGGCCAGCTCGGGCCGGTCGGCCGCGAACTGCACGACCGTGCGCAGGTAGTCCAGCTTGTTGCCGGTGTCGTAGCGGCGGCCGCGGAAGAGCACGCCGTGCACCGGGCCGCCCTCCGAGCGGTCCCGCTTGGCCAGCGTGAGCAGCGCGTCGGTGAGCTGGATCTCGCCGCCCCGGCCCGGCGGGGTCTTCTCCAGGACGTCGAACACGGCGGGGTCGCAGACGTACCGGCCGATGATGATCCACCGGCTCGGGGCCTCCCCCGGCACGGGCTTCTCGACGAGGTCGGTGACGCGGACGACGTCGTCCTCGTCGGTCGGCTCGATCGCGGCGCAGCCGTACAGCGACACCTGCTCGGGCTCGACCTCCATCAGCGCCACGACGCTGCCGCCGTGGGTCTCGCGGACCTCGAGCATGCGCTGCAGGAGCAGGTCGCGCTCGTCGATCAGGTCGTCGCCGAGCAGCACGGCGAACGGCTCGTTGCCGACGTGCCGGCGGGCGCAGTGGACGGCGTGTCCGAGGCCCTTCGGCTCGCCCTGGCGCACGTAGTGGACGTCGGCGAGCTCGGCGGACTCCCGGACCGACCCGAGCCGCTCGGGGTCCTCCTTGGCGCGCAGCGCCTCCTCCAGCTCGTACGCGCGGTCGAAGTGGTCCTCGATCGGCCGCTTCCCCCGGCCGGTGATCAGCAGGATGTCGTCGAGCCCGGCCGCGACGGCCTCCTCGACGACGTACTGGATCGCCGGCTTGTCGACGATGGGGAGCATTTCCTTGGGGGTCGCCTTGGTCGCGGGCAGGAAGCGCGTGCCAAGGCCGGCAGCGGGAACGACCGCCTTGGTGACGGGTACGTGGTCGGCCATGACAAGACCCTAACCGTCGATCGCGGCTGTTCCGCGAACGGTCCCCCCTTGCGTCGTGCATTCGAAGGGGATTCTCACTCCGGTTTCACGCGACAATAGAGACGTGCGCGACATCACCGAGGAGAAGACGGCCCTGCGTTCGGACCTGCTGGCGGCCCGCGCCCGCCTCACCCCGGACGAACGCACCGCCTCCGGGCGGCTGTTGCGCGACACCGTGCTGACGCTGCCGGAGGCGGAGATGGCCGGCACCGTCGCCGCGTACGTCTCGGTCGGCACCGAGCCGGCCACCCAGAGCCTCCTGTTCGCGCTGTGGAAGCGCGGCACGTACGTCCTCGTTCCTCGGCTGCTGCCGGACCGCGACCTGGACTGGGCCTCCTACGAGGGCCCCGACTCGCTGCGGCCGGGGCCGTACGGCCTGCTGGAGCCCACCGAGCCGGCGCGCGGCCCGGAGGCGATCCGCAGCGCCGACATGGTCCTCGTCCCCGCGCTGGCGGTGTCGTCGACCGGCGTGCGCCTCGGGCGCGGCGGCGGCTCGTACGACCGGGCGCTGACCCGCGTCGCCCCCGGCATCCTGACGATCGCGCCGGTCTACGACACCGAGCTGGTCGCCTCCCTGCCCGCCGAAGCACACGACCTGCCCGTACGCGCGGCGGTCACCCCGTCGGGCGGCCTGGTCAGGTTCGCTCCGCCCGGGGGAGGGACGTGAACGCCAAGGGCTGGCGGCTGCTCGCGCTGCCGCCGCTGGGCCCGGACCTGATCCACCACGTGTTCGACCCGCTCGCCGAGGTCGTCGTGCCCGCCGAGCGGAGTCGCGAGGCCCTGCACGCGGCGCTGGCCGACGCGGAGCTGGTCGTCGGCGACTTCACCGGCGAGCTGTCGCTCGACGCCGCCGCCGTGGCGGCCGCCCCGCGCCTGGCGTTCGTGCAGATGCCGTCGGTCGGGGTGGACAGCCTCGACCTGGACGCGCTGACCGCCGCCGGGGTGGCGGTGGCCAACACCGCCGGCGCGAACGCCCGTTCGGTGGCCGAGTGGGCCCTGGCCGCCGCGCTGGACCTGTCCCGGCAGCTGTCCTGGGCGGACCGGCGCATGCGGGAGGGCGGCTGGCCGCAGCTGGAGACGGCCGCCCGCGGTTCGGACGAGCTGGCGAACCGCCGGGTCGGCGTGCTCGGCATGGGCGCGATCGGCGCGGAGGTCATGCGGCTGTTCGAGGCGCTGGGCTGCCGGGTCGCGTACTGGTCGCGGCGGCGCCGGGACACCGGCGTCTACCAGGAGCTGGACGACCTGCTCGCCGGCTCCGACATCCTCGTCGTCTGCCTGCCGCGCACGCCGGAGACCGTCGGGCTGCTGGACTCCCGGCGGCTGGCGCTGCTGCCCCGGGGCGCGTTCCTGATCAATGTCGCGCGTGGCGGGATCGTGCCGGACGACGCCGTGCTCGCCGCGCTGGACGGCGGCGGGCTGGCCGGAGCGGCGCTCGACGTGTACGAGGACGAGCCGCCGCCCGCCGACCATCCGCTGCGGCGGCACGAGAGCGTCCTGCTCTCTCCGCACGCGGCCGGCGCGACCCGGCAGTCGCAGCTCAACATCATCACCGCCGTGGTCGACAACATACGGGCCGCGGCCGAGGGCCGGCCGGTGACGAACGTCGTCAACGGTGTCGACCCGCTGATCCGCCACCGCTGATCCGCTACCGCTGATCCGCCATCGCTGATCCATCGGCGCTGATCCGTCGGCGCCGATTCGCTACCGCTGATTCGGCCTTCCCCCGTCCAGCGCGGCGGCGCTCCGCCGTCGCCGGTGACGGATTGTGAGAAAGTCCTGTTCAAGGGGGTGTGGGTGAAACTCGACCTGTGGCTGCTGCTCGGCTCGATCGTGGTCATCGTGGCGATCGTGGCCGTCCGACTGGCCCACCGCAGCGGGCTGCCCAGTCTGCTGCTGTACTTGGCGTTCGGCCTGGTGCTGGGCGAGTCGGGGTTCGGCATCCGGTTCGACGACATGCTGGTCGCCGAGACACTGGGTCTGGCGGCGCTGGTCCTCATCCTGGCCGAAGGCGGACTCACCACCCGCTGGTCGGCCGTACGGGGGGCCATCCCGGCCGCCCTCTCGCTGGCCGTCGCCGGCACCGCGGTCAGCATCGCGGTGGTCGCGGCGGTGGCGCACTGGCTGGTGGGCATCGATTGGCGCCTCGCCCTGCTGCTGGGCGCCGTGCTCGCCCCGACGGACGCCGCGGCGGTGTTCTCCGTGCTGCGGCGGCTGCCGCTGCCCGCCCGCCTGACCGGCATCCTGGAGGCCGAGTCCGGGTTCAACGACGCGCCGGTCGTCATCCTCGTCGCCGCTCTCAGCGCGAAACACGTGGAGTCGCCGCTGATGATGGCGGGTGAGCTGGTCTACGAGCTCGTCGTGGGGGCGACGATCGGGCTCCTGGTCGGCTGGCTCGGCGCGCGCGCCCTGCGCCGGGCGGCGCTGCCCGCGTCCGGCCTGTACCCGATCGCGGTGCTGTCGCTCGCCGTCGGCGCGTACGGCGCGGCGTCCGTCGCGCACACCAGCGGGTTCATGGCGACCTACCTGGCGGCCCTCGTGCTGGGCAACAGCCGGCTGCCGCACCGCCCGGCCACCCGCGGGTTCGCCGAGGGGCTGGCCCTGCTGGCGCAGATCGGACTGTTCATCATGCTCGGGCTGCTGGCGTCTCCGGATGAGCTGCCGGCGCAGGTCGGCGCGGCGTTGATCTGCGGGTTCGCCCTCGTGCTGGTGGCGCGGCCGCTGTCGGTCCTGGTGTCCACGCCGTTCTTCGGGCTCGACCTGCGGGCCAAGGCGTTCCTGTCGTGGGCCGGGCTGCGCGGCGCCGTGCCGATCGTGCTGGCGACGATCCCGGTGACGGCCGGGCTGCCCGGTGCGGAGGCGCTGTTCGCGCAGGTGTTCATCATCGTTGTGGTGTTCACCCTGCTGCAGGGGCCGACGCTGTCCTCGCTCGCGCGCCTCCTGCGGGTGACCGTCCCCGACCGCGCCCGGGAGATCGACGTCGAGGCCGCCCCGCTGGAGGAGCTGCACGCCGACCTGCTGGAGATCCGGATCCCGCCGGACTCCCGGCTCAACAACGTGGAGATCTTCGAGCTGCGGCTGCCCGAGGGCGCGGTGATCACGCTGGTCGTACGGGACGGGCACAGCTTCGTGCCGGGCCCCGACACCGCCCTGCAGGCGGGCGACGAGCTGCTGGTCGTCGCCACGAGCGCCGCCCGGCCCGCCGCCGAACGCCGGCTGCGCGCCGTCAGCCGGCGCGGGAAGCTGGCCGGCTGGTACGGCGAGCACGGTGATCAGTGAACGTGTGCGGCGGGAATCATTCGGCGCCCGGTAGCATTAGCAGTCACTGAGTGAGAGTGCCAGCCCCCCGAGGGCTGTGTACAGCTAGGAGGAACTCGTGCCGACGTATCAGTACGCGTGCACCGAATGCGGTGAGCCTCTGGAGGTCGTGCAGAAGTTCAGCGACGACCCGCTGACCGAGTGCCCCGCATGCGGCGGGCGTCTGCGCAAGGTGTTCTCCCCGGCGGCGATCGTGTTCAGGGGATCGGGCTTCTACCGCACCGACAGCCGCAGTGGATCGAGCACCTCGACCAGCGGCTCGGCGAAGAAGAGCGAGCCCGCCAAGACCGAGGCGAAGAAGGACACCTCTTCCTCGTCCTCGTCCTCCTCTGACTCTTCTTCGGGCTCGGCCGGCTCGTCCGGCGGTTCCTCCGGCGAGAAGGTCGCCTGACCCGCCGAGGATGACGGGGGCCGTCGCCGTGCCGGTTCCGGCGGGCGCTCGGTCCATGACGCCGTGGGCGACGGGCTCCCCGCCCGGTCGGGGAGCCCGTCGCGCCCTGTACTCAGCCGGCGGGCCTGTGATCAGCGCCCTGTGATCAGCGCACCGCCTGCGGCGTCGACCGTCGGTCCGGCTCGACGGCCGCGTCCCCCGCGAGACGGCCCGGCCACCAGATGCGCTTCCCGATGTCGTACGTCAGAGCCGGGACGAGCAGCGACCGGATCAGCAGGCTGTCGAGCAGCACGCCGAACGCGACCGCGAAGGCCATCTCCACCGTGCCCGTCACCGGCAGGGTCGCCAGCCCCGCGAACGTCGCGGCCAGCACGACCCCGGCCGAGGTGATCACACCGCCGGTGACGGTGAGGCCGCGCAGGATGCCGCGCCGCGTGCCCAGCCGCTGCGACTCCTCCCGCACCCGGGTCATGAGGAAGATGTTGTAGTCGACGCCGAGCGCGACCAGGAAGATGAAGATCTCCAGCGGGAAGCTGGAGTCGGCGCCCTCGAAGCCGAACACGTGGGTGAACACCAGCCCGCACACCCCGAGTGACGCGGCGAACGACAGCACCACCGTCGCCATCAGCAGCAGCGGCGCGACCAGGGCCCGCAGCAGCAGGACCAGGATGACGAACACGACGGCCAGGACGATCGGGATGATCACCTTGTTGTCGTGCGCGGCGGCGCGCTGCGTGTCGAGGTTGACGGCGGTGGTCCCGCCGACCATCGCCCTCAGGGGGTGCACCGCGGCGCGCAGCCGGTCGACCGTGTCGCGGGCGGCGCCGGTGTCCGCCGCACTGGACAGGGTCGCGTCGTACTGCTCGTAGTCGCCCGCGACCACCGGTGCGCTCACCGCGGACACGCCGGGCGTACGGGCGATCGTGGCACGCAGGTCGGGGTTGCGCGGGCCGAGGACGACCGCCGGGCTGCCGGTGCCGGCCGGGAAATGCCGGGCCAGCACCCGCTCGCCCACGACCGAGTCAGGGGTGCCGACGAACTGTCCGGCGTTCGAGATGGGACCGGTCTTCAACGACAGGACGCCGAACGCCAGGGCGGCCAACACCAGCACGCCGCCGATCGAGATGATCCGCGGCCGGACGCTGACGAACCGCGCGACGCGGGCCCAGACGCCGTGCTCCTTCTCCAGCGCGTCGGAATCGTCGACGTACCGGACGTCGAACCGCGGCACGATCGGCCAGAAGACGCCGCGCGGCAGCGCCACGAGCAGGGCGGGCAGCAGCGTGGTCATGGCGACCAGCGCGCACACGATGCCGACCGCCGCGACCGGGCCGAGGCCGCTGGTGGAGTTGAGCTCGGCGACGACCAGGCACAGCAGCGCGATCGTCACGGTGGCTGCGCTGGCGAGGACGGCGGGCCCCGCGCGACGCAGCGCGATCCGCATGGCCTCGTGCTTGTCCTCGTGCCGGTGCAGCTCCTCCCGGTAGCGGGCGATCAGCAGCAGCGCGTAGTCCGTGCCGGCGCCGAACACCAGGACCGCCAGGATCGCGGTGCTCTGGCTGTTGACCGTGAGACCCGCCTTGGCGAGCAGGTAGACCAGTCCCTGGGACAGCATGTACGCCGAACCGGCCGACACCAGCGGCACGACCCACAGGAACGGGCTGCGGTACGTCACCAGCAGCATGACGATCACGACGGCCAGGGTGACGAGCAGGAGAGTGCCGTCGACCGTCATGAAGACCCCGATCAGGTCGGACTGCGTGCCGCCCGGACCGGTGACGCGGACGTCGAGCCCGGCCGGCGGCCCGCGTTCGACCACCTTGCGGAGCTCGTCGATCGACTTGAGGACGACGTCCCCGTCGCCGCTGACCGGGACGACGAGCTGCATCGCCGCACCGTCCCTGGAGGTGATCGGCCCCGTGACCGACGCGACGTGCGAGACGCCCTTCAGCTCCGCGGCCGCCGCCCGCGCGAACGCCAGGTCCTGTGGGGTGACGCCGCCGCGCCGCTCGTACGACACGAGCGTGACGGTCCCGTCCTCGTGGTGCAGCTTCTGCTGCAGCTTGATGACCTTGGTCGCCTCGGCCCCGCCCGGCAGGTAGGCCTCGGCGCTGTTCTTCGTGACGCCCTGCAGTTTGCCCCCGAGCGCGCCGCCGACCATCAGCAGGATCAGCCAGGCGACGAGGACGACCCACTTGGTACGGCGGCCGGCGGGAACACCGGCCAGTCGGCTCGGCATGGTTCACCTTTCTGGAAGCGCGTAACATCTCTCTATCGCCGAGAAGATATTACGCGTCCCTCGCACTGACAAGACATATCGCGAGTCTGATATCGATCCGTGGCCAGGTGGCTGGAGCGCGCGTTGTCCACAGGTTCGGAGGGTGGTCTCGCGGCCCGTCGCGGCGGCCGACTAGGGTCCGGCTCATGCATGCAGAGATCGGCGTGATCGGTGGGTCCGGCTTCTACTCCTTCCTCGACGACGTCGAGGAGATCGAGGTGCCCACCCCCTACGGCCCGCCCAGCGACACCATCGCCCTGACCACGGTGGCCGGTCGCCGAGTCGCGTTCCTGCCCCGGCACGGCCGCGACCACCGCTATCCGCCGCACAAGATCCCCTATCGGGCGAACCTCTGGGCCCTGCGTTCCCTCGGGGTCCGCCAGGTCATCGCCCCGAGCGCCGTCGGTTCGCTGGCCCCGGCGTACGGCCCCGGCACCCTCGCCATCCCCGACCAGCTCATCGACCGCACCAGCGGCCGCGCGCAGACCTACTACGACGACGGCGCCGTGCACCTGTCCTTCGCCGACCCCTACTGCCCGCGCGGCCGCCACACCGCGCTGGAGGCCGCCCGCGCTGCGGAGTGGCAGCCGGTCGACGGCGGCACCCTCGTCGTCATCGAAGGGCCGCGCTTCTCCACCCGCGCCGAGTCCCGCTGGTACGCCGCCCAGGGCTGGACCCTCGTCGGCATGACCGGTCACCCCGAGGCCGTCCTCGCCCGTGAGCTGGCGCTGTGCTACATCCCGGCCTGTCTCGTCACCGACCTCGACGCCGGCATCGAGGAGGGCGAGGGCGTCACCCACGAGGAGGTGCTCCGCGTCTTCGCGCAGAACGTCGACCGGCTGCGCGACCTCGTCATCGACATCATCGGCACGCTCCCCGCCGACCGCGACTGCCCCTGCCCGCACGCCCTGGACGGGCTCGAGGTCCCCATCGAGCTCCCTTGACGTCCTCCCCGCCCGCCCCTGCCGAGACCGTCCCCAACCCGCCCACCGCCCTGAACGGGCCCGTCATCGCCGTTCAGCGCCCATGACCACCCCCGGCCCGCACTGCCGTCTGGACGGGCCCAGCGTCCCCGTCCAGCACCCATGACCACCCCGGCCCGCCCTGCCGCCCGGACGGCCCGACGTTCCCCCGGAGCGCCCATGACCGCTGTGACCCCGCTGCCGAAGCGACGCCGATGAGGGCGACGCTGAGCCGGCACCGCCGTCTGCTCGCCGCCGTGCTGGCGGCCGCCGCGGCGGCGTTCGGCCTCGCCGCCGCGCGGCCTCACCCGCGCGGGGTGCCGGTCCTCGTCGCCGCTCCACGACCCCCCGATGATCAACGCGGTGCACACCACCCCCCCGCTGCAC